>JAUNSA010000064.1:0-7751 GCA_030539405.1 Propionibacteriaceae bacterium
CTCGGCTGGTCGAGCGGGCCTACGCGGGCGAACGCATTGTCATCGCCAAGGCCGGAAGGCCGTTGGTGGAACTGAAGCCGGTCACACGGGCCGACATCGTCTTCGGCGGCCTCATGGGCCGCATCGAGATCGACGACGAGGCTTTCACGGGCGCCGACCAGACCGTGGGCCAGTTGTGGGACGCCGACTTGGAGATTCACTCGTGATCCTGCTGGACACGCACGTGGCCCTCTGGCTGCTCGCAGCGCCGGACCGCATCGGGCCAGCGGCCCGCGCGTCGATCGATGCCGACGACCGGGTGTGCTTCTCGTCTGTCTCCGTCGCGGAGACGACCATCAAGACCATGCTGGGCCGCCTCGACCTGCCAGATGGGCTGGGGCAACACTGGTCAGACGCCGGCTTGGAGGAACTCCCTCTGCGTTCGGAGCACGCTGCGGCCATCGCGCAGTTCCCCGAACTCATCCATCACGACCCGTTCGACCGATTGTTGTTGGCCCAAGCCGCAGTCGAGCGGGGAGTGCTCCTCACCTCGGACGCCCGACTCCTCTCACGCTGCCCCAACAGCACACTGGACGCCCGACGCTGAGGGTCGCACCCCACCCCCACGCACGCGTCCTCAGGACGCGACCGTGACGACCTGTTCGACCCGGTCGACGAAGCCGTTCATCAACCGGCGTCCGATGCCCTCGAACATCTCGGGGCTACCCGTGGTCAGGAACCGGCGGGTCGCGGCGCGGGGTTGTTCGTGCACGAGTTCGAGGTCGGTGAGGCTCTGGTAGGTCTCGCGGGCGCACTCGTCGGCCGAAGAGACCAGGGTGACACCCTCGCCGAGCACGTACGAGATCACGCCTGCGAGCAGCGGGTAGTGCGTGCAACCCAGGATCAACGTGTCGACGTCGGCGAACTGCAGGGGTGCCAAGTACTGGCGGGTGAGGTCCAGCAACTCGGGACCACCGGTGACGCCGCGTTCCACGTACTCCACGAACAGCGGGCACGGCGCGGTGTGCAGCTCCACATCGGGTACGGCGGTGAGCGCGTCGTCGTAGCTGAGCGCGTTCGCGGTGGCGACGGTGCAGATCACCCCGACCCGCCCGTTGCGGGTGGCGCGCACCGCACGCCGCGCGGCCGGCAGGATCACGTCCACCACCGGCACGTCGTAGCGCTCCCGAGCGTCACGCAGCACCGCCGAGGAGGCCGAGTTGCACGCGATCACGAGCGCCTTCACGCCCATGCCGTACAGGTGGTCGAGGCACTCGATCGCGTACTCACGCACCTCGGGGATCGACTTGGGTCCGTACGGCGCCCGGGCGGTGTCGCCCAGGTAGACGATGTCCTCGTTCGGCAGCTGGTCCCAGACGGCGCGCGCGACGGTCAGGCCGCCGAAGCCCGAGTCGAAGATGCCGATGGGCAGATCCGTGTTCCCCACGATCGGGGAGCCTACCGCCGCAGCGTGAGCGCGACGAGGACGGGCCCACGGCGTCCCGCATCGGGGCCGGACGCCCCACACCCGGGTCCTCCGTCCGCGGACGCCGACGCGCACGACCCGCACCCCGAGGACGGGCAGCCCATCGCCAGCTCGCGCGCCTCGAGGCGGCCCAACCGGACGAGGTGGTCGACCGATGCCTGCACGACATCGGAGGGCAGCCCGGTCCGAGCCGACACGTCGGCCAGCGAGTGGGCGCCGTCGGCGAAGGCGCCCAACACAGCGCTCAGCGGTCCGCTCACCAGATCAGGCTCCCGATCTGGAAGATCGCCACGGCACCCAGCCACGCGACCGCCAGCCCGATGGCGACTCCGAAGACGGTCCAGCGCCAGCCGACCTCGCGCTTCTGGGCGGCCAGCGTGGCCACGCACGGGGTGTACGCCATCAGGAACCACAAGAAGGCCCACACCGCGGGCAACGGGTGCCCGCCCGAGGACTCCTCGAACGCGGCCCGGACCTGCGTGCCGAAGTCGCCCAAGTCGGACGCCCCCTCCTCCGGCTCCTCGACGGCATACGTCTGCGCCCACGAGCTGATCACGGCCTCCTTGGCCACGAAGCCGACCACGAGCGCGGACGCCGTCTGCCACTGCCCGAAGCCGGCCGGCTCGAAGACCGGCGCGATCGTCTGGGCGGCCACGCCGTAGGCCGAGTCCTGGACGGGAACCTCGCCGAACCCGTGGCCGGGGCGCGCGGGCAGCGACTGCAGCAGCCAGACCGCGCACACGGTCACCACGATGATCCCGGACGCGGTGCGCAGGAACCCCTGCAGCCGGCCCCACGCCACCGCCGCGGTCAGCCGGGCGGTGGGCACCTGGTAGGGCGGCAGGTCGAGCACGAGCGGCTCGGTGCCCATGGTCCGCCACAGCGTCTTGCGCAGCAGCAGCCCGACGCCGATCACGGCGAGGATCGAGGCCAGGTACATCACGAACACGGCCGTCCCGGCGGCCGCCCCGAAGAAGATCGTGCCGAGCATCACGTACACGGTCAGGCGCGCGGTGCAGGACGTGAACGGCACCAGCAGCGCCACGAGGATCCGCTGCCGGGCGTTGCCGAGGATCCGCGTCGCCGCGATCGCCGGCACGTTGCAGCCGAACCCCACCACCAGCGGCAGGAAGGCCTTGCCGGGCAGCCCGATGGTGCGCATCAACCGGTCGGTGACCACCGCGGCGCGGGCCATGTAACCCGAGTCCTCCAGCAGGGCGAGCAGCACGAACATCAACGCCATCAGCGGCACGAAGGTCAACAACATGCCGACGCCGGCGATGAGGCCGTCCACGAGCAACCCTTCGACCCAGCCGCCGCCCAGCCCGACCATCCCCAGCAGGCCGCGCACGGCGTCCGAAACCGGCCCGGAGAAGAAGCCGTCCAGCGCATCCTGCAGGGGCGCGGCGACCGTCGTGGTGATCTGGAACACCACCCACATCACGGCCAGGAACAGCAGCGGACCGGCCACCGGATGGGTGGCGACGCGGTCGATGCGGTCCGAGGTGCTGACGCGATCGGCACCGGACGCCGTGGCCCCGGCCGCCGCGGCGGCCTCGACCCAGGTGAAGCGCTCGTCGTCGCGGGCCAGCGGGTCGAGCCCCTCCGAACCGGCGGGCACGGCCAGCGACCGCGGGGGGGGCAGCGGGGTGGGCAGCGCCTCGCGGACGGTGCGGGTGAGCGTGTCGAGTCCTTGGCGGCGCCGGGGGTCGATCGCGACGACCGGGCATCCCAACTCGGCGGACAGGGCGTAGGTGTCGAGGTCGATGCCCGCCTTGGCGGCCACGTCGTTCATGGTGAGCGCCACGACCACCCGGTGCGTGGTCTCGCGGAGCTGCGCCACCAGGTACAGCGACCGCGCCAGGTGGGCGGCATCGGCCACGACGACGACGGCGTCGGGGCGCTCGCCGACCGGAGCGTCCACGAGCAGGGTGCGGGTGAGTTCCTCATCGGGGCTCAGCGGATCGAGGCTGTAGGCGCCCGGCAGGTCGATCAGGGTGAACTCGCTCACCCGGTTGGCAGCGCAGTCCCCCGAGCACTCGGCGCACGTACACACCTTGCCGTCGGGCTGGAACCGCCACACGCCGCGTCCGACGTCGACGGTGGTGCCCGGCCAGTTGCCGGTGGTCGCCCGCAGGCCGGTCAGCGCGTTGAACAGCGTCGACTTGCCCACATTGGGCGCCCCGGCCAGCGCGATGATGGGGGCACCGGCGCCGGCCCCTTCGCCGACGGGACCGTGGCAGGCCGCGCGCACGGTCGGCAGCGCGGGCGTGATGGACAGCACCCGACCGGGCCGGGTGGGCTGGTTCATGGGCTGGGTGCCACTCATGCGTCCACCTCGGCGAGCGGCGCGGACGCGATGGGTTCGGCCACGAGATGGGTCAGGACGCCGGCGTCCACGGCGATGCGGCCACCGTTGACCGAGACGATCCGGCCACCCCCGGCCAGCTTCTGGACCAAGCTGACCCGGACGCCGCGGCGCAGGCCCAGCGAGGCGAGCCGGCGTGCCACGTCCGCGTCGGGGTGGGTGGCCGTCAGCAGCATCGGGACCGCGAGGGGGGCGGCGGCCAAGGTGGTCGAAGTCACGCAGGTAAGGGTAACCTTACCTTTACTACGACGTCCAGTAGTAATGTCCTTTTGGTGACGCGGCCGCACCGAAAATGCCGCCAACCCCAGCCCGTCAGGCGTGCAGGGCCTCCAACAAGCTCTCCAGGACCAGCCCGAGCCAGTCGTACAGCGACACCAACTGGGTGCGGGGATCCCGGGCCGAGAGCCGCTCGAGCTCCGCATGGTCGGACTCGGACTCGATCCCCAGCCGGACCGCCAGGCTCAACCGGACGCCGTTGAGCGTCTTCAGCCACGCATCGGCGTCCCGTTCGTGGATCACCAGCGGCTCGGCACCCTCGCGCGTGGCCGCCAACCCGGCCAGGACCACGTCGGCATCCGCGACGCGCGCCCGGCGCAGGGCTTCCTCGGAGTAGCGCCGGTGCTCGGCGGCGGCCACCTCATCGGCGTAGGCGTCCGGGAACAGGCGGGCCACGACCGGGTCGGAGCGGTCCAGCGTCGCCGCGGGGCCCATCTCGCTGGCCCAGAGCGCGAACGGGTCCTCGGACGCCGCGGGCGCGCTGGGTGCCGAACCACCCACCAGCTCGACGACCTGCGAGACCAGCGAGGCGATCAGGGACACCTCGAAGTCGTCCAGCTCGGTGACCAGGACGTCCCCCTCGCGCGCGAAGGGGATCACGAATCCCGCTCCAGGGTGGCCCAGAGCCCGAACCCGTGCAGGGCGTTGACGTGCTGTTCCATCTCCTCGCGCGTGCCGGACGCGACGACGGCCTTGCCCTCGGTGTGGACCTGCATCATCAGCCGGTTGGCCTTGGCCAAGTCGTACTTGAAGTAGGTCACGAACACGTGGGTGACATAGCTCATCAGGTTGACGGGGTCGTCCCACACGAGGGTCACCCAGGGCGTCAGCGCGTCGGTGACCTCGGCCGGGCGTTCGGCCACGGCGGTGCCGGAGCCTGGCCGGATGGGCACGACGGGCGAGGACATGGCGTCCATTGTGTCACTACTCTGACACCATGCTGGAGACCACCGCCCTGCTCACCGACCACTACGAGCTCACCATGGTGCAGGCCGCCATGGGCTCGGGGACGGCCTTCCGTCGCTCGGTGTTCGAACTGTTCCCCCGACGCCTGCCGGAGGGACGCCGCTACGGCGTGGTCGCCGGCACCGGGCGCGCACTGGACGCCATCGAGCGGTTCCGGTTCGACGACGAGACCGTCACCTTCCTGCGCGAGTCGGGGGTCGTCAACGACGAGGTGGCGCAGTGGCTGGCCGACTACCGGTTCAGCGGCGACATCTGGGGCTACCCCGACGGTGAGATCTACTTCCCGGGCTCCCCCATCATGGTGGTGGAGGGCACGTTCGCCGAGGCGGTCGTCCTCGAGACGGTCCTGCTCAGCATCTTCAACTACGACTCCGCGGTCGCTTCGGCGGCCTCGCGGATGACCGCGATGGCCGGCGACCGCCCCTGCATCGAGATGGGCTCGCGTCGCACCAACGAGTGGTCCGCGGCGGTCGCCGCCCGCGCCGCCTACATCGCCGGGTTCGCCTCCACCTCCAACCTGGAGGCGGGCCGCTCCTTCGGCGTCCCGACCGCCGGGACGGCAGCGCACAGCTTCACGCTCCTGCACGACACCGAGGAGGATGCCTTCCGCTCCCAGCTCGCCGCCCTGGGCACTAACACCACCCTGTTGGTCGACACCTACGACGTGGTCGAGGCCGTCACCAAGGGCGTCGAGCTGACCAACGGACGCCTCGGCGCGGTCCGCCTCGACTCGGGGGACCTGCTCACCCAGGCCGTGGACGTCCGCAAGCTGTTGGACTCCCTCGGCGCGGTGAACACCCGCATCATCGTCACCTCGGACCTCGACGAGTACCAGATCGCCGCCCTGCGCGCCGCCCCGGTCAACGGCTACGGCGTCGGCACCCAGTTGGTCACCGGCTCGGGCGCCCCCACCTGTGGGTTCGTCTACAAGCTGGTCTCGCGGGCGGACTCAGAGGATCCGGACGCCCCCCTGGAGCCGGTGGCCAAGAAGTCGCTCAACAAGGGGTCGGTCGGCGGCCGCAAGTTCGCCCTGCGCCGCCTGGACGCCAACGGCATCGCCGAGGCCGAGGTCATCGGCGTGGGCGCACCGCCCGAAGGCGACACCAACGACCGTCCGCTGTTGGTCGAGCTGGTCCGTGGCGGTGAGATCGTCGGGCGCGAGTCCTTGGCGGACGCCCGCGAGCGCCATCAGCGCGTGCGCGGCGAGCTGCCCAGCGCGGCGTTCAAGATGAGCAAGGGTTACCCGGCCATCGTCACCATCATGCTGGACGCCGAGGGCGACCAGACGTTCAACCCCTACGCCCCGGAGGCCTGATGCGCGCCCTGATCGTCGTCGACGTCCAGAACGACTTCTGCGAGGGTGGTTCGCTCGCCGTGGCGGGCGGGGCTGCGGTCGCGTCGTCCATCGCCGAGCTGCTCGCCGGTGACCACGGCTACGACGTCGTCGTCGCCACCCGCGACCACCACATCGACCCGGGCGACCACTTCTCCGACAACCCCGATTACGTCGATTCGTGGCCCCCGCACTGCGTCGTCGGGACGCCCGGGGCGGACTTCCACCCGAACCTCGTGGGGCACCCGGACATCGCCTCACCCTCCTTCGACGGCATCTTCGACAAGGGCGAGTACACCGCCGCCTACTCCGGTTTCGAGGGACGCGACCACACCCAGGACGTCACCCTGGCCGACTTCCTCACCGCACGTGGGGTGCGCTCGGTGGACGTCGCGGGCATCGCCACCGACCACTGCGTCAAGGCCACCGCCCGGGACGCCGCAGCCGCCGGCTTCTGCACCACCGTGCTCCTGCCGCTGACCGCAGCCGTCACGCCCGCGGCAGTGCCGGAGCTGGTCGAGGAGTGGGCCGAGGCGGGCATCTGGGTCAGCGAGGCCTGAGGCGTCCGTCGACCGCCCGCCCTCCCGCCCGCTGGCGTGGGTTCCAGAAAGCGCTGGTGTGCGTTTTAGAAAGTTTGCCGGTGGACGCGCATCGAGCGTCAAGTTCACCCCCGTGGTTTTGACGCCCCAGCATCCTCCACCAGCAAACTTTTCAAAACACACACTCCGCTTCTCGGCAGTTGTCCACAGATCACCCCCGAAGAACCACACGATCTGCTCCACAGCGGCAAAACCACCTCGCACGACTGCCACGATGACAGGCATGCCCGACCCCCTGGCCTTCCTGCTCGAGACACTCGCCGCCCGCAACAACCCCTACGCCTCAGCGAAGCCGCTCCAGGCATGGGACGTCGCCCAGGTGGCACGCAAGCACGGCGTCAGCCTCCCAACCTGGGACGACACCGAGTGCGAGGAGGTCGAGCAGGAGACCGCAGAAGAAGTGCTCACCGTCCTGCGCACCCGGTTGACCGACGCGCTCACCGGTGAGGACGCCACGGGCGGCCGCGAGGTGCTGAACGAGCTGCTGGAATCGTGGCAAACACGCATCGCGCTCGAAGAAGACCTCGGCGAGAGCGAACTCCCCGGCGTCGAGGTCACGGCCACCACACTGCCCACCGTCGAGCTCCCCTACTGGCACGCGCGCCTGGCCGATGTCCCTCGAGACACGGCAGAACGCTGCCCGCACCTGACGCCGATCCTGCTCGCGATGGCATCGGTCCTCCTCACCGAGGCCACCAACATCCACCTGAGCGGGTACGCCGACCGCGTTCGGCCGTGCGAGGC
>JAUNSA010000064.1:7851-15211 GCA_030539405.1 Propionibacteriaceae bacterium
CCACCTCAGTGCTGGTGCGGCTCCCGCCGCCCCAACCGCGACCGGATCTGAATCAGGTCCACCGCGTGGCGCTCCAAGGCCCGGTCCTCGGGCAGGCGGGGCACCCAGGGGCGCACGTCCAGCTCGTTGAACTCCTCGTCCAACGCCGAATAGACGATGGTGCAGTGCGTGGTGGTCTGCAGGGCGGTCCCGCGCGGGTCGCCGGAGCGCACCCACACCGACACGTGCATCTCGCTGCCGGAGGTGTAGATCATCCGGGCGTCCACCTCGACGAGGTCGCCGATGTACATGGGCCGGTAGAACCGGAACCCACCGGCATAGGTGGCGCGGGCGTGGCCGTGGCAGTAGCGCTCGGCGACGAGCTTGCCGGCGGTCATGATCCAGTGCATGACGTAGCCGCCGTGCACCTTGCCACCCCAGTTGACGTCGGTCGGCGCGGCGAGGAAGCGCAGGGTCTCGCGGCAGGTCTCGGTGGCGTCGGTGTAGACCTGCTCGGCCATCGCCTCCTCGACCTCGCGGCGCACGCCGGTGAGCACCTGGGCGCGCTCGTTCTCCTCGCGCTCCCAGTCGTCCTCGGGGACGAACTCGGGCACCGGCGTCGGCTTGCCCTCGGCGTCCATGGCGACGAACACCAGCAGGCACTGGGTGTTGGTGACGCGGACGTCATCGCGCGGGTTGTGGCTCGTGACCGTGCACACGACCTGCAGGGACGTCCGTCCGGTGTAGACGATCCGCGCCTCGACCTCGACCATGTCGCCGACGTTCACCACCCGGTGCAGGTGGATGTTGCCCACATAGCCGGTCACCGAATAGTGCCCCGACCACGCGGCCGCGGCGGCGTAGCCGGCCTTGTCGATCCACTCCAGGATCTTGCCGCCCCCCACATACCCCCGGACGTTGGCGTCCATCGGGGCAGCGAGGAAGCGCAGGGTGACGGACCTCTGCCCGCTCATCATCGCCTCCCGATCGCGTGCACGCTGAAGTCGTTCATCACGGCCGCGAGCTGGGCGGCCCGCTCGGAGGTGTAGACGTCCTCCAGCATCATCGGCTCCCCGTCGGGCCCCGACAGCGGCACCCGCCAGTTGGGGTACTCATCCACGGTGCCCGGCTGGTTCTGGGTCTTGCGGTCACCCACCGCGTCCGTCAACGCCGCGCACAGCACGCGGGCCGGGGACGCGACGATCCAGCGGTGCATGGCCAGCACCTTCTCGGCCACGTCGTTCTCCCCCTCGGCCAGCAGGCCGCGCTCGCGCAGCACCCGCTTCCAGGTGTCGAAGGTCCGCTCGGCCAGGTTGAGCTCGTCGTCCAGGCTCTCGGTGAGCATGCCCAGGGAGTGCTGCAGCCGGATGTGGTCCAGCGCGAGGTAGCCGGCGGTGGGCGGCATGTCGTGGGTGGTCACCGACGCCATGCAGTACTCGCGGTACTGCTCCGGCGGCAGCGGGCCGCCCTCAGTCATCTCGAACCACGCCACCGAGGTGCCGAGGATGCCGCGGTCGCGCAGGTAGTCGCGCACCCACGGTTCGACGGTGCCGAGGTCCTCGCCGACGACGAGCGCCCCGGCGCGGTGGGCCTCCAGCAGCAGGATGCCGACCATGGCCTCGTGGTTGTAGCGCACATAGGCGCCCTGGGTGGGCGGCATCCCCTCGGGGATCCACCACAGGCGGAACAGCCCCATCACGTGGTCGACGCGCAGGCCGCCCGAGTGGCGCAGGTTGCCGGCCACCATGGCCCGGAACGGCGCGTAGCTGAGCTCTTCGAGGCGGTCCGGACGCCACGGGGCCTGGCCCCAGTCCTGCCCGAGCTGGTTGTAGTGGTCCGGGGGCGCACCGACGCCGATGCCCTGGGCGAAGGCGTCCCCGAGCACCCACGCCTCGGCGCTGGACCGGCTGACGCCGACGGCCAGGTCGTTCATCACGCCGATGCGCATGCCGGCGGCCCGCGCGGCCGACTGGGCCTCGCGGAGCTGGTTGTCGGCCACCCACTGCAGCCACACGAAGAAGCCGACCTCGCGCGCGTGCTGGGCGGCGAACGCGGCGACCTCGGGCGAGCTCGGACGCAGGTACTCGGCGGGCCATTCGCGCCAGTTCGGCCCGAACCGGCTGACCAGGACGCACCAGGTCGCGAACTGGGCCAGCGTCCGTCCCTCGGTGCGGACGAAGTTCTCCTTGGCCATCATCCGCACCTCGGACAGGCCCTCGTCGTAGACGACCCGCAGCGCCTCGATCTTGGCCTCCCAGATGGGATTGCGTTCGATCTGCTCGGCGTCGGCGGACTGCTTGGCCAGGGTCTGCTTGGCGGACGCGATGCGCTGGCGCTTGTGCTCGCTCAGCCCGGCGTACTCGGGGATCAGCTCGGGACGGATGTAGAGCGGGTTGACGTAGCGCCGCGAGCTGGGCAGGTACGGCGAGGGCTCCAGCGGCGGCAGCGGCTGGGCGGCGTGCAGCGGGTTGACCAGCAGGTAGTCGGCGAAGTGCTGCGTCCCCGACCAGGTGGCCAGGTCGGCGAGATCGGCCAGGTCACCCATCCCCCACGAGTTGGCCGAGCGCACGCTGTAGAGCTGGGTCGCATACCCCCACACGCGACGCTCCCCCATCGCGTCCGGGAAGCCGAGGAAGTGGGGGGTGACGACGAGCGTCTCCTCGGTGGTGCCCCCGGGCGTCTCCAGGACGAGCCGGTGGTAGCCCAGCGGCAGGTCGCCGGGGATGACATAGGTGGCCTCGCCGGTCCACGTGCCGGCGATGTCGCGGTCGGGTTCGTGGTTCTCGACCTGGGTGGCCTCGCGGCGTCCGCCTTCTTCCAGCCGCACGTGGACGGCGGTCGGCGTCCCGCCGGGGACGTGCACCAGCACGGACGCCTCGCGTCCCTGTTGCATCACGGTGCAGGGCGGCAGCGCCCGGCGCCAGGCCTTGACCTGGTGGTCGGCCAGCGCGGCGTGCGCGGCCTCGTCGGTGGAGGCGTCCACCCCCATACCGGCCAGGATCCCGACGACGGTGGCGTCGGTCACCTCGGTGAGGCGGCCCTTCCAGTCCCAGAACTCGGTGGAGATGCCATGGGCGGCGGCGAGGTCCGCGAGCACGCGGTTGGTCAAGGGCATGGACAGAACCCTACGACAGCCACGGCGTCCCGGGAAAAGCCGCGCACGCGGCTCAGGCGGCCGACGAATCGAAGGGGCCGAGCAGCCGGCGCAGCAGGTCGGCCACCTGGGCCCGTTCTGCCTCCGACAAGCCCGCGAGGATCTCGCGCTCGCGCTCGAGCAGGTCGGCCAGCGCGGCCCCGACCAGCGCCGAACCCTCCGGCAGCAGCCGCACGCGGACGCCGCGGCGGTCGTTGGGGTCGGGGAAGCGCTTGACCAGCCCGCGCTCGGCGAGGCGGTCGATGCGGTTGGTCATGGTGCCCGAGGTGGACAGCGTCTGCTGGATGAGCTGGCCGGGCGACAACTCGTGGGGTGCGCCCTCGCGGCGCAGGGCGGCCAGCACGTCGAACTCCCACGAGTCGAGGTGGTGCTTGGCGAAGGCGTCGCGGCGGACGAGGTCGAGGTGCCGGGCCAGGCGGGTGACGCGGGACAGCACGCTGAGCGGCGTCACGTCGAGGCTGGGGATCTCCTCGCTCCACGCGGTGAGGATGCGGTCCACCTCGTCCATTCTGTCCTCCCCACCTCGAGCTTCTCCACGTCGAGAATCATCATCTGAAGGGATAGTAGCCCCCCGCCCCAAGCCACGGGACAGATCCCCGTTGATCAGGGACGCAGCGACATGTTCTGCACCCGGCCGATGCGCAGGGCCACCAGGGCGCCGACGCCGGCGCCGACGGCGAGCAGGGTCAGCAGCGACCCGAAGGTGACGGCGTCCGGGCTCGTCGGGTTGAGGGCGGCGAACAGGGTGCCGGCCGCGCCGGCGAACAGCGCGTTGCCCGTGGTCTCCCCCACCTGCAGCGAGGACGTGTTGCGCCCGATCTGGGATTCGGGCGACAACTGCATCGTCGCCAGCGCCGTGGACGAGCTCTGCAGGCCCATGCCGACCCCGGCCAGCGTCATGCCGGTCACGGCGGCGACCAGGACGGCCGTGGCGGTGGCGTCCGACCCGCCCCACGCGCCCAGCGCGAGCACGCCGATGCCCAGCGCCACGCACGCGGCCCCGGCGATGATGATCTGGTCGCGCGACAGCCGCAGCCACGGACGCGCCTGCAGCCACGAGCCGATCATCCAGCCGACCGAACCGACCGTGATCGCCAGGCCGGCGACCTGCAGCGGGACGCCGGAGCTGGACAACTGCAGCGGCAGGAAGGACTGCGCCCCGAAGAACGCCCCCGACACCAGCAGGCGGACCAGGGCCACCGCCGACAGTCCGGACGCCGCGAGCGCGAATCCCTGCGGCATCAGCCGGCCGAACCACACGGCCAGCACGACCACGCCCCCGGCCAGCCACACCAACGAGAGGGGTTCCAGGCGCTGTCCGGCCACCTGGAGCAGCGCGATGCCGCCCGCCACCAGCACGGCGGCGTGCGTGGGCACCGGCGCGGCCGAGCCCGCGGCGTCCGGGGTGGGGGTCGGGCGCGAGGACAGGTGGGCCAGGCCGGGCGCCATCAGCGCCGCGCCGGCGGCGACGAAGGGCAGCACGGCCCAGAACACCCAGTGCCACGACAGGTTCTCGCTCAGCCAGGCGGCGATGGCCGGGCCGATGAAGGACGGCAGCATCCAGCAGGCCGAGTACCAGGTCATCACGCGTGCCCGCTCGGCCGGGTCGTAGGCGACGGCGGTCACCACCATCAGCGTCAGCGCGATGGCTCCGCCGCCGAGCCCCTGGATGAACCGGCCCACCACCAGCACCAGCATCGTGGGGGCCAGCGCCGCGACGACGACGCCGACGGCGAACACGACCAGGCCGGCCAGCAGCGGCTTCACCGGGCCGACGGCGTCGGCGAGGCGTCCGGCGACCACGATCGAGACCAGTTGGGCGATCATGACGGCGGTGAACGCCCAGGCGTAGAGGTGCAGGTCGCCCAGGTCGGCGGCGGCGGCGGGCATGGCGGTCACCACGGCCATGCCCTCGAAGGCCACGGCCGTGACGCAGGTCAACAGGCCGACGGTGAGGCCGCGTCGCGACGAGGTGGGGGGCACGATCAGCCATTTCACCACCCAATCCCGCCTAGGATGAAATGCATGACGCAGCTCACTCCGGCTCCCGGCTCCCAGACGGTCCTCGACGAGCGCACCGACTTCCGCCTCGACGAGGGCGACCACGAGCGGTTCAGCCACTACGTGCCGAAGAACAAGCTCACCGAGGCGATGGTGATGGGGACGCCCGTGGTGGCGTTGTGCGGCAAGGTCTGGGTGCCGAGCCGCAACCCCGACCGGTTCCCGGTCTGCCCCGAGTGCAAGGAGATCTGGGAGACCTTCCACGGCGAGGGTGGCGGCGGCTCCGGTGATGGCAGCGGCGGCGGAGGCGGGCAGGAGTCATGACCGCCCCGGGCCGCACGCTGGTCGTGATGCGCCACGGCAAGAGTTCGTGGAAGACCAACGACGCCGACATCGACCGGCCCCTGTCATCGCGGGGCACCCGCGACGCGGTCGTCGCCGGCCAGCAGTTGGCCCGCCTCGCCGTCGACGTGGTGTTGGTCTCTCCCGCCACGCGGGCGCAGCAGACGTGGCAGTCGCTGCAGATGGGCGGGCTGACCTGCAGCGACGTCCGCACCACTGATGCGCTCTACCACGC
Source organism: Propionibacteriaceae bacterium (assembly GCA_030539405.1). Lineage (GTDB taxonomy): Bacteria > Actinomycetota > Actinomycetes > Propionibacteriales > Propionibacteriaceae > Propioniciclava. The sequence goes on from JAUNSA010000064.1 coordinate 13,563, forward strand.
GTGGACGCCGGAGGTCCTCGAGGTGGTGAAGGCCCTGCCGGCCGATGCCCGCACGGTGCTGGTGGTGGGCCACGAGCCGACGCTGTCGGACCTGATCCTCACCCTGTCCGGGCCCTCGCCGTTCACCCCGGCGATCCGGGAGAAGTACCCGACCTCGGCGGTCGCCGTGCTGGTCCACGAGGGCGGCTGGGACGACCTGGCGCCCGGGGCGTCCCACCTGGCTGCCTTCGAGGTGCCCCGCGGATGAACTGGGTCGAGATCGTCGGGTACGTCGCCTCGGCCCTGATCGCAGCCTCGTTCATGATGAAGTCGCTGGTGCGGCTGCGCTGGGTCTCGCTGATCGGCTCGGCGATCTTCGTGGTCTACGGCGCCCTGATCGGCGCGTGGCCGGTGCTCATCACCAACCTCATCGTCGCGGCCGCCAATGTGGTGAACCTGCGCCGTGAACTGCGCACCGACTCCGCGATCACCGTCGTCGCCATCGACGCCGAGGCGCCCTTCCTGCACGACTTCTTGTCCTCCCAGGCCGAGGACATCGCCACCAGCCAGCCCGACTACCACCCGCAGGCGTCCGACACGTTCGTCCGCCTGGTCAACCGCGACGGCCTGCCCGCCGGCGTCCTGATCGGCGAACCCGCCGGGCAGGAACTCCTGGTCAAGCTCGACTACGTCACCCCCGCCTACCGCGACAGCGTCAGCGCCACCTGGCTGTTCGGGCCGGGCCGCGCGACGTTCACCGACGCCGGCTTCACCCGGCTGATCGCGCACGCGCACACCTCGGTGCACCGCAACTACCTGGAGATGATCGGCTTCCACCCCGAGGGCAACGCCTACGCCCTCGACCTGGTCTGAGCCGAACCGGTCAGTACCGGTAGTTGTCCGCCTTGTAGGGCCCGTCGGCGGGGATGCCGAGGTAGGACGCCTGGGCGTCGGTGAGCCGCGTGAGCCGGACGCCGAGGGCGTCCAGGTGGAGCCGGGCGACCTCCTCGTCGAGGTGCTTGGGCAGCACGTACACGCCGGTGGGGTACTCCTCGGGCTTGGTGAACAGCTCGATCTGGGCCAGCACCTGGTTGGTGAAGCTGTTGCTCATCACGAAACTCGGGTGGCCGGTCGCGTTGCCGAGGTTCAGCAGGCGCCCCTCCGAGAGCACGATGACGCCGTGGCCGTCGGGGAAGATCCAGCGGTCCACCTGCGGCTTGATCCTCTGGCGCTCGATGCCGGGGGTGGCCTCCAGGCCGGCCATGTCGATCTCGTTGTCGAAGTGGCCGATGTTGCCCACGATCGCGTTGTGCTTCATCGCCGCCATGTGCGCCGCGGTGACCACGTCACGGTTGCCGGTGGCGGTGACCACGATGTCGGCGGTGCCGACCACGTCGTCGAGCGTGGCGACCTGGTAGCCGTCCATGGACGCCTGCAGCGCACAGATCGGGTCGATCTCGGTGACGATGACGCGGGCGCCCTGCCCGGCGAGGCTCTCAGCACACCCCTTGCCGACGTCGCCGTAGCCGCACACCACGGCGACCTTGCCGCCGATCAGCACGTCGGTGGCCCGGTTGATGCCATCGATGAGGCTGTGCCGGCAGCCGTACTTGTTGTCGAACTTGGACTTGGTGACCGAGTCGTTGACGTTGATCGCCGGGAACAGCAGC
>JAUNSA010000221.1 GCA_030539405.1 Propionibacteriaceae bacterium
ATCCCCGAGCACCATGACCGCGATGTCGTCCCCGGCGCGGGCATGAAGGTGGTCGAGACCGCCATCGGCCGCCTGGCACCCGTGATCTGCTTCGACCTCAACTTCGTGGAGTCGGTCCCTGACCTGGCCGCACTCAAGCCTGAGGTCATCGTGTTCGGCTCGGCCTACCACGGGGGGTTCATGCAGCAGTACTGGGCCTATCAGACACAGTCGTGGTTCGTCGGCGCCGTGCACCCACCGAACACCTCCCAGGTCCTCACCCCCATGGGGGACGTGTGGGCCAGCACGGTGAACTACCGCTTCCACGTCACCACCCAGATCAACCTGGACTACAAGGTCATCCACATCGACGAGAACCACGCCAAGTTCCGCGCCATCAAGGAACGCTTCGGCCCGGCCGTGAAGATTCACGACCCGGGGCGGGTCGGAGCCGTTCTGCTGACCAGTGAGGACGATGCCCTCACCGTCGACGACGTCATGGCCGAGTTCGACCTGGCCGACCTCGATGACTATCTGAACCGATCACGCGCCTCCAACATGGCGGCAAGACAAGGGGGGTTGCATCAATGAACGTGCTGGTCATCGGGGGTGCCGGACGAGTGGCCCAATGGGTCGTCCCGCACCTGCGCGAACGTCACCAGGTGACGACGTTCGACCGGTCCGAACCCGCAGACATCATCGGCGACGCACTGTCGCCGCGTGACGTCGCCTCCGCGCTGGATGGGGTGGATGCCATCTTCCACCTCGCGGTGGTCGTCCCTCGGGGCGGCGATGAGTGCGACGATCCGCAGAGGTTGCGGGATGCCTGGTCGGTGAACGTCGGATCCTGGTGGGTGGCCCTCGAGCAAGGACGCCGGGCTGGCGTCCAACGATTCGTCTACGGCAGCACCATGTCGGTGCACGCGCGCTTCGGCCTCGAACTCATGCCCGACTCGTCCACCCAAGAACCGGACGCCACGCTCCCGTACGGGTTCAGCAAGCGGGTGTCGGAGTTCGCGGGGGAGAGCTATGCGCGCCAGTTCGGACTGCACGTCACCTCCTTGCGCCTCGCGTTCCCCACCTCGGACGAGGCGGCCCCCGACTGGATCCGACCTGCCACCGGCGAGCTGACCCAGGTCAGGCTGCCCGATGGCACGGTGATGCCCGCCTCATCCGCCCGGCACGTCGCGGACTTCGTGGAGCGCGCCCTGGCGTTCGACGGGACATACCAGACGCTCGACGCGGTCGCCCCGGGTACCCCCTGGGCATGATCCCCCGTAGGGGCACCACCTTCTTCGACGACCTGGCCCTCGACCGGCGTCGGATCCACCTGGACTGTGACGTCACCGTCGCCCCAGGCGATGACCGACGCGTTCTCGACCTCATGACCCGGGGCGGGATCGATGCCGGCCTGGCCGTTGGGGCCACCACGGGGGAGCGCTGGGAGCGTGCAGACCGCATCGACCTGTCCGGGGCCGACGCCGACCTGGTGGCAGAACAAGCCGCCGCCCACGGCGTCCGTGCGCTGCGGGTCGCCGCTCTGGCCGCCCGACCCGGGTTGGCGCGGAGGTTGGCGCAGCGCTTCGTCCTGCTGGTCGAAGACGATCTCGTCGACGTCCTGAGCACGGTCCGCGGGATCGGCGCCCGGGTGGTGCTGCTCGACCACGGCTACTACCGGATCGATGAGTTCCTGGCCGCGGCTCGAAGTGAGCCGGGCCTCGTGGTCTCCACGCGGCGGTGGCTCGGGCCGGAGTCCATCGAGACCGTGTGCGGTGAGGTGGGAGCGCACCATCTTGCCTTCGGCTCAGGGATCCCGCTGCAGGACCTCGAGGTGAGTGCCTGGCGACTGCGGGACGCCCGCGTGAGTGACGCCGAGTACGAGCGGATCGCCGGGGGCACCCTGACGAACCTGCTGGACGCGGTGCCACGATGATGCCACCCGTCATCGACGTGCACGGGCACCTGGGTCCACCCGTGCCGTATCGGCCGTCGGCCGGTGGGGTCGAGGAGAACGCTGCGCTGTGCGCACGCTGGGGCATCACCCTCCAGATCGTGTCGGCCTTCACGGCCATCCACGGGGACGTCCCTCGGGGAAACGCCCAGGTCTCTGCTGCCTGCGAGGACAATCCGTGGCTGCGCGGCTATGTCGTCATCGACCCGACTGACCTCCGCCAAGCAGAGAGCGAACTCGACCGATGGCTGGACGGAGAGCGTTTCGTCGGGGTCAAGATCCACCCCACCTACGCCGGGGTGCCCATCGCATCCTCCGCCATGCGGGCGGCCCTCACGCTCGTTGCGGACCGTGGGACGGTCGCGCTGGTCCACACGTGGGGGACCGATGTGGCCGACCTGGCCGAGTTGGTGGCGACGACATCCGGCTTGAGGGCGATCGCCGGCCACATGGGTGCCGATCGGTGGGATCTTGCCGCCGAGTGTGCCAGCCAGGTCGATCGCCTCTACCTTGAACCCTCCTGTGCGGTGGCCCTGCACGGCCAAATGCGGCACGTCGTCGACCATGCACCCCTGGACCAGTTGCTGTTCGGCACCGATGCGCCGCTTCTGGATCCATGCGTCGCGTTCGGCCAACTAGCGGCCGCGGACCTCACAGCCGAACAACTCCAAGCGATCTGCTGGACCAACGCAGCCGCGCTCTTCGAGCTCTGAACGCTCGCATCGCCTGAGACCCCGGTTACCTCCAGAAACACCGTTAGCAAGCGGTGTTTCTGGAGGTAACCGGGGTCAGAGTCCCGAGGGAGAGAGCCAGCGGCGCACTCAGGCGTGCCGCACGCTGGCCAGGACCTGCTCAACGA
>JAUNSA010000222.1 GCA_030539405.1 Propionibacteriaceae bacterium
CTACCTCAACGCCCCCGAGGCCGACGAGGTCCGCGACATCTGGGAGGGCCGGGAGGCCGCGCAGCGTCGCTGATTCGCTTATCGACGCCCCGTGTCCTCCACCCCGCCGGCTATGTTCAGGAGGGTGGAGGACATTCTTATCGACGCCCTCGAGTCAGGCCTCATCGTTCGCGTCGTGCGACGGGTGGCGGTGGCTGACACAATGGATGCATGACCAAACCTGTCCCGGGGCACCTCGCGGAGGAGCGGCCTCAGCTGAATATTCGCTTTACTGGGGTCCACCGGTCGCGTGTCCGGGGGCCAGTCAGCTGAGGAAACAATCGCGGCCGTGGGGGCCACTCGTGGTGCGGTCGGGGGCCACCACGCTTACGCTCCTCCCGCCGTGTGTATAGGGCACACGGCGGAAGGAGCAAGCAACCATGGTACGAAAAATCAGAGCGAAGCTGATACTCCAGCTCCGCTCCGAAGGCCTGTCCGGACGCGCGATCGCCGCGTCACAGTCCATGTCACGCAAAAGCATCGCCGCCGTCCTGGACGCAGCAGATACAGCAGGCGTGAGCTGGGATGATGTCGCCGACCGGCCCGACGACGAGGTCTATCAGATGCTGTTTCCCGGCCGCGGCGAGCACCACAGCGTCTTCGCCCAACCGGACTGGGAGAAAGTCCACCGTGAGCTGGCCAGGGTCGGGGTCACGCTGAAGCTGCTGCACGGCGAATACGCCGACGACTGCGCCGCCGCCGGAGCCCCGGCGATGGGATACGACCGGTTCTGCCGCACCTACCAGCGCCACGTCCTGATCACCGGTGCTGCATCCAGGGTCGGGCACAAGGCCGCCCAGACCGTCGAAGTCGACTGGTCCGGGCCGACGATGACACTCCACGATCCCGTCAACGCCACTTCGAGGCCGGTGTACCTGTTCGTCGGGTGCCTGCCGTTTAGCCGCTACTCGTTCGTTTACCCCAGCATGGACATGACCCAACAGTCCTGGCTGCGGGCCCATGTGGCCATGTTCACCGCCTTCGGCGGATCGGTGCCGCGGATCGTGCCCGACAACCTCAAAACCGGGGTCATCACCCATCCCCGCGACGGCGAGATCGTCCTCAACGACGCCTACCGGGAGATGGCCGCCCACTACTCGGCCGCGGTACTGCCAGGCCGGGTGCGCAAGGCCAAGGACAAGCCGAGTGTGGAGAACACCGTCTGGCATGTCGCGATGCGGGTCATCGCGCAGCTGCGCGACCGACGCTTCACGTCGCTTCCTGAGCTGACGGCCGCGGTCAACGATCAGGTCGCGGCCTACAACCAGGAGGACTTCCAGAAACGGGCCGGCTCCCGGGCCAGCGTGTTCACCACCGAGGAACAACCCCTGCTGACTGCGCTGCCGCAGGTGGCCTATGAGATCAGCCGGTGGGTCTACGGGCGCCGTGTCGGGCGCAACGGGCATGTCAGCTTCGAGAAGAACTACTACTCGGCGCCGGTAAGCCATATCGGCACGAACGTGGATCTGCGCATCACCGACCGTGTCCTGCAGATCTACTCCGGACAGCAGCGACTGAGCAGCCACCTGCTGCTTCCCGAAGGTTCCACGAATCAGTACCGCACCAGCGATGCTGATCTGCCGAGCGGGGAGCGCTACCAACCCTGGGACGGGCCCCGGGTACGCGAGTGGGCCGGCCGGGTCGGCCCGTCGATGACGGTGATCATCAATCGGATTTTCGAATCCGTGGCGATAGAGGAACAAGGGCTTAACGCCGCTCTGGCGGTGCTGCGGCTGACCAGGCGCTACTCCGCGGAGCGGGTCGAGGCCGCCTGCCGGATTGCGCTGGCAGGGCCGGTGCGGTCGCCGCGGTATGCGCACCTGCACCCGATCCTGGCCACCGGGCAGGACAGGATCGAAGGTCAACGGCTCCCCCAAGAACAGCCAGCTGAGCAGGGTGGCTTCGTCCGCGGCGCCGACTACTACGCAGGAGAGACCAAGTGAGCGGGCTGGATACGGAAACCACACGTAAACTCCGCGACATGGGTGCCACCGCACTGGTCGAGGCCATCAACGCCGAGGACCCAGACCTGGTGCTGGGGATGGGGTTCGAAGAACGCCTGGGGTTGATCGTCGATGAGGCTCATGCCGCCTTCACCCACAGCAAGGTTGACGGGCTGATCCGCCGGGCCGGCCTGCGCTACCCGGGCGCTGACCTGCGCCGGATTGATCTGGTGGACCAGCGCGGCCTGGATCGACACGTGCTCGCCACACTTGCTACCTGCGGGTTCATCGAGCGTCACCAGAACGTCGTTTTCCAGGGGTTCACCGGGTCGGGGAAATCCTATCTCGGCTGTGCACTGGCGAAGCAGGCCTGTGTGCACCGATACCGGGCACATTACATCCGGATGCCGGATCTTGAGGAGGCCTGGGCCACCGCGCGCAATAAGCCGCAGGGCACGACGAAGTTCCTCAAGAAGTACGCCGCATTCACGGTCCTGGTCATCGACGAGTGGCTGTTGGATCACCCGGATGAGGCGGTGCGCAGCATGCTGCTGGAGTTACTGGAACGCCGCTACGACTCCGCGTCAACGGTGTTCTGCACCCAATACGCGAAGAAGGACTGGCACCAGAGGCTCGGATCCGGGGTGCACGCCGATGCGATCATGGACCGGATCGTGTGACCCGTGCTTATTTCGGGAACCGGAGTTCTTGTGAAGCGGTACCAGGAGTCT
>JAUNSA010000223.1 GCA_030539405.1 Propionibacteriaceae bacterium
GCCGCGGGCTCCTGTTCGGAAGAGGAGGAGGTCGTGGAGGCCCACTCCTCCCGGAGCGCCGACGCCGCAGCCCGCGCTTGGGCGGGATCGACGACGGGACGCAGGAAGAGGTCCCAGACGGACCAGGACAGGGCTCCCAGCCCCAGCACCAGCGCGATCAGGCCGGCGATCATCAGCCCGCGGCCACGTTTCGTGCGCGGCTGGTCCAGCGCGCGGCGGGGGGTGCTGCCAGCGGACATGGCGCCCAGTATGTCAGGCACCTCCGAGGTCAGCCTGCTCGCCAGATCACTCCGGAAGCCAGCACCAGATTTTTCCGGGTGGGTTTGTCGCCGCTCAGCGCGACGACGCCCGGCAAACGCGTGCTGGCTTCCGGTGTGCCGAGCGTGGAGAGAGGGCCCGTGCCGCTCAGCGCGGCGATCAGGAACTGATCAGCTGAACCAGGTCCCCCGCTTGGGGACCGGGGACGCCTGCTGGTCGGCGTCGGTGAACGGCGTGGCCGCGCCGATCCAGTCGGCGACCTCGCGTCCGGCGAGGAAGCGGTAGGGGAAGGCCGCCCGCGCGGCGCTGCGGGAGAGTTCGGTGGCAGGCAGGCGACCGTCGGCGGCCACGATCACGAGGTTGCCGAAGCGGCGGCCCTTCCACACCGGCGATTCGGCGCTGACCAGGATCGAGCGGTGCACATCCCGCACCGCAGCTGCGAAGCGCCGCGCCCACGCGAAGGGAGCACGGTCGGTCACGTTGGCGATGAACACCCCACCGGGCCGGCGACGGGCGGCCACCGCCTCCAGGAACTCAGCCGTGGCCAGCGATGACGGCACCCGCGGGCCGTCGAAGGCGTCCAGGACGAGCGCGTCGATGTAGTCGGGCGGCATGGCCTCCAGGCCCTCACGGCCCCCGACGGTGCGCACCTTGATCCCCGAGCGCGGCGGCAGCGGCATGACGCGGCGCACCTCCTCGACCAGGTTAGCGTCGGGTTCGCACACGATCTGGGCCGTCCCGGGGCGACGGGCGGCGACGTACCGCGGGAGGGTCAGCCCGCCACCGCCCAGGTGCACGACCCGGATGCGCTCGTCGGCGGGCCGGGCGAGCACGGTGGCATCCAGGGCCTCCCCCACCCGCTGGACGTACTCGAACTCCAGCCGCAGCGGGTCGGCCAGGTCGACCCACGACTGGGCCGTCTCGCCGGCGACGACCCGGAACGCCCCGGGGTGAAAGGGATCCGACTCGACGTGCGCAGGCATGCGCCCGACGCTACCGAAAGGTCACAGAGAACCGAGAAACTCCAGGAGCACCCGGTTGAACTCCTCGGCGTGCGACGTGTTGATGCCGTGCGGTCCGCCGGACACCACGTGCAGCCGCGCCCCGTCGATCATCGCGGCAGCCCGCTTGCCGGACGGCTCGAAGGGAACGTTGTTGTCGGAGTCGCCGTGGATCACCAACGTGGGCACGGTGAACTTCTCCACGTCGGCGCGGAAGTCGGTCGACCACGCGATGATCGTGTCCTGCAGCGCCTGGTCGGAGCCCTGCTCGGTGATCCGCAGGACGCCCTCGAGCTCGTCTTCGGAGATCGCCAGCTCCGAGGGGTTGGAGAAGAACCACGTCATGAACTTGCGCAGGAACGCCTCGCGGTCCTCGCGGCACTCGTCGCGCAGTCCGGTGAAGCCGTCGTAGGGCATCCCGCCATCGGGGTTGTCGTCGGTGATGCACAGCGCGGGGGTGATCGCCGAGGCGAGCACGGCGCCGACCAGCCGGTCCTCCCCGTGGTTGCCGATGTAGCGGGCGACCTCGCCGCCGCCCATCGAGAAGCCCACGATCACGGCGTCGGTCAGGTCGAGCTGGGTCATCAGCTCGTTGAGGTCGCCGGCCATCGTGTCGTAGTCGTAGCCGCCTTCGGGCTTGTCCGAGCGGCCGAAACCGCGGCGGTCGTAGGTGATGGCGCGGTAGCCGGCGTCCACGAGCGCGGGCACCTGCGCGGCCCAGGCCTCCCCCGAGAGCGGCCAGCCGTGGATCAGCACGACCGGTCGCCCCTCACCGCCGGAGTCCTCGTAGTAGAGCTGCAGGTCGGTGTCACCCGGGATCGTCACGTACGGCATGTCGGCCTCCTCGTCGTCGAAGTCTCCCCCACGACCCTAGCCAGCGATCGGGCCGTGCGGGAGACCCCCACTCAACACTCAGTCGCGCACCACCAGGCCGGAGCCGTCGGCGTCCACGTCGAAGGTGACCGCCTGACCGTCGTGGAGCTCCCCGGCCAGCATGCGGCGGGCCAAGGCGTCCTCGATCGAGGTCTGGATCAGGCGCTTCAGCGGACGCGCACCGTAGACCGGGTCGAAGCCGGTCGAGGCGAGCCACTGCTTGCCCGCGTCGGTCACGTCCAGGGTGATCCGACGATCCGCGAGACGATCGGCCACACGCGCGAGCTGGATGCCCACGATGTGCGTCAGGTCGTCCTGGCTCAGCGGGTCGAACATGACCACGTCGTCGAGACGGTTCAGGAACTCGGGCTTGAACGCCTGCCGCACCACGCCCATCACGGCCTCGTTCTTCGTCTCTGGCTGCAGGTTCGGGTCAGCCAGGAACTGCGAGCCGAGGTTCGAGGTCATGATCAGGATCACGTTGCGGAAGTCGACCGTGCGGCCCTGTCCATCGGTGAGGCGCCCGTCGTCGAGCACCTGCAGCAGGATGTTGAACACGTCCGGGTG
>JAUNSA010000065.1 GCA_030539405.1 Propionibacteriaceae bacterium
TCGAGGGCCGCTACCTCGACGAACTGTCCGGCGGCCAACGCCAGCGCGCCTATGTGGCGATGGTGCTCGCCCAGGACACCGAGTACCTGCTGCTGGACGAGCCCCTGAACAACCTCGACATGCAGCACTCGGTGCAGATGATGAAGCACCTCAAGCGCGCCGCCACCGAACTGGGCCGCACCATCGTGATCGTCCTGCACGACATCAACTTCGCCTCCCACTACGCCGACCGCATCTGCGCGATGAAGGACGGCGAGGTCGTGGAGTTCGGCCCGGCCGCCGACATCATGACCGGCCCCGTGCTCTCCCACGTGTTCAACACACCCGTCGAGATCCTCGACACCGCGCGCGGACCGATCGCCTGCTATTACTGAGCCCCCACATGCATGGGACCGGGGCACCTCATACGAGCCCCGGTCCAGTGGCTCCATCGAACGGCATTCCCGACCCCGGGTGCGGGAGGCGCACCGCCGAGGACCGGCGGTTTCCGCGCCGAGGACCGGGGGTGCGACCGCCGAGGACCGGGGGAACCCCCGATCTGCGGCCCTGACAAGGGCGTCCACACTGAAGTGGTGAGGACTCGACTGTCGGACGCCCCGCGCGTCCATACGCCCATCGCCTACCCGGACATCGCGATGAGCCGCACCTTGGCGCGCTTCAGCGACGACCTGCTGACGATCCCGGGCACGAACGTGCGGTTCGGGGCGGACGCCGTCGTCGGCCTCATCCCCGGCGTGGGCGACCTGATCGGCACCGGGCTGTCCTCGGCGATCATGGTGGACGCGGTACGCCAGCGGGTCCCGATCCCGGTGCTGGCGCGGATGGGCCTGAACCTGCTCGTGGACACCGGGCTCGGATTCATCCCGGTCGTGGGTGACGCCGCCGACGTCCTGCACCGCGCCAACCGCAAGAACTACCGCCTGCTCGAGCGCTGTGTGGCCGAGGGACGCCACGTCGACGTCAGCGCGCGCGGCTACCTCGGCCTGGCCATCGCCACGGTGGCGGGGTTCATCCTCGTCTCGCTCGTGCTGGTCGGGCTGTTGATCTGGGGCATCATCGCCGGCGTCGGCGCGATCCTCCCCTGACCGGCGACCAGCACCGGGCCACCAACGCCAGCACCGAGCAACCCACCCCCAGAAACCACACTGCCGAGGACCACGTGAGCGGTCCTCGGCAGTGATTCAGCCGGTCATCGGCAGTCGAGCTGCCGGTCCTCGGCGGGTCAGAAAGTGCCCTGCTCGATGCGCTTGGAGCGCTCGGCCTGGAGGGACACGTCCTTCTCGTACGTCTTGTAGAACACGAAGAAGTAGATCGCGTTGATGAAGTACGGGATGGAGACCAGCAGCAGGATGGTCAGCGGCAGGCTGCCGATCGCCTTCGACACGTTGCCCAGCACGAGGCTGTAGACCACGTTGATGCCACCCTGGATCAGGGAGAACAGCACGGCGAACGAGGTGGCCGAGAGCTGCTTGGGGCAGACCGAGGACACCATCGGCAGCACGCAACCGGAGAAGCCGATCGAGAAGACCAGGCCCATCAGGAAGACCAGGCCGTAGTAGACGAGGCTCGGGTCCTGCATCACCTGCTGGCCGTCGCCGGACTGGATGCCCGGGGTCCACGTCTTGTAGAAGTACATGGTGATCGCGATGATCGAGCCGAAGATCACGGCGTAGATCTGGAACAACATGATCCGGCCCTTGTGACCGAACTTGCGCACGAACGCGTCGGCGAGGAAGCCACCCAGCAGGGCGGACAGCATCGAACCGATCTGGAACACCGTGTACAGGTAGGAGCCGTTCTTGACGCCGAAGCCCATGTCGCGCGCCCACACCTGGCCCATGAAGCCGAACAGCACCAGCGAGGTGACCAGCAGCAGCATCGGGGCGATCAGGGCGATGGTCGGGATCTTGAACAGCTTGGCGGCATCGGCCAGGGAGAACATGCCGGCCTCGGACTTCAGCTCGTCGGAGTCGTCCTTGGCGACCTTCTTCGGCTCGTGCACGAAGATCAGGATCAGGATGCCGGAGATGACCGACAGGATGCCCAGGGCGATGAAGGCGTAGCGCCAGCCGTTGGGGTCCCCACCGAACTGGCCGAGCGCCGGGGTCATGATGAAGCCGAGGGCCGAGGACGTCGCACGGACGGTTCCGAACGCCTTGCCGCGCTCGGAGCGCTTGTAGAGCGACCCGAGCAAGCCGTTCAGGATGGGCTCGGACGCCACGGTGCCGACCAGGGAGATGGCGTAGATCACCAGCAGCATGGTCCAGGACTGCGCGAACGCGGCACCCACGGTCCACAGGCCCCACAGGCCGGTCACGATGAAGAGGATGAGCTTGCGGCCGAAGCGGTCGGCCATCATGGCCCACGCGGGGCCGAAGATCATGCGCGCCGCATTGCCAAGCGCATTCAGCAGACCGAGCTCGGCGTCCGACAGCCCGAATGCGTTCATGATCTGCGGGAAGAACGTCTTGGAGACGCCACCCTCGGAGTTGTCGATCGACTGCGAGACGCCCAACGCGATGGTGGCGCCCGTGCGCCCCTTGGGCGGCACGAAGTCGCGCTCGTCGTCCTCCTCGTTGCCGTCAACCACCGTGACACCCACGGGGGTGACCGCAGCCATGTCATCGGTGCCGGGCACCTGGGTCGACCCGCCGAGGGGGTCACCCTCGGGGCGGTAATTGCTGTCAGGCATGAGCCCTGAACCTTTCTTCGATGAACTGTCCCTCACCGAGCCGGTTCCCTGCCGGTCATGCGACTGCGGTCTGCCTGGGGCTATGACGCTCGGTAGGAGCAGTATCACCCTGCGCCACCGGCGCTGGCCCGCGATCGCAGGAAGTTGCCATCGGTTGACCGTCGGCCACGCAAGAATGTGCGGCTGACTGGGCGAGACGGAGCACATGCGCGTGCAACAAGTGGCCACCGATTCCGCCCTAGGATGAGGCCATGCTTGTTGTTCCTCCCTTCCCGCTCCGAGTGATCCGGTGAGCCACGGCGTCCGGGCCTCGATCGCGGCGCTCACCCATGACGACGTCGCCGACGTGGTGCGCGCGCACATCGCCCTGCAGCACGCCGCGTACGCCCACCTGGCCGACGGCGGCCATGCGGCCGCGCTGTGGGGGTCGCACGACGCCCGGGTGGCCGACCTGCACGCCGAGGTGGACGCCGCGGACGCGGCCCGGGGGCAGGGTCGCGAACCCGAGGCCCTGCACCTGGTCGCCCGCAGCGAGCGCGGAGCCGTGGTGGGCCTGGCCGCGGCCTTCCGGGGCGTGGGTGAGTGGGAGCACCACGTCTTCGGCGACGCGTGGCGTCCGTCGGGGACCGACTGGTGCCTGGACAGCCTGTACCTGATGCCCGGCGCCCGCCGCGCGAACCTCGGCCAGCGCCTCCTGGACGCCGCCGTGCCCGCGGGGCGTCCGGCCTACCTGTGGGTGATCGCCGACAACGCCGGCGCCATCCGGTTCTACGAGCGCAACGGCTTTCGCCACGACGGCCTGCGGGGGCGCTCGGGGCCGGACTGGGGCGACCTGGACATGCTGCGCATGGTCCGCGGCGAGCAGGGCGAGTCGACCGACTGAGACCCGTCCACGCCGGGGAGGCGGAGATCTACTACAAGGGGTAGTGTGCGGTGGACGCCACTGACCACCGGAGGTCTCCCCATGCAACAGCCGACGCCTCGCAACCTGACGCCCCTGCCCGACCTGGGCTCGTCCACCGGCCGGGTGGGCCCCACGCGCGTCCGGATGCCGATCTATGTCGACCTCCTGCCGCCGTGCAACCAGGCCTGCCCCGCGGGGGAGAACATCCAGGAGTGGCTGCGGCTGGTCAAGGCCTCCGATGACCAGGGGGCGTGGCGCGAGCTGACCCGCAACAACCCCTTCCCGGCCATCCACGGCCGCGTCTGCTACCACCCGTGCGAGACCTCCTGCAACCGCGTCATGCTGGACGGCGCGGTCAGCATCCATTCGGTCGAGCGCCACCTGGGCGACCTCGCGATCGAGCAGGGCTGGCAGTTCGAGCGTCCCGCCCACTCCAGCGGACGCCGCGTGCTGGTGATCGGCTCGGGGCCCTCGGGCCTGTCCGCGGCCTACCACCTGGCGATGCTGGGCCACGAGGTCGAGGTGCACGACTCCTCCGACCTGCCCGGCGGCATGATGCGCTACGGCATCCCCGAGTACCGGCTGCCGCGCGGCGTCCTGGACGCCGAGGTGGACCGGATCCGCGCCCTCGGCGTCCGGTTCGTGCAGAACCACACGGTCACCGACCTGCTCGCCGAGCAGGCCGAGGGCAACTTCGACGCCGTGTTCGTCGCGATCGGGGCGCACCTGTCCAAGCGGGTGGACATCCCGACGATGGACGCCGGCCGCATCGTGGACGCCGTCGGCTTCCTGCGCGACGTCGCCTCGGGCGAGCGTCCGGTGATCGGACGCCGCGTGGCCATCTACGGCGGCGGCAACACCGCCATGGACGCCGCACGCGTGGCCCGGCGCCTGGGCGCGGAGGAGTCGATCGTCGTCTACCGGCGCACCCAGGACCACATGCCCGCGCACGCCGAGGAGCACGACGAGGCCGTCCGCGAGGGCGTGAAGATGAACTGGCTGCGCACGATCAACCAGGTCGACGAGGGCCAGATGCAGGTGGAGATCATGGAGATCAACGCCGAGGGCAAGGCGGTCGGCACCGGCCGCTACGAGACCCTCGAGGCCGACACCGTGATCCTGGCGCTGGGGCAGGAAGCCGACTCGGGCTTCCTGCGCACCATCCCCGGCCTGCGGTTCGACGGCGACGTCGTGCAGGTCGACCCCAACACCTTGATGACCGACGTGCCGGGCATCTTCGCCGGCGGCGACGCGGTGCCGTCGGAACGGACGGTCACCATCGGCGTGGGCCACGGCAAGAAGGCCGCCCGCGTCATCGACCGCTGGCTCGCGCAGCGCCCGGTCACCGAGAACCCCAAGAACCCGGTGGCCACCTTCGACAAGCTCAACCTCTGGTACTGGGGCGACGACCGCGCCACCACCCAGCCCGAGCTCGACGTGGCCCAGCGCCTCAACTTCGACGAGATCGTGGGCGGCCTGACCGGCGACCAGGCGCGCACCGAGGCGTGGCGCTGCCTGAGCTGCGGCAACTGCATCGAGTGCGACGGGTGCCTGGGTTCGTGCCCCGAGGACGCCGTGGTCAAGCTCGGCAAGGGGTTGCGTTACCGCTACGACTACACCAAGTGCACCGGCTGTGGCACCTGTTACGAGCAGTGCCCCGTGCACGCCATCGAGATGATCCCCGAGCGCTGAGAAGGAACGACCGTGACCAAGTCGATCATTGACGGCAACGAGGCTGCCGCTTCGGTGGCCTACCGGCTCAACGAGCTGTGCTCGATCTATCCGATCACCCCGTCCTCGACCATGGCCGAGCTGGCCGACGAGTGGGCCTCCCGCGGGCAGACGAACGTGTTCGGCGTCCGCCCCACGGTGATCGAGATGCAGTCCGAGGGGGGTGCGGCCGGCGCCCTGCACGGGGCGCTCCAGGGCGGCGCCATGTCGACGACGTTCACGGCGTCCCAGGGCTTGTTGCTGATGATCCCGAACATGTACAAGATCGCCGGCGAGCTGACCTCGACGGTGTTCCACGTCGCCGCCCGCTCGATCGCCGCCCAGGGCTTGTCGATCTTCGGCGACCACCAGGACGTGATGGCGGTCCGCCAGACCGGGTTCGCCCTGCTCGGCTCGGCGTCGGTGCAGGAGGCCCACGACTTCGCCGCGATCGCCCAGCTCGCCACGCTGCGCAGCCGCGTCCCGTTCCTGCACTTCTTCGACGGCTTCCGCACCAGCCACGAGCTGAACACCCTCGATATGCTCAGCGACGACGAGCTGCGCACCTTCGTGCCCGAGGAGCTCATCCGCGAGCACCGCAGCCGCGCCCTGAGCCCCGAGCACCCCTACATCCGCGGCACCGCGCAGAACCCGGACACCTACTTCCAGTCCCGCGAGACGGTGAACCCGTTCTACGCGAAGGTGCCCGGCATCGTCCGCGACGCCATGGACTCCTTCGCCGAGCTGACCGGACGCCAGTACCGGCTGGTCGAGTACCACGGCGACCCCGAGGCCGAGCGGGTCATCGTGATCATGGGGTCGGCGGCCCAGACGACCATCCAGGCCGTGGAGCACCTCAACGCCAACGGGGAGAAGGTCGGCGTCGTCCAGATCCGCCTGTACCGCCCCTTCCCCGTCGCCGAGGTGCTGGCCGCGCTGCCGCAGACGGCCACGAAGGTCGCCGTCATGGACCGCACCAAGGAGCCCGGCGCGGGCGGCGAACCGCTGTTCCTCGACGTGACCAGCGCGCTGGCCGAGGCCGTGGCGTCCGGTGACCGCAGCGGACTGCCGCGCGTCATCGGCGGTCGTTACGGCCTGTCCAGCAAGGAGTTCACCCCCGGCATGGTCGTCGGTGTGTTCGACGAACTGGCCAAGCCGTCCCCGCGCCCCCGGTTCACCGTCGGCATCAACGACGACGTGTCGCTGACCAGCATCGACTACCCGGGCTGGCTCGACGTGGAGTCCCCCGAGACGCTGCGCGCGGTGTTCTACGGCATCGGCTCGGACGGCACGGTGGGTGCCAACAAGAACACCATCAAGATCCTGGGCCACCGCGAGGGCACCTACGCGCAGGGTTACTTCGTGTACGACTCGAAGAAGTCGGGCTCGCGAACGGTGTCGCACCTGCGGTTCGGGCCGAAGCCGATCACGGCGCCCTACCTGGTGAACGCGGCCGGCTTCATCGGGGTGCACCACTGGTCGATCCTCGAGCGGGTCGACGTGCTGCGCCAGGCGCGCGAGGGCACGGTCGTGCTCGTGAACGCCCCCTACCCGCCCGAGGAGCTGTTCGCACGCCTTCCCCGCCGCATGCAGGAACGCCTGATCGAGCTCGGCTGCGAGCTGTGGACCATCGACGCCAACGCCGTCGCCCGCGCCGCCGGCATGGGCAACCGCACCAACACCGTGCTGCAGACGTGCTTCTTCGCGATCAGCAAGGTGATGCCCCGCGAGGCGGCCATCGAGGAGGTCAAGGAGTCGATCCGCACGACCTACGGACGCCGTGGGCCCGAGGTGGTCGCCAAGAACGAGGCGGCCGTGGACGCCGCGGTCGCGCACCTGCACCGCGTGGAGGTCCCCGAGGAGGCGGCCTCGCAGGTCGGGATGATCCCGCCGGTGCCCGACCACGCGCCCGACTTCGTCCGGGACGTCACCTCGGTGATGCTGCTGGACGAGGGCGACTCGCTGCCGGTCTCGGCCCTGCCGGTGGATGGCACCTACCCCTCGGGGACGACGCAGTACGAGAAGCGCAACATCTCCGACATCATCGCGGTCTGGGATGAGGACGCCTGCATCCAGTGCGGCAACTGCGCCTTCGTCTGCCCGCACTCGGTGCTGCGCGCCAAGTACTACGACGAGGCATCCCTGGCCGGGGCGCCGGCGTCCTTCCAGGCCGCCGAGCTGAACGCCGCCGGCCTGCCCGGTGCGCGGTACACGCTGCAGGTCTACGCCGAGGACTGCACCGGCTGCGGCCTGTGCGTCGAGGCGTGCCCGGTCAAGGTGGCCGACGGCGGGGGCCGCAAGGCGATCAACCTGGCGCCGGTGCTCGAGCGCGGGCCCGCGCGCGAGAACGTGGCGTTCTTCGAGTCGATCCCCGTGAACATGCGGAGCCGGGTCGACTTCGGGACGGTCCGCGGCGTCCAGTACCTCGAGCCGTTGTTCGAGTTCTCCGGCGCCTGCTCGGGCTGCGGCGAGACCCCGTACCTGAAGCTGTTGAGCCAACTGTTCGGCGGGCGGGCGTCCATCGCCAACGCGACCGGCTGCAGCTCCATCTACGGCGGCAACCTGCCCACCACACCGTGGTCGAGCAACAAGTACGGACGCGGTCCGGCGTGGTCGAACTCCCTGTTCGAGGACAACGCCGAGTTCGGCCTGGGCCTGCGCCTGGCCGCCGACCTGCACACCCGGCTGGCCCGGGAGCGACTCGAACAGATGCGCGCCGAGGTCGACGACGACGGGCTCGTCGACGGCATCCTGGACAACGACCAGCTGTACGAGTCCGACATCTCCGCGCAGTTCCGGGCGGTGGAGGAGCTGAAGTTCCTGCTCAATCGCCTCGACGGCCCGCGCGCGGCCGACCTGCGCTCGGTGGCCGACCACCTGATCCGCCGCTCGGTGTGGATCGTCGGCGGCGACGGCTGGGCCTACGACATCGGCTCGGGCGGCCTGGACCACGTGCTCGCCTCGGGCCGCAACGTGAACGTGCTCGTGCTCGACACCGAGGTGTACTCCAACACCGGCGGCCAGGCGTCCAAGGCGACGCCGATGGGCGCGGTGGCGAAGTTCGCCTCCGGCGGCAAGGAGACCATCAGCAAGGACCTGGCCATGCAGGCCATCGCCTACGGCAACGTCTACGTCGCCCGGATCGCGATGGGGGCCGACCCGCAGCAGACGCTGAAGGCGTTCCGCGAGGCGGAGGCCTACGACGGTCCGTCGCTGATCCTGGCCTACAGCCACTGCATCGCCCACGGCATCGACATGGCCAAGGGTCTGGACCAGCAGTACCTGGCCGTGAACTCGGGCCACTGGCCGCTGATGCGGTTCAACCCGGTGCTGCGGCTGCAGGGCCGCAACCCGTTCCTGCTCGACTCGCCTCGGCCGCGGTTCCCGTTGCGCAACTACCACGACAACGAGCTGCGCTTCCGGATGCTCAAGGCCGCCGACCCCGAGGCCGCCGAGCGGATGGTCGAGTTCGGGCAGATGCAGGTCAACCGCCGCTGGAACGACTATGAAGAGATGTCGAACCGGTCCGCCGCCGAGTTCGCCGCCGACGCCAAGGAGTGATCATGGACCTGACCACCACCTACATGGGCCTGGAGCTCGAGCACCCGGTCGTCGCGTCGGCCGGGCCACTGTCCCAGACCGTCGCCGGCGTGCAGGGCCTGGTCGAGGGCGGGGCGTCCGGCGTCGTGCTGCACTCGCTGTTCGAGGAGCAGTTGCGCGCCGAGGTGGCCCGCGACGAGCAGCTCATCGAGTCGCAGTCCAACGCGTTCGCCGAGGCGCTCGACTACTTCCCCACCGCCCCGATCACCACCAAGTCGGCCGCCTACACCTACCTGTCGCTGGTGGAGCGGTCGGCCAAGGCCGTCGACGTGCCCATCATCGCCTCCCTCAACGGCGCCGACCTGGGCGGGTGGGTCGAGTTCGCGCGCGAGGTCGCCGACGCCGGCGCCGCCGCCCTGGAGCTCAACATCTACCTGGTGCCCGGCGACGTCGCGATCACCGGCTCGGTCGTGATCAAGCGCCACCTGGAGATCGTCGCCGCCGTCACCGACGCCGTGTCGATCCCGGTCGCGGTGAAGCTGTCGCCCTACTTCAGCTCGGTCGGCCACGTCGCGTTGCAGCTCGTGGACGCCGGGGCGTCCGGCCTGGTGCTGTTCAACCGGTTCCTCAACCCCGACATCGACATCGAGACGCTGGGACCCGACCCGGAGTTCGCGCTGTCCACCCCGCAGGAGGGGCGCCTGCCCCGCACCTGGATCGCCTCGCTGCGCAACCACACCACGGCGTCGCTGGCGGGGTCGTCCGGGGTGGAGTCGTCCGAGGACGTCGTGAAGTACCTGCTGGCCGGCGCCGACGTGGTGATGACCACGGCCGCGTTGATCCGGCACGGGCGCTCGTACGCCCGCGAGCTCGTCGGCGGCCTCCAGTCGTGGATGGTCCGCAAGCAGTTCGCGTCTCTGGAGCAGGTGCGCGGCATGCTCGCCGTGCCTGCCATCAGCGACGGCGAGGCCATGCGCCGGGGCGGCTACGTGGACGCGATCCAGAACGCGAAGGCGCGTTACGGGTCGCTCTGAGTCGCACGCGCCGCCCTCGGCTCGGCGGCTCGGCTGCCGGGCGGCAGGCCGGGGGCCGGTCAGAAGACCGGCTTGCCCCCGGTCACGCCGATCACGGTGCCCGTGACGTAGGACGCCTCGAGCGGGCTGGCCAGGAACACGAACGCGCCCGCCAGCTCGGACGGCTGGCCCGGGCGTCCGAGCGGGGTGTCAGCGCCGAAGGACGGCATGCTGTCGCCCTTCTTGGTGGCCGGCTGCAGCGGCGTCCAGATCGGGCCGGGCGCGACCGCGTTCACGCGGATGCCCTTCTCGCCGAGCTCCTGGGCGAGGTTGACCGTCATGTTGTTGATCGCCGCCTTGGTCGAGGCGTAGTCGAGCAGCGCCTCGGAGGGGTCGTAGGCCTGGATCGAGCTGACGTTGATGATGCTGGAGCCCTCCCCCAGGTGCGGGAGCGCCTGCTGGGTGACCCAGACCAGGGCGTACAGGTTGACCTTCATCACCTGGTCCATCTTGTCGGTGGTGACCGACGCGAGGCCCTCCTCCCGGCGTCCCCACTGGAAGCCGGCGTTGTTGACCAGGACGTCGAGGCCGCCGAGACCGTCGGCAGCCGCATCGACCATGGCCCGGGCGTCCTCCTCGACGCTGAGGTCGGCGGGCACCAGCACGCAGCGGCGTCCGGCCTTCTCGACCCACTTCTTGGTGTCCTCGGCGTCGGACTGCTCATCGGGCAGGTAGTTGAGCGCCACATCGGCGCCCTCGCGGGCGAACGCGATGGCGACGGCGCGCCCGATACCGGAGTCGCCGCCGGTGATCAGGGCCTTCAGCCCGGAAAGCCGGTCGCGGCCCACCCAGGTCTCTTCGCCGTGGTCAGGCTGGGGATCCATCTTCGTGGTCAGGCCGGGGGGCTGCTGCTCCTGGGCGGGGAAGCCGCCCTCGTCGATGGTGAGGGATCGTGCGTTGCGGTCATTGGCGTGCAGATCAGTCATGCGCCCTGTCTACCATGGGCGTCAAGCGTTTCGGCTTGTCATCGGCCACTCTCCTGACGGGGTTCGGACGCCGCGGTCGGGGGTTGGGTTCGCCCGGTGTGCCCCGGTCGAGGTCGTCCAACGGGTGGCTAGACTCCCAGCAAATGGACGAGACGACAGCCACCATGACGACGGACGCCGACGCCGCGACGTCGGCCACCGATGAGGCGGCGCCCGAGGAGGCGGCCCCGCGGCCGCTGAAGGTCGCCCTCTTCACCGACATGTACGGCCCCGGGCACTCGGGGCTGCTGTACGCGGTCCAGTTCCTGGAGGGCGAGCTGCTCGCCTCGGGCTGCCACGTGCAGGTGGTCGCACCCGAGTGCGACGGCCCCAACCCGCACCGCGACGCGCCCGGACGCTCGGAGTACCGGCTGAAGTCGATCCGGCTGCCGGGGCTGCCCATGGCGGTCGCGAACGGCCGCGGGTTCGAGGCCGCCCTGGACGCCTTCGCCGCCGATCCGCCCGATGTCATCCATGTGCACGGGCTGGGTGCGGCCGGGCTGTTGGGCGTGTGGGCCGCCGACCGCCTGGAGATCCCGCTGTTGGTGACCTGGCACACCGACTTCGAGGCCTATGCGGCGCACTACGCGCTGCTGACCCCCTTCCTGGACGCCTACTACCGCCTGATCAAGGTGTCCACGCACGGCATGAAGCGCCCCGCCCTGCAGGACATGCGCCAGTGGATGAGCATCCGGTTCTGGAAGCGCGGCATGTCGCGGCGCAACCTGCTGAACGCGGCCCGCGACATGCTCCAGGCCGCCGACCTGGTCACGACCCCCTCGGACAAGACCGCCACGCGCGTGCGCGAGCTGGCGCCCCGGAGCCGGATCAAGGTGGTCCCCAACGGAGCCGACGCAATCGCCACGCCGGAGGACGCGCGCGGGGCAGAGTCGGTGCCCGCGGCGTCCGGCCCCCGGATCTTGTACGTGGGCAGGATCGCGGCGGAGAAGAACATCGCGCTGCTGCTGGAGGCCTTCGAGTGGGTCCGCGAGGAGCTGCCCACCGCCGAGCTGATGATCGTGGGCGACTGGAAGGCGGCGCCGCCGTTCCTGGAGACGCGGCTGCGCCGGGCGCGCGCACGCGGTGGGGTGACGCTGGTCGGGCAGGTCGCGCGGGAGAAGCTCGGCCCCTACTACGCCTCGGCGGACCTGTTCGCCTTCCCGTCGCTGACCGACACCCAGGCGCTCGTGCTGCACGAGGCCGCCCACGCCGGGCTGCCGATCGTGTCGGTCGACCACGAGCTGCGGCTCATCCTCGACGACGGGGTGAACGGGGCGATCGCGCGTCCGACCCCCGAATCGTTGGCCCGCCAGATCGTGATGCTGCTGCACAAGCTCGAGGACCCCGACTTCAAGGCGTCCGCCACCGCCCGCTCCAAGGAGATGGCCTCGTGGTGGACGATCGCGAACCAGTCCCGGGCGATCCTGGACCTCTACCGCGCGCTGGCCGCCGGCGAGGTCGTCGAGGAGTCGATGAAGGCGATCCCGCCCGATGCCTGAGGCATGCCCGTGCGACACCGGCAAGCCGTACGCGGCCTGTTGTGGGGCGCTGCATGACGGACGCCGCGTGGCGGCCACGGCGGTGCAACTGATGCGGTCCCGCTATGCCGCCTTCGCGTTGGGACTGTCGGACTACCTCGTCCAGACCTGGCACCCCTCCACGCGCCCGGGGTCGGTGGACATCGACCCCGCCATGACGTGGACCGGCCTGGAGATCGAGGCCACCACCAAGGGCTCGGCGTGGGAGGACGACGGCACCGTTCGGTTCGCCGCCTCCTGGACGTCCGGGCGGCACCACGGCGTCCTGCGGGAGACCTCACAGTTCGCGTTGGTCGACGGCCGGTGGGTCTACGTCAACGGCATCGTCCACCGCTGACGCCGAGGACCGGCGGTTCGGCCGCCGAGGACCGGCGGTGTTCACGCCGAGGACCGGGTCCTACCCACCCAAAGCAGCACCACGGCGGGCGCGAGCAGCGCCAGCGCCGACAACGCCAGGCCGCCGTAGCCGATCAACACCAGCACCGGGCCGCTGAGCAACGCCGCGGCCGCGCCGCCGTAACTCATCAAGGCATCGGTGGCGCCCTGCAGCGGCACCCGGACATCACCGGCGTCCACGCCGGCCAACAACACGGAGGCGGCGATCGTGCTGGCCGACCAGCCCAACCCGAGCAGGACCAGCGCGACCATGACGAGCGTGAGGTGGTCCTGGCCCGCGAAGGCGGTCAGGGCGGCGGCGCCGAGGGTGGCCAGGCCGAGCAGCGCGGTCCGCATCGGTCCGATCCGGTCGGCGAGCCACCCGAAGACGGGGCTGAGCGCGTACATGCCGAGGATGTGCAGGCTGATCACGAACCCGATCACCGTCAGGTGCTGCCCGTGACCGCCCAGGTGCACCGGCGTCATCGACATCAGGCCGACCATGACCGCGTGCGCGGTGATCAGCAGCACCACGGCGAAGCGGGCCACCGGGTGGCGGAAGGCCCAGCCGAGGGCGGCGAGGGCGCCGCGCGGTCGGCGTCCGGTCTGGGTGGGGGCGCTCGAGCCGGCGGGGCGGCGGTAGAGCAGGGCCGCGCTCAGGCCGGCCACCACAAAGGCGGTGACCGAGAACAGGTACGGGCCGGCGAGGTCGGGCAGCCCGAGGGGTCTTCCGAGGGTGGCGCCGGCGGCACTGAGGTTGGGTCCGACGACCGAACCGATCGTGGTGGCCCACACCACCACCGACATCGTGCGTCCCCGCCGGGCCGGGTCCACGAGTTCGGACGCCGCGTAGCGGGTCTGCAGGTTGGCCGCCTGGGCGGCCCCGAACAGGAGCAACCCGACGAACAGCAGGGCCAGGCTGCCCAGCCAGCTCGCGACGAGCACGATCAACGCCCCGCTCGCGGCGGCGGCGTAGCCGATCGCGAGCGCGCTGCCGCGGCCGCGTCGGGTGGCGAGCGTGGCCAGCGGCACGGCCAGCAGGCCGGCCCCGAACACGCCGAGCGCCTGGCCGACGCCGGCCAGCGCCGTGCCGCCGAGGCTGGCCGTGAGCAGCGCACCCACCGCGATGCCGGAGGCCACGCCCACCCCGCCGAACACATTGCTGAGGATGAGCGCACCCAGCGAGCGCGTCGAAGACATGCGCGACAGAGTACGCCCGGTCGCCGAGGACCGGCAGTTCGGCCGCCGTGGACCGGCCTCCCCCATGACAAGATCGCCCCATGGATGCACTGCCCCGGTTGCCCGCACCGCCCGGGATGCTGCTGCACCGGTTCACCGTCAAGCCCCGCCACCTCGATGATTGGCTCGCCCTGTGGCCGGCCGAGGCAGACGGGTTGCGCGACTCCGGCTTCACCCTGCACCGCCTGTTCGTCGAGACGGACGCCGAGCCCAAGGTGACGCTGCTGGCGTCCCACCCCGAAGGCTTGTTCCCCGACGGGAGCACCCTCCCCGTCCGGCAACCGGCAGCCCTGGCGCCCCACGTGTTCCGCAATGCCGTGACCCGGCCGGTGCGGTGCGAGCTGTTGACCTCGGCGTCCGAGTCGTCGATCGACGGACGCATCGCGATCATGCGGCGCTACGCGATCGTCGGAGGGTGGGACCGGTTCCTCGCCATCTGGGAGCGCATCGTGCCGGTGCGGGAGCGGTACGGGTTCCGGTGCCTGTTCGCGGTCAGCGACGTGCCGCACGACCTGTTCACGTGGGCCTTCGACTTCGCCGGTGCCTGGGAGAACTTTCCGGACGCGCAGCGTGGCTACTACGCCGATCCCGAGCGGGTCTCACTGCGGGAGGTGTTCCACCACATGGCGGACTACTCCATCCACCCGGCACGGCAGCTCCTGCTCTGAGCGCTCCGGTCCTCGGCGATCAGGGCGCCGGTCCT
>JAUNSA010000224.1 GCA_030539405.1 Propionibacteriaceae bacterium
GCCAGCAGCCCACCCTGTTCGGCAGGATCGAGCAGCGTCGGCGTCCCACCCCCGAAGAAGACCGTCGACAGGGCCGGGGCGTCCGAACCCAGGACGCCGCCCGCCAGCTCCACCTCGCGCGCCACCGCGTCCAGGTAGTCGCGGCGGGACGCCCCGGGCGCAGCCCCCAGCTCGGCGGCGGTGTAGGTGTTGAAGTCGCAGTAGCCGCAGCGCGTCGCGCAGAACGGCACGTGCACGTAGGCCGACAGTCCGCGCGTGCCGACCTCGGCCACCGCGGACGCCGGCAGCGTGCCGTCGTCGGGGGCCGGTTCGCCCTCGGGCAGTGCTGAGGGGCTCACGAGACGCGGACGCCCGCGCCCACCTCGGGCAGCGGGAACGGCAACGGCAGCCCGTCCAGGACGCGGTGGCAGGAGCACTCCCCGGTGGGCAGGTGCTCGATGGTGCGCCACAACAACGCCTTGAGCCGCTCGACATTGCCGGCGAACACCTCCAGGACGTCGGCGTGGGTGACGCCCTCGTCCCCCTCGAGGCCGGCGTCCATGTCGGTCACGCACGCCACCGACGTGAAGCACATCGCCAGCTCGCGGGCACAGGACGCCTCGGGCATGCCGGTCATGCCCACCACCGACCAGCCGGCCGCGCTGTGCCACTGCGATTCGGCCCGCGAGGAGAACCGCGGCCCGTTGATCACGACGAGGGTGCCGCCGTCGACCAGCGGGGTGTCCTCGGACGCCTGC
The DNA here is from genome assembly GCA_030539405.1 of Propionibacteriaceae bacterium. GTDB lineage: Bacteria > Actinomycetota > Actinomycetes > Propionibacteriales > Propionibacteriaceae > Propioniciclava. Next base: position 738 of record JAUNSA010000224.1, read on the forward strand.
CCGAGCACCGCCGCACGCCCGCGGGTGCAGTACGGGTCGGCGAACGGCACGTGCACGACGGGACCCTCTGCCTCCCAGACCGTGTGGCCGGGGCGGTAGGTCCGGTCCACGACCTGGTCGGGGACGACGAAGGTGCCGGGAGTGAGCTCGGGCTGCAGCGACCCCACCGCGCACGGGCCCAACACCTGCGTGACGCCCAAGGCCTTCAGCGCCCACAGGTTCGCTCGGTAGTTGACCCGGTGCGGGGCGTACTGGTGGTCCTCACCATGGCGGGGCAGGAACGCGACGCGGCGTCCGGCCACCTCGCCGACGGTCAGCGGCCCCGAGGGGGCGCCGAAGGGCGTGTCGACCTCGACCCGGGTGGCGTCCTCGAAGAACGAGTAGAAGCCCGAGCCGCCGATGATGCCGATGTCTGCCTGCATGGCGGCCAGCCTAATGGGCACACTGTGTGCCATGGATCCCCTCGGAACGCCGCTCACCGGCACCTGCGCCTTCCGCCTCATGCCGCACGACGACCTGGCCGACGCCCCCTCGACGGCCCACGTCACACCCCTGGGAGCGGGCCTCGCCCTGACCTACACGTGGACCCACCCCAGCGATGGCGCCCAGCGTGGCGGGCTCGTGATCGGTGCCCCCGATGATGAGGGACGCCTCGAGGCGGCTTGGTTCGACTCCTGGCACCAACAACCCGCGTTGATGACCCTGCCGGGACGCCGCGACGGCGACCGCATCGAGCTCTCCGGCACCTACCTCGAGGAGTGGGGCTGGACGATCACCCTGGACCTCTCGTCCGACGGCGCGACGATGACCATGTGCAATGTCGTCCCGGCCTCGGCGCTGTCCCAGCTCCCACCGGACGCCCCGCCGACCGAGGCGGGCCCCTACGACGTCATGGTCGCCCGCTGGCTGCCTGCGTCCTAGGCTTCCTCGGCGCCCTCGGCATCCTCGCCCGAGACGCGGTCGAGCCACGCGCCGAGCACGGGCGTCCACCCGCGCACCTCGACGTTGGCGACGATGCCCTCCTTCTGGAACGGGTCCTCCCCCAGCCGGGCGAGCACGTCCTCGGGGCTGTCGGAGGCGAAGACCAGCAGGCCCGCGTCCGGCTGCCCGACCCCGGACGCCATCGGCCCCGACAGCAGCAGCACCCCCTCGTCGGCCAGCCCCTTCAGGAAGGCGCGGTGCGCGGGGCGGTGCTCGGCGATGGCGTCGGGATCGGCGATGTAGGTGTAGTTCACGACCAGAACGTTGTCCATGGGCGTCATCCTAGGGACGCCGCCGGAGAGTGGGCCGGACCGCTGGCCTTGCCTCGGCTGGGCACACTGGAAGCATGTCGCAGCACGGATGGACCCCGCCGCCCGCCCCGCACGGCCGCATGGCCGTCCGGACGCCCTCCACCGCACCCGCGCGCCCCACCCTCGGGTCGTCGCTGCTGTTCATCGGGGGCTGGCTGGCCCTGCTGTGGATCCTCGAAGTGCTCGACCTGATCCTCATCGGCGCCCTGGACGGCTTCGGCGTCAGCCCGCGCGATGTGGCCGAACTCCCCCAGATCCTCACCGCACCCCTGCTGCACTTCGGCTTCGAGCACCTGATGGCCAACTCGCTGCCGTTCCTGGTGCTGGGCGTCCTCACCCACCTGACCGGACGCCGGACGTTCTGGGTCGCCACGGCCGTCTCGATCGTGGTGTCGGGTCTGTTCGCCTGGCTGTTCTCGGCACCCAACACAGTGACGGCCGGGGCGTCCGGGCTCATCTTCGGGTGGCTGACGTTCCTGCTGGTCCGTGGCCTGATGAACGGCAACTGGAAGCAGATCCTCATCAGCGTCGCCGTCTTCGGCTTCTTCGGCGGCATGCTGTGGGGCGTCTTCCCCACGCTGCCGGGCGTGAGCTGGCAGGGCCACCTCGGCGGCGCCGTCGGTGGCGTC
>JAUNSA010000225.1 GCA_030539405.1 Propionibacteriaceae bacterium
ACCGTCACCCCGGAGCCCACCGTCGCCCCCGAACCGACCATCGCCCCCGGGCCGGGCCCGGAACCGAGCGGCACACCGCAACCGATCGTCCCGGAGCCGCCCATCGTCGAGGCCGTCGGCTTCGCAGCCCCGGGCGGGCCGCCCGCCGGACCGCCGACGCGCGAAGCCCTGCTGGCCCAACTGGAGCAGCTCCGCGGCGCCGAGGCGGCCCTGTCAGCGCAGCGCGAGGCGGCGGCTGCCCAGCGGGCGGAGCTGGCCGGCAAGCTGTCCTCGACGGTGTCCCAGCGCGACCAGCTCGCCGCCCAACGCGTCCGGCTGCAGGAGGGTCGCGCGCAACTGGCCCACGCTCGCGAGGAGTTGGACGCGGGTCGCGGTGACCTGGTCTCGGCCCGCGCCGAGCTCCAGCAGGCGCGGCTCGAACTCGCCAACGCGCGCGAGGAGTTGCGGGCCGGCCGGACCGATCTGGTCACCACGCGCGGCCAGTTGCAGGAGCTGCGCGACGCCGTGCCGTCGGCGTTCTCCACCTCGAAGGACGCCTACCTCGCCGAGATCGACGCCCGCTCCGACCGGATCGAGCACGCCTTCCAGTCCGGGCTGAACGCGGGCTTCCGGGACCTCTACATCCTGTTCGCGATCACGTGCGCGCTCACGCTGGCAGCGCTGCTGCTGGTGGGGCGGGGGCCGCGTCCGCACGCCGAGCCCACCACGGACTGAGCCCCAACGCAGAAGCGCCCGGCCCACGCGGGACCGGGCGCTTCGTCGCGTCAGTGTCAGGAGTAGTTGGGCGGCTGGTAGCCCTGCCCCTCGGGGCGGTCGGCCGGCTGGGCCTGGGGCTGCTCGGGCGTGATGGCCGGGTTCTCGCGACCGGCCTGCGGGTTAGGCAGCGCGTTCGGGTCGGACGCCCCCACCGCGGGCGTACCGGAGCGCGGCTGCTCGGGCGCATCGCCCTGACGGTAGGAGATCTCGCCGAAGTTCACGTCCGGCGCGCGGCGCACCTCGGCTTCGTTGACCTCGAAGTAGGTGGCCTTCTCGAAGTTGAACGAGCTCGCGATGAAGTTCGAGGGCACGGACTCGATGCGCGTGTTGTAGTTGCGCACGTTCGCGTTGTAGTAGCGACGCCCGGCGGCGATCCGATCTTCGGTCTCGGCGAGCTGGCGCTGCAGCTCCAGGAAGTTCTGGTTGCTCTTCAGCTCCGGGTAGGACTCCACCTGCACCATGAGGCCGCGCACCTCCTGGGTGAGCTGCTCCTCCACCGCGGCGCGCTGGGGCGACGGGGCGTCCCCCCGTTCAGCCGAGGCGAGCTGCTGGGCCTGCGAACGCAGCTGCACGATGCCCTCGAGCGTGTTGCGCTCGTGGGCGGCGAAGGCGCGCACGGTCTCGATCAGGTTGGGGATCAGCTCGTAGCGCCGATTGAGTTCGACGTCGACCTGACGCCAGGACTCTTGAATGAGGTTCCGCTGCTTCACGAAGCCGTTGTAGGCGCCGACCGCCCAGGCGATGCCGCCGACGACGACCAGCAGGACGATGATGAGGGGGATGGCGATCCATTCCATGGACGCAAGACTAGCGGGCGATCACGACAATCCGAGGTCGTCCAACCCCACCGCGTAGCGATAGGGCAGGCCGGCGGCCTCGATCTTCTCCCGGACGCCGGTGTTGCGGTCCACGATGGTGACCACGCCGACCACGATCCCGCCGGCCTCCTGGACCGCCTCGACGGCCTGCATCACCGAGCCGCCGGTGGTCGAGGTGTCCTCCACCACCAGGACGCGGCGCCCCGACACCTCGGTGCCCTCGATGCGTCGCTGCAGCCCGTGCGCCTTGGACTCCTTGCGCACCACGAACGCGTCCAGCCGCTCGCCTGCAGCCGCCGCAGCGTGGAGCATGGCGACCGCGACCGGGTCGGCGCCCAGGGTGAGGCCGCCGGCGGCCTCGAAGTCCCAGTCGGCGGTCAGCTCGCGCATCACGCGGCCCACCACCGGCGCCGCCGCGCCGTCCAGCGTCACGCGGCGCAGGTCGACGTAGTAGTCGGCCTCCTTGCCGGACGCCAAGGTGACCTTGCCGTGCACCACGGCGAGGTCGAGGATGTGCTGGATCAGGTCTTCGCGGTCGGCCATGGACGGAAGCCTACGACCACCCGCGCGGGCGGACGCCACCAGCTCACTTCGGCTGACTCGAGACCAGCGTGGCGAACACCACCAGGCGCTCGGGCGAACGGACCAGCTCCTGGCCCGTGGTCAGCGTCAGCAGCGCTTCGGTGGGCTGGATCTCCGGGCGGCCCGGCACCGGCTGGAGCACCCACGTGTCGGTCTCGGCCACCGTGAACGGGGCCGGGTCGTCGCTGACGGCGTAGGTGTGGACGGCATCGCCGGTCTCGACGACGATCTCGTCCCCGCTGGCCAGGCGCCCGATGGGGGCCAGCGGTCCGGTCACGCCGCGGCGGCCGGCCACCGCGAAGTTCCCGACCTCGCCGGGTGCCGCCGTGCCGGCGTACCAGCCCAGCCCCCGGGTGAGCGTCTCGGCGTCGGTGCCGGCCAGGATCGGTTGCTCGTAGTCAGGGCCGAAGGCAGGGATGCGGAGCAGGGCCACCGGCTCACCTGATGCCGCGGGCTCCTGTTCGGAAGAGGAGGAGGTCGTGGAGGCCCACTCCTCCCGGA
>JAUNSA010000226.1 GCA_030539405.1 Propionibacteriaceae bacterium
AGGGGTGAGACTCCACATACCGAAGAGCACGTCTGCGCTGGGTGGCCGACCTCGTCTCGGCGAGCGTGCGCAGGACGTAGCGCGACGCCGAGGAGAAGGTGCCCTGGTAGGGGCGCTGGATGCGCTCGGGGTCGCGGGTGGGGACCACGGTGACGACCGGCTGCTCGTCGGTGAAGAGGATCCACTCCCGGGTCGGCGCGGGGAGCTCGGCCCAGGGTACGTCGACGTCGTGGCCGAGGGTGGCGACGATGTCGCGGTAGTTCTTGCCCAGCCAGGCTCCGGGCCACGCGGCGACCGCGCCCTCGGCGATCGAGAGCGACGGGTCGGGGACCATCGACGCCTCGGTCGGGACGTGGCGCACGCCCAGCCCGCCGCACCCCGGGCAGGCGCCGACCGCGGTGTTGGCGGAGAAGTGGTCGGAGTCCATCGGGGCGATGCCCTCGGGGTAGTCGCCGCACCGTGACCAGAGCATCCGCAGGGTGCTGCCGGCCGTGGTGACGGTGCCGACGCTGGAGCGGCTGGAGGTGCCGCCGCCGCGACCCTGCTCGAGCGCGACCGTCGGCGGCAGGCCGTGGACGTCGCGGACCTGCGGGTCGACGGCGGCGTGGATCAGGCGGCGGGCGAAGGGGGCGACGGAGTCGAGGTAGCGGCGCTGGGCCTCGCCGTGGATCGTGCCGAAGGCCAGGCTCGACTTGCCCGACCCGGACACCCCGGTGATCGCGACCAGGGCGTCCCGGGGCAGGTCGACGTCGACGTCGCGCAGGTTGTGCAGGCGCGCGCCGCGGACCTCGATGGTGGGACGCCGCGTCACGCGGTCGTCCCAGGCTCGAGCCGGCCCCCCGCCTCGATCGTCGCCCCGGGGGAGATCGTGCTGTCCTGCCCGACCAGGGTGACGTTGTCGCCGGTCAGGCGGCTGCCAGCGGGTGCCGCGCCAACGACGGCGCCGCGCCCGATCCGGACTCCCGTGTCCACGATGGTGGTGCGCACCTCGGCGCCGGCCTCCACGACCGTGTCGCCCATCAGCACGCTGTCCTCGACGACGGCACCGGCGCGGATCTCCACCCGGGGCCCGATGACGCTGCGCCGGACGGTCCCGCGCACCCGGCTGGCCGGGCCGACCATCGAGCTCTCGACGTCCGCCGCCTCGCCGAACCAGGCCGGTGGCCCCACGACGCCCGGCGAGAGCACGGGGCGGTCGGCGTGGTCGAAGACGTCGATCTTGCCGGCCAGCAGGTCACGGTGCGCCTGCAGGTAGGTCTCGGGGCGTCCGACGTCCTTCCAGTAGCCGGTGAGCGGGTCCGCATACACCTTGCCCCTCTTGACCAGCGCGGGGATGAGGTGCTCCCCGAAGTCACCGAGGCCGGTGTCGCCGTGGTCCTCGGCCTCCTGGTGCAGGTCGCCGCGCAGGCGCTCCAGCTCGGTGATCATCGCGTGCGGCTCGTAGAGGAAGATCTCGACCGCGACCGTGCCGTTGGTGGTGGAGGTGGGCTTGTAGTCGACCTCGGTGACGCGGCGGTCGGGCCCGGCGGTGACGACCATGTTGTGCGTCGCCTCCTGCACGCCGACCTCGGCCGTGACGATCGTGCACTCCGCGCCCTCGTCGAGGTGCCGGGCGATGATCGGGCGCAGGTCGGTGGAGAAGACGTGGTCGGCGGAGAGGACCAGCAGCACGTCGGGGTCGAACTCGTCGATCTGGTCGCGCAGCCGGAAGAGACCGTCGGCGTTGCCGTGGCTGAAGCCGTCGTCCTGCGGCCCGCCCGAGCCCTGTTCGGGGGTGATCCGGCGGAAGCCGCCGCGGGTGCGGTCCAGGTCCCACGGGCGCCCGCCGGCGAGGTAGGTGTCCAGGGTGCTGGACTGGTACTGGACGCTCACCCACACGTCGGTCACCTCGCTGGCGACCAGGCTGGAGAGCGGGAAGTCCAGCAGGGCGTGGGTGCCGGCGAAGGGGAGGCCGGGCTTGGCGCGCTCGCGGGTCAGCACGTCCATCCGGCTGCCGGCCCCTCCCGCCTGGACGATGGCCAACGTGCGCAGTCCGACGGGCAGGCTCAGCATGCGTGCCACTGTAGGTCCGGTTCCTGGGGGTTGGCAGTGCGGAACGTGACGTGGCGTAGGTCACGCCCCGGAATAGGTGACGTGTCACGCGGCATTGGACCTGCCATGAAGATCGGCATCGTCATCAGCAGCACCCGTCCCAACCGCGTCGGCCCGGCCGTCGCCCGCTGGATCGCCAACCAGGCGCCGGAGGGCTTCGAGCTCGACATCGTGGACCTCGCGGAGGTCGACCTCCCGTTCCTGGCCGAGCCCAAGCTGCCGGCCCAGGGCGACTACACCCTGGACACCACCCAGGCCTGGTCCGAGCGCGTCAGCCAGTACGACGCGATGATCTTCGCCGTCGCGGAGTACAACGGTGGCTACACCGCGGTCCTGAAGAACGCGATCGACACGCTCTACGCCGAGTGGGCCGAGATGCCGATCGGTCTGGTCGGCTACGGCTTCGGCGGCGGCGCCCGCGCGACCAAGGCTCTCGAGCCGGTCCTGGCCACCGTCAAGGCGCTCAAGGTCGACGGCCCCGAGCTGGCCTTCAACACCGCGCTGACCCCGGAGGGCGACATCCTGCCCGAGGCCCCCGCCGCCGAGGTGCGCGACCTCTACC
>JAUNSA010000066.1:0-10934 GCA_030539405.1 Propionibacteriaceae bacterium
CGCATGGGGGGAACTGCAGCGTCCAGCAAGACTCGCATGGGAGGGACTGCACCCACACCACCCGCGCAAGACGATCCCAACGGAGTGGAATCTGCCGCCCCGGCCAGCACGAACTCCCCCAGCACCGACCCGACGCCTGCAGCAGCACCTGCGGCCGCACGCACCGACAAGCCGGAGCCCGCGGCGTCCGGATGGAACCCTCGTCTCAAGCGGGCCCTGATCGGTGTGGGCATCCTCGTGGTACTGGCGGCGCTCGCCGTCATCGCGGCACGGTGGGCGCGCACCATGCCTGCTGTCCAAGAGTTCCTGGTGACCCATCCCGGGCATGCTCCCCAGCCCGAGTCAGCCCCCACCGGGATGCCGCCGTGGATGGGATGGCAGCACTTCTTCAACATGTTCTTCATCGTGCTGATCATTCGCACCGGCCTTGCCGTGCGAACCGAGAAGCGCCCACCCGGCTATTGGCAGCCCCCGAAGAAGTCCTTCTTCTCCCCCCACGGCGGCGACCCCAAGAAGGTATCCCTGAGCCAGTGGTTGCATCAGGTACTCGACGTGGCCTGGGTGGTGAACGGGCTCATCTTCGTCACCCTGCTCATCGTCACCGGGCACTGGATGCGGATCGTGCCGACCAGTGTCGACCTGATCCCGAACATGGCCTCGACCCTGTTGCAGTACGCATCCCTGAACTGGCCGGTTGAGAACGGCTGGGTCCACTACAACGCCTTGCAGCAGGTGGCCTACTTCGTCACCGTCTTCATCGCGGCCCCCTTGGCGGTCATCACCGGGGCACGCATGTCGACCTGGTGGCCCACACACAACGCAACCTTGAACAAGGCCTACCCGATCGAGGTGGCGCGCGCCCTGCACTTCCCCGTCATGATCTATTTCGTGGCTTTCACGGTCGCCCACGTCTTCCTGGTCTTCTTCACCGGGGCGCTGCGCAACCTCAACCACATGTACACCTCCCGCGACGTCGTGGACATCTGGGGACTCGTCGTGTTCCTCGTCTCGGTCGCCGTGATCGCCGGGGCCTGGTTCCTCAGCGGCCCAACCTTCACCACGCCCATCGCAACCAAGATGGGCAAGGTCACCAAGAACTGAGCCGACACCCATCGATCAAACAGGCTCTCGACCTGATGCCACAGTGGCATCAGGTCGAGAGCCTGTCTGACTGGATACTCCAGGGTCAGACCGCAGCGGCCTCCAGTTCGCGCGCCAGCACGAGCACGGACGCCCGGGCGCCGGCGTCCGGGATGCCCAGGTAGTCGCAGACCTTCTCGACCGACTCCTCCAGCGTTCCGTCGCCCAGCCCCGCCAGGGCTCCGGCGTTGGCGTCCTGGAAGGGGGCGCCGACACCGCGGAGGTGGAGCGTCCACGCCGCGACGGCGCGCTCGGCGCCGATGGGCTCACCGCCGGCGGCGCGTTCGGCGTTGAGGGCCGGGACGATCCGGATCGGGATCTTGACCGACCCGTCGGCGGCGATGCGGGCGAGCTGGTCCTTCATGCGGGGGTTGCCGAAGCGCTCCAGCAGGGCCTCGCGGTAGGCGGTCACCTCGTCGGCGGGCAGCGGCAGGTGCTTGGCCGCGACGTCCCACCACTGGTTGACCCACCCGCTGACCACCGGGTCGGAGATCGCCTCGTAGACGGTCGGACGCCCCACGATCGTGGCGGCGTAGGCCATCAGGGAGTGCGACCCGTTGAGCAGCCACAGCTTGCGGAGCTCGTGGGGGGTGATGTCGTCGACGAAGGTCGCACCCGCGTCCTCCCAGCGGGGGCGTCCGGCCTTGAAGTCGCCCGCGATGACCCACTCGGTGAACGGCTCGGTGGCGACGGCCACCGGGTCCTCGATGTCGGTGTCGTCGGTGATGGCCTGCAGGGCCTCGACCGAGATGGCCGGGGTGATCCGGTCGATCATCGTCGTCGCGAAGCCGACGTTCTCCTCCACCCACTCGGGCAACGACGGGTCGACCAGCGCGGCGATGTCGCGGACCACGTGGGCGACCATCTCCCCGTTGTCGGGGACGTTGTCGCACGGGCAGAAGGTGATCGGCCCGGCGCCCGCGTCGCGGCGCGCGATCAGGCCGGCGGCGAACTTGCCCGGGGCCGTGGTCACGGCGGCCAGGTTGCCGGCCTTGATCGCCTCGATGTCGCCCTGGACGGCCGGGTTGTCGGCGTCCAGCCCGCCCCCGGGCTTGGGCAGGTAGCCGGCCTCGGTGATGGTGGAGGTCACGATCGCCAGCTCGGGGCTGCGGAAGTACTCGAGCAACTGCTCCACGTCCGTGCCGGAATGGGTGGCCGACAGCGAGCTGATCACCTGGTACTCGTTGCCCTCGGGGTTCTGGACGACGAGCGTGTACAGGTTGTCCTGCTGCTGCATCTCGGGGACGATGCCGAGCGAACGGCCGGTGAAGGCGGCGATGCCCCACTGCGCAGCGTCCGGTGCACGGTCGGTGTACATCGCCTGGTGGGCGCGGAAGAAGTTGCCCATGCCCAGGTGGACGATGCGGACGGGGGCGGCGGGGCGTCCGTCCTGCGAGCGAGAGAGTCTGCGAGCCACGAGTGGGTTCCTTTCCGAGCGGCATTGCCGGGGTGATCCGTGTTGGTCACGACCCTAGGGGCAGGCCCCGGCGCGGCGCGCGCGGTGGCCTGAAGTTGCCATCGCCTGTGCCCGATCCTGCTTCGCGGCGAGGCGTCCCGGTCTAGGCTGGCCCCCATCCGAGTCCCAACGCAGGAGGCACCCGTGACCACCGACGCCCGCCGCTCGCGCACCCTCGAGGCCGTCACCATCGGGGGTCCGCACCAGACCGTGACCGCCGACGAGCTCGACGCGTTCGTCGCCGAGCAGTTCGCCCGCGTCGACTTCGACGGCAAGAAGGTCGTGCTGGTGGTGCCCGACGGCACCCGCAGCTGCCCGCTGCGGTTGATGGTCAGCACCGCGCACCGCTACCTCATCGACCGCGTCGACTCCCTGACCTGCGTGATCGCGCTGGGCACGCACTCCTACATGGAGCCCGACGAGATCGACCGCTGGTTCGGCATCGAGGAGGGCGAAACGCTGGAGTCGGTCTACCCCGGCATGACCATCCTCAACCACGAGTTCCTCGACCCCGAGCAGGTCGTGACGATCGGCACCCTGAGCGCGGCCCAGATCAAGGAGCTGTCGGACGGCTCGATGGAAGAGGACGTCATCGTCGAGATGAACCGCCACGTCGTCGAGGCCGACATCAACCTCGTCATCGGCCCGGTGTTCCCGCACGAGGTGGTCGGCATCTCCGGCGGCAACAAGTACTTCATCCCCGGGTGTTCGACCCACGACGCCATCGACCTGTCCCACTGGGTGGGGGCGCTGATCGGCGTCGAGGACATGATCGGGTCGCCCGGCATCACGCCGGTGCGCAAGATCATCAACGCCGGAGTCGACCTGATCCCCAACGACAAGTACGCCCTGTGCATCGTGGTGCAGTCGGGCACCGGTGAGCTGGAGTCGGTCTCGTTCGGCGACACCGAGTCCTCGTGGGCGGACGCCGCGGACATCGCCGCCGAGAGCCACGTCGTCTACGTGGACGAGCCCTTCACCAAGGTGCTGGCCATGATGCCGACCCGCTACGACGACATCTGGACAGCCGCCAAGGGCTGCTACAAGATGCAGCCCGCGATGGCCGATGGCGGCGAGGTGATCATCTACGCCCCGCACGTCACCGAGGTGTCCGAGCAGCACCCCGAGATCTACGACATCGGCTACCACTCGATCCCCTACTTCACCAAGCAGTGGGACCGGTTCTCCGACGTGCCCAAGGGCGTCCTGGCCCACTCCACGCACGTGCGCGGGGCCGGCGACTACGACCCGGCGACCGGCGTGGAGACCAACCGGATCAAGGTGACGCTGTGCACGCAGATCCCCGAGGAGATCTGCCGTTCGGTCAACCTCGGCTACCTCCCGCTGGACGCCGTGGACGTCGAGGAGTGGAAGAACGACCCCGACGTGTTCGTCCAGGAGAACGCAGGCGAGGTGCTCTACCGGCTGCGCCGCACGTAGGCGGTCAGGCCGGCCCGGTGCTGTTGCGCACGATCAGGCGGACGGGCACCGACACCGGCGCCGGCTCGGTGTGCCGGTCGTTGCCGGTGAGCGCGGAGACGACGTGGCGCACCGCGGTGTCGCCGAGCATCGTGAGCGGCGCGGCCACCGAGGTCAGCCCGGGCGTGACCAGCGCGGAGGCGAAGATGTTGTCGAAGCCCACCACGCTCACGCCCTCGGGGACACTGATGCCGCGCTCGGCCAGCCCCCGCATCAGGCCGATGGCCATCAGGTCGTTGAAGCAGACGACGGCCTTGAGCTTGCGTGCGGCAATCACCTCGGCCGCACCGCGTCCGCCCTGCAGGGTCGGCGCGAACGGGCCGACCCGGTGCTCGGTGAAGCCCATCTCCTTGGCGGCCTCGCGCAGCGCGCGCCAGCGCATGCCGTCGGCCCAGGACGCCTCGGGCCCGGCCAGGTAGGTGATGTTGCGGTGGCCCAGCTCCATCAGGTGCTCGGCCACCCGCCGGACGCCGTAGGCCATGTCGGGCACGATGCAGTGCAGCCCGGCCACGCGCCGGTTGAGGATGACGACCGGCATGGTCTTGGCCACCGTCCGCAGTTCGGTGTCGGACAGCCGCGAGCTCGCGATGATCAACCCGTCCAGCAGCGGCAGCGACCGGCGCAGCATCTCCCGCTCCAGCGCCTCGGACTCCTGGGCGTCGTTCAGCGTCACGATGAACCCCGCCTCGGCGGCGGCGGCCTGGCAGCCCCGGATCACCCGGAAGTTGAACGGGTTGGTGATGTCGGCCACGGCCAGGCCCAGCACCTTGGTGGTGCTCTTGGCGGACGCCCGGGCCACGGCCTTGCTGCGGTACCCCAGCTCGTCGGCGACCGCGCGGATCTTCTCCGCCGTCTGGGCGCTGACCCGGCCCGGCCGGGAGAAGGCGCGGGACACGGTCGACGGGCTCACGCCGGCGACGCGCGCCACATCGTAGATGGTGGCGTCCGACCCACTCCCTGGTTCCTTGGCCATGGCACGACACTACCCGTGGCAACTGGAGGCAACAAGACCCCGCCCCTTCCGGCTGGCCGGGGCGCCGCCTATCCTGCCCGGCCCCTCAGCTGGGGATGTTGAAGGCCTTCCGCGGCAGCGTCGAGGTCAGGTCGAACGCGGTCTGCTCCGCCTCGTCGAGCATGAGGCGTCCCTCGACCACGAGCTCGGCCAGGTGCGACACATCGCAGCGACGGGCCACGTCGTGACGGGCCGGGATCGACATGAACGCCCGGGTGTCGTCGATGAAGCCGCACGTCTTGTAGAAGGTGCCGTACTCCGTGACCGCCTTGCGCCAGCGCTTGATGGCGTCGGGCGCGTCGATGAACCACCACGGGGGGCCGACGTAGACCGACGGGTAGAACCCGGCCAGCGGGCCGACCTCGCGGCTGTAGACGGTCTCGTCCATGCCGAACAGGATGATCCGGAAGTTCGGGTTGGTGCCGAACGCGTTCAGCATCGGCTGGAGGGTGCGGACGACCTCGATCTGCATCGGGATGTCGCCGCCGACGTCGGCGCCGTACTGCTCGAACGTGTCCTGGTGGTGGTTGCGGACCACGGCCGGGTGCACGGTCATCACGAGGCCGTCCTCGGACGCCATGCGCGCCTGTTCGAACATGAACGCCTTGCGCAGGGCGGTGCACTCCTCCAGCGAGGCCTCACCCCGGCGGGCGCGGGCGTAGACGGCCTCGGCGTCCTCGAGCGGCTCGGCGCCCAGGTCGGCGTGGCTGTGGTCGGTGGAGGTGGAGCCCATCGACTTGAAGAAGGCGCGCCGGTTCTCCATGGCCTCGATCCAGCCGGCGAAGGTGCCGGTGTCGATGCCGGTCTTCTCGGCCAGGGCGTCCACCAGGTCGTTCCAGTCCGCGCGGGCCGGCTCGAGGTACTTGTCGGGGCGGTAGGTCGGGGCGACCGTGCGGGTGAACGAGGCGTCCTCGCGGAGCTTCGCGTGGTGCTCCAGGTCGTCGAGCGGGTCGTCGGTGGTGGCGATGAACTCGATGTCGAAGCGGTCCATCAGTGCGCGGGGCTTGTACTCGGGCTGGGCCAGCTTGTCGGCGATCTGGTCATAGATCTGGTCGGCGGTCTCGGCCGAGGGGCGGACGTTCACGTCGAAGATGTCGACCAGTTCGGCCTCCATCCAGAACTTCATCGGCGTGCCGCGGTACAGGTGCCAGTGCTCGCAGAAGATCCGCCACGCGTTGCGCGCCTGCTCCTCGGTGAAGTCCGTCCGGCCCATGGGGACGCCGAGGTCGCCGAGGTCGACGCCCTGGCCGTGCATGATCCGGTTGACGTAGTGGTCGGGGGTGAGCAGCAGGTTCGTCGGGTCCGGGAAGGGGATGTCGTCGGCGATCCAGGCCGGGGGAACATGGCCGTGGGGTGACAGGATCGGCAGGTCCTTGATCTGCTCGTACAGCTTGCGGGCGACCGCGCGGGTCTGCGGTTCGGCCGGGAACAGCCGATCGGGATTCAGGGTCAACGGCTCTGTCATAGGCGCCATTCTGGCCCCCGACCCCGCCGCCGTGGGTCGTTTGCCACGCGTTGCCGCCCGTTGCCACCCATTGCCATGGATTTGGCTCCACCGTGGCCCGGTTCGTGCAAGATGAACCTGTACCGGACCCCACGACAGAAGGAAGATCCGCACATGAGCGAGAAGACTGGCACGGCCCAGATCGGCGTCATCGGCATGGCCGTCATGGGCTCGAACCTGGCCCGCAACTTCGCCAGCAAGGGATTCAAGACCGCCATCTTCAACCGGTCGTACTCCAAGACCGCGGCCGTCCTCGAGTCGTTCCCCGAGGCGGAGTTCGTCGGTTCCGAGACGGTCGAGGAGTTCGTCGACTCCCTGGAGAAGCCGCGCCGGATCATCATGATGGTCAAGGCCGGCCCCGCCACCGATGCGACCATCGAGACCCTCATCCCCCATCTCGACCAGGGCGACATCGTCATCGACGGTGGCAACACCTACTTCCCCGACACCCGCCGCCGGGAGAAGATGATGGCCGAGAAGGGCTTCAACTTCATCGGCTGCGGCATCTCCGGTGGCGAGGAGGGCGCGCTGAAGGGCCCGTCGATGATGCCCGGTGGCCCCAAGGAGTCCTACGCCCACGTCGGCCCGATCCTGGAGAAGGTCTCGGCCCAGTACGACGGCGAGCCCTGCTGCACCTGGATCGGCACCGACGGCGCCGGCCACTTCGTGAAGATGGTCCACAACGGCATCGAGTACGCCGACATGCAGTTCATCGGCGAGGCCTACGACCTGCTGAAGGGTGTGGGCGTCTCGGCCGCCGAAGCCGCCGACATCTTCGCCCAGTGGAACACCGGCGACCTCGACTCCTACCTGATCGAGATCACCTCCGAGGTGCTGCGCCAGGTGGACGCCGAGACCGGCAAGCCGCTCATCGACGTCATCCACGACGCCGCCGGCATGAAGGGCACCGGCACCTGGACCGTCCAGGAAGCCCTCAACCTCGGCGTCCCGGCCGCGGCCATCGCCGAGTCGGTGTTCGCCCGCGCGGCGTCCAGCGCCCCCGACCTCCGCAAGGCGGCCCAGGCCGCCCTGTCCGGCCCCGACGGCACCATCAGCGTGGACGACAAGGCCGCCTTCATCGAGGACGTCCGCCAGGCGCTGTGGAGCGCGAAGGTGATCGCGTACGCCCAGGGCCTGCACCTGATCAAGGTCGCCGGCCAGGAGTACGGCTGGGACATCGACGTCGCCGCCTGCGCCCGCATCTGGCGCGCCGGCTGCATCATCCGCGCCAAGCTGCTCGACCGCATCTCCAGCGAGTACGCGGCCGGCAACCTCGAGACCCTGCTGGAGGCCCCCTCCATCGCTGCGGGCCTCGGGGACGCCAACGCCTCCTGGCGTCGCGTCGTGGCCAAGGCCACCGAGGCCGGCGTGCCGATCCCGGGCTTCGCCTCGGCGCTGTCGTACTACGACCTCGTGCGGGCCGAGCGGACGAACGCCGCCATGACCCAGGGACTGCGCGACTTCTTCGGGTCGCACACCTACCGTCGCATCGACAAGGAGGGCACCTTCCACACCAACTGGAGCGGTGACCGCACCGAGTCCGCGGCCGTGGACACCCACTGACCCACGCCGTGTGAGTGCCGTGGTGCCCCGGGCCTTGTGCCCGGGGCACACTGGTGTCCGGAGGTGGAACGCGTGACCCAAACCCCGCAGCAGGTGCCCGCCGGGTGGTACCCGTCGCCCGATGGTGCGCCCGTCCAACGCTGGTGGGACGGCGTCCAGTGGACCGTCGCCACCGATCCGCCGCTCCCGGCGCCCCCTTCCTCGGACGCCCCTCTCGAGCCCTCTGCTTCTGCCGAGCCCTCTGCTTCGGTCGAGTCCTCTGCGCCCGCCGAACCCGGCCCGGCCGTTTCGGGTTGGCCCGCACCGGACGCTCCGCGCCTCGGACCGCTGTCGCTGGCCACCCGCATCTTCGTGGCCCTGGCCGGGGTGGCGGCCCCGCTGGCGGCGGGCGCCCACCTGTGGCGCACCGGCACCCCGCCGGAGTGGTTGACCGAGGACGCCGCGCTCACGGCGTCCGGCACGGCCGCCGGCCTGCTGGTGGTCGCGGCACTGTTCTGGCTGGTCTGGCAAGCGCGCGTGGCTGCCACCCATCCGCCGGGGACGCCGCGGCGCTCGGTCGGCTGGCAGGTCGGCTCGTGGCTGATCCCGGTGGGCTCGTTCTGGATGCCCTACCAGAACATCGCCGACCTGTTCCTTCTGCACTCGGGGCGGCGCCCCCGCTGGCTGCCCGTGTGGTGGGTGCTGTGGCTGGCCGCCCTCACCGTCAGCGCCTTCTCCGCACTCGCGCCGTGGCTGGGCCTGGCCGGGGGCGTCCTGCTGCTGGCGGCCACGCCCCTGGCCTGGCTGGTGGTCAGCCGGCTCAGCGCTACCAGCGCAGGAGGGCCGCAATCCCGCCCACTGCGCTGAGCTCCGACGACTCGGTCACCGTCACGGCCGCCCCCGTCGAGATCGCCTGACCGAGGACCCGCTCGACCATCAGCTCAGCCGGCACGTCTGCCAGGAACGTCTCGGCGACCGGCCCGACCGACGCCTCGTCCAGGTCGAGGTCGGGGGCGACCACCAGCTCACTGACCCGATGCTCCGCGAGCGCCTTCAGCACGGTCTGGGCGCCGACGGCGCCAGCCCCTCCGGACGCCGCACGCGCCACGGCATCGGCTGCCACCGCTTCCCCGCGGCTCCGGGCCACGGCGTCCAGGTCGTCGGCGATCCGGTCCACCAGGGTGTTCGCGTCGACGCCGGTCACGTTGGCCTCGATGGTGGCCGCGACAGTGTCGGCCACCTCGGCGGGGAGGTTGTCGACGAACTCGCCCAACACCCCGGCGCCGTGCACGATGACCAACGCGTCGACGTCCACCTCGCCCAGCCCGCTCGCCAGCGTCGCGGCGGCCTCGGCCAGGAACTTGCGTCCGTGCTCGTCGGCGCGGTTGCCGAGCTGCTCGGCATGGGTGCGCAGCCGCGGGGCGTGACCGCCCTCGCCCGACTGCAGGGTGGAGCGGTAGGCGTCCAGATCGCTGGCAACGCCGGTCTCGTCAGCGTCGGCGATCCGGCCATCGGCCCACACCAGGAGGGCCATCTCGTCGGAGTCGACCGTCACGATCCCGATCGGACGCCCGCGGTCGGCCAGGTCGGCCAAGGGTGCGATGTGGGGCCGGTCATCGAACGACCCGCCTGCCGCGCGCACGGGCAGTTGCGAGGAGACGACGCGCTCCCACGCCCCATCCACCGTGGTGAAGAGAGCGAGTGAGCGCCCACGAGCAGCCGCGGGCAGGTCACGCACCCGCTCCTCGATCCGGCCGGACGCCTCCCGCCAGGCGAGCACCGTGTCCCGGTCCCCGGCGGCGTCGATGGCCTCCCCCACGGCACTGAGCTGGTTGCGGAGCTCCACCAGCCAGGCGGGGCTCGAGGACGTGTTCTCGGGCTTGCGCGGGTCCGTGTCCAGGTAGAGGCTCACCACCCCGCCCTCGGGGCGTGCATCGGCCAGCTCGGACAGCAGTGTCATCGTCGGGTACGTCGGCATGGAAGTGCTCCTTCTTTCGTCGGCGTTGCCATCGAACCTAGCGACCGACCCAAACAGGTCCGCCTGCTCGGCAACGGTCGCTGACCGGGAACAGACGCCGTCGTGACCGTGTTGGGGTGACCATGAAGATCGACATCTGGTCCGACATCGCCTGCCCCTGGTGCTCCATCGGACTCACCCGCTTCGACCGCGCGCTGCGTGACTTCGAGCACCGCAACGGCGTCGAGGTCACCCTGCACAGCTTCCAGCTCGACCCGACGCTGCCGGATGCCTACGACGGCACCGAGACCCAGTACCTCGCCCAGCGCAAGGGCATGCCGGAGGCGACGGTCCGCGAGATGTTCACCCACGTGAGCGCCGCTGCTGAGTCCGAGGGCCTCACCATGGACTTCGACACCCTCAAGGTCGCCAACTCCCGCCGAGCCCACCGCCTGCTGCACGCCGCGGCGTCCGTGTCTGCGGATGTTGCTTGGCGGCTCAAGATGTCGTTGTTCCAGGCGCACTTCGCCGACGGCGAGTCGATCGCGGACGCCGACGTGCTGGTTCGTCTGGCCGGCGAGGTCGGCATGGACGCCGAGACGGCCCGCGCCGCCCTGGACGACGAAGCCCTGGACGCGGAGGTCGCCCGCGACATCGAGACCGCCCGGTCGCTGGGCATCAGCGGCGTCCCGTTCTTCGTGCTGCACGACAAGTACGGCATCTCCGGTGCCCAACCCCTGGAGGTGTTCGCCCAGGCGCTGAACCAGGTCTGGGAGGAGGTCCACCCCAAGCCGGCCTTCGAGACCCTGAGCATTCCCGGCCTGAAGCAGGACGCCACCGGTCC
>JAUNSA010000066.1:11034-14539 GCA_030539405.1 Propionibacteriaceae bacterium
AGCCGGCCTTCGAGACCCTGAGCATTCCCGGCCTGAAGCAGGACGCCACCGGTCCAGCCTGTGGCCCCGAGGGTTGCGACTGACCGACTCCCTCTCCCCCTCCCCCCTCGGGACCGAACTCATGCCAGCGGCTGAGTTGGTTGCGCAGATGGGCCCTTACGCGCAACGAAGTCATCACCCGGCATGAGTTCGGTCCGGGGGGCGGGTGGAGTGACGAGGCGGACGGGGGTTGCTCCCACCTCACCCCCGGCCCCGGAAGTGAGCGCGCCAGGCGTCCCGGAGCGGCGGAACACTCATGCCCAGCTCGCGCATGACGGCGACGATGCGCTCCAAGGTTTCGGCGGGCGACTTGAACAGGTCGTCGCTGACCGCGACCCATAGTCGCCAACCCCAGGCGGCCAGCTCCTCGCGACGACGCACGTCACTGCCGTACTGCTGCCGGGACGTCGCATGCTGGCTCCCGTCGTACTCGAGCGCCAGTTTCGAACTCGAGTAGCCCATGTCGATGCGGCGGATCACCTCACCGTCCCCGCTGCGGATCTTGATGTTCACCTCGGGCTCGGGCAGGCCGGCGAGCACCATCAGGAGTCGTAGCCTCGTCTCCATCGGCGACTCCACTCCGTCACGAACCAGGTTGACCGCCTCGAGCAACCGCCGATGCGGGCCGGCCGCCTGCACCGCTCGGCGCAGAGCTTCCGGGGTGGTGCGCCCGCGGTGGACCAAGGAGTCGCCCAGGACGACGAGGTCGACCAGGCCGAGGCACCCCGCCAGGTCGACAAAGGTGTCAGTCGGTGACGTGACCGGGAGGCCGCGGAACCGTTGCGGCGTGTGCGTCGACCGGTGCACGGTTACGCCCGGGATCGTGGACCGGTGCCGCGTCGGCTCGTTGCTCGCATGAAGATGCTCTTCATCGGGCACGACGGCGCCGTACAGCCGGGCAGCGGTGTGGTGCGACACGAACGCGCCCTCACCGGCGACCAGGAGCACGGCCTCGGCCTCGTGCCACGGCTCATGCCGCACGCTGGACAGGATGTGCACGCTTCGGACGATCCTTCGGAACTCCGGCGAGTAGAGCCGCCGCTTCGACACACCGGACGCCGCGGCGTCCAGAGTGCGGAACGGCCGGCGGATGTCGACCACGTCCGCCGAGCGCGGAGGCCGGGGACGGGGCCGGTGTGGGGGTGGGTTGGCCATGCTGACCAGCCTCACGCAAGGACCCCCACCGATGCAGCACCGAAAGACACATCTGTGGATAACTGGTGTTGTCCGTTTCGGCCGATCCGCACGCCGCGTCGAGCGCTGGGTGCCTCCACCCCCCGGGCAAAACTCATGCCAGGAGATGAGTTGGTCGCTGAATCGGGCACTTTTCGGCGACTATCTCAGCCGGTGGCATGAGTTTTGCCCGTAGGGGTCGGGGCGGCAGGGGTGAGAGGCGGCGGTGGCAGGGGGCGACGGGCCGCAGGGGTGACCGGCCGCGGGGCCGACGGACGCGACGACGACCTAGCGTCGTCCGCCCAGTGCGGCGTAGGCGGCGTCCAGGAGGGGTTCGGGTGGGCATTGCTGGCCTGTCATCAATCGGATCTGGTCCAGCGCTTGGCCGACCAACAGGTCGATGCCGGACAGCTGCACGATCCCCAGGTCGCGGGCGGCGCGGTCGAGCTCGGTCGGGTAGTGGTTGTACGTCGCATCGAAACAGGCACGGGTCATGGACGCCAGCCCGGCGGCCACGTCGGGCGGCAGGGGCGTCGACACCGTCGACACGAGCACGTCGGTGGCGTCGGCGTCCGGGACGGTGCCCCAGGTGCCGTACTCCAACCGGACGCCGAGCGTGCGGCCCAGCTCCCCCAGCGATGCCTCGGCGCGCTCCTGCGACCGGACCAACACCAGGGCGTCCGATACTCCCATCTCGGCCAAGGCGTACAACGCCGACCGGGCGGTGGCCCCGTTGCCCAGCAGGATCGCAGAGGTCGCCGAGCGCACCCCGGCCCGCGCGAACGCACCGATCAGTCCGGTGACGTCGGTGTTCTCCACCCAGGGGTCGCCGTCGTTGAACAGGAAGGTGTTGCCGGAGTCCAGGAGGCGGGCCCGGTCCGAGGGCGTCCCCAACCCGAGGACCTCATGCTTCAGCGGCGCCGTGCACGACAGTCCGACCCATTCGGGGCCGCAGTCAGCAACGAAGCCGGCCAGCGCGGCCTCGTCGAGCTCGTGGCGTCCGTACTCCCACTGGTCGGCGATGCCGAGCACCTCATAGGCGGTGGTGTGGATCAGCGGGCTCAGCGAGTGTGCGATGGGCTGGCCCGCCACGCCGCACCGGCGGGTCGGGGCCGTCACACCAGTCACAGCACCCACACCAGGAACACCAGTCACAGCAACGGACGCCCCGTCTGCTCAGCCGGCCAGTCCTGCGCAGCACGCAGGATCTCCGGCGGCAACGGTTGGGCGCGCCCTTGGGCGTCCCCGTGCACGAGCACGGTGGTGGACCGCGCCAGCACGGCGTCGGTGAGCGGGTCGACGATCTCGGCGGCCACCGTCATCGACGTGCGACCGGTCGCGCCGACGGCGGTGTGCACCTCATAGGGCTCCAGCCTGTGGACGATCTGGCCGGTGTAGCGCATGTCCTGGCGCACGACCATCCAGGCGTGCTCGACCTCGTCGACGGGGTTCATCCGGATCGCGTTGGCCAGCAGCGGTGCCTTCAGTGCCACCCGCGCCTCGGCCACGTAGTCGAAGAAGCGGGTGTTGTTGGCGTGACCGTAGGCGTCCAGGTCCGACCAGCGCACCTGGAACGGCTGCGTGTGGTGGTCGGGACCGAGCGTGAAGGAGCCGACCTCGCGCAGCGACTCCAGCTCCACCTGCCGTTCGGCGAACCACGCACGTTCGGCGTCGGTCAGGCGCGCGGGGCGTCCGGTGGTGAAGTCGAAGTTGGCCAGCACCGTCCGTGCCCGCCCGACCACCTGCTCGCCCTGCCGCACCACGTAACCAACGGTGAAACGGGCGGCCCCGACGTCGGCCACGGACAGCTCGACGTCGAGCGGCTCGGGTGAGAAGTGGATCGGGCCGAGGTATTCGACCTGGTGGCCGACCACGATGATCCCGTTGCCGAGCAGGTGCGCGTTCGGGCTCGTCAGCAGGAACTCGACGCGCGCCTCCTGCAGGTAGTCGACGATCGCGGCGTTGTTGGCGTGCCCCTGCGCGTCGAGGTCGACCCAACGCAGGGGCACGCGGACCCGGTAGGGCTCCACTCAGTCCTCGTCCTCGGCTTCGTACAGCGAGTCGACCAGGTCGGCGTAGCGCTTGGCCACCGCGCTGCGGCGCAGCTTCATGTTGGCCGTGACGCCGCCCTCCTCGACGGTGAGCTCGTGGTCGAGCACGGCGTAGCGCTTGACCGTCTCCCACCGCTCGAGCTTCGCGTTCGCGCGGGCCAGGAAGCGGTCGATGGACGCGTGGAACTCGGGCAACTGGGTGAGCTCCTCATAGCTCATCCCGACCTTGTTGTGTCGCTGGG
>JAUNSA010000227.1 GCA_030539405.1 Propionibacteriaceae bacterium
CGCGCCATCGGGCTGTTGAGCGCCTCGGGCGACATGTTCTGCCGCATCAGCTGGTGGCTGGTGATGAACTGCGTGGCCGACATCACCAGGATGAGGATCGCCGAGAGGATCTTGGCGGACATGTCCTGGTCGTGCAGGAACGTCGAGGTCAGCCCGGCGTTGAAGATCTCCGAGTTGGCCATCTTGCTGGCCAGCTCGTGGGAGAAGAAGCCCATCGGGTCGGCCCGGTCCTCCGAGACCGCCTGGGCGGTGTTCAGGAGGCGGAAGAGCGCGAAGAAGAAGGGCATCTGGATGAGGATCGGCAGGCAGGCACCGAAGGGGTTGGCCCCGGCCTCGCGGTAGAGCCCGAAGGTCTCCTCCTGCATCGCCTTCTGGGAGGCCTGGTCCTTCTTGCCCTTGTACTTCTTCTGGATCTTCATCAGCTCCGGCTGCACCATCTGCAGCCGTCGCTGGCTCTTGATCTGCCGGATCATCAGGGGCGTCAGCAGCGCGCGCAGCGTGACGACCAGGGCGATGATCGCCAGCACCCAGGTCCAGCCGCTGGTGTCGTCCATGCCCAGCCTGACCAACACCCACTCGAACCCGACCAGGATGGCCGAGTTGAACCAGATGAAGGGGGCCAGGATCGTGTCGAAGAATCCCATGTGGTCCTCAGTGTCGATGGTGAGCGGTGCTCACCTGTGTGGTCGCCGCGCCGGCCGCGCGGGCCGCCTCGGCGAGATCAGGTATGTGGTGTGCCCGGCTGGGCACATGGTCGACGCCTCCGCGGGCGAAGGGGTTGCAGCGCAACAGCCTTCGCGCGGTGAGCCAGCTGCCCTTGATCGGCCCGAAGCGCTCCAGCGCGGTCACCGAGTAGGCCGAGCAGGAGGGGTAGTAGCGGCACACCGGCCCCAGGACCGGGGAGATCGTCCACTGGTAGAGGCGCACGAGGCCGACCAACGGCAGGGCCGTCACCGAGCGTTGCTCGCCAGGACCGACGCCGCCGCGGTGGACGTCTCGCAGGTCGTTCATGCCGCCCCCTTCAGGATGCGCCCCAGAGCATGGTCCAGCGCCTCCCCGAGGGCCCCGGAGGCGGCCCCCGCCGCTGCTGGCCGGGCCCGGACCACGAGATCGGTTCCGGGATGGAGGCGCTCGATGCGCTCGGCCATCTGCGCGCGCAGCCGCCGCACCACCCGGTGCCGGACCACGGAGCCTCCGACGGCCTTGGACACCACGAAGCCCACGCGCGGCGGGCGCGTGAGCTCGGGGTTGTCGGCGAGGGAGGCGTGCACGACGAGCAGGTCGGTCCCGACCCGCGTCCGCCGCCGTCCGTCGCCGCCGCGCAGCACGGCCCGGTAGTCCTCGGGACGGGTCAGGCGGTGGCGCTTCGGCAGCATCGAGTGCCGGGCCGGGGCGTCGGCTCAGGCAGACAGCTCGGCGCGGCCCTTGCGGCGACGGGCGGCGAGGATCGCGCGGCCGGCGCGGGTCCGCATACGCAGACGGAAGCCGTGCTTCTTGGCGCGGCGACGGTTGTTGGGCTGGAAGGTGCGCTTGCTCATGGCTGGTGCTCCGAGGACGGGGACGTCGGTGACGACATCCGTGGATGCGGCTCATGGTGGTTCCCGGCACTGCGCCGGGCCATGACCCGTGGTCAAAGGGGGTCTGCTGTTGTGCGTCGGCCACCCACGAACACCCACGCGTCCCCGCAGCTCGGGCACGATGTCGTGCCAGCGCTCGGGCTCACCCATGGGCAGGCGAAAGTGGCCGAGAAAATAGGCCGACTCCACGGTACGGGAGCAGCCAAGTCAGGTCAAACTGTCGTGACGATCGGCGCCATCGCGCGGCGAACCCGCCATCATGACCGCAGGAACGACCCCGGCCTCGGACGACACGCCGGGGGGTGTCAGAATCAGTCCTCCGGTCACTTGCCGGACCCGCGCCCGACTTGTTACGGTCTCGACTTCACCTCGTCGTCCACCGGTCTGTCCACAGGCTGTGGACAACTTGTGTGGAGGTGGCTCGAGCCGGGCCCCCGTACCGACCTGAAGGGACACCTCGATGACGCTACCGCCCTCGGTCGACACCTCTTCCGTGTGGCAACGCGTCGTGAAGTCCCTGGACGCCAGCGGCCTGGCGCCGCGGGAACGCGCCTACCTCGGGCTGACCCGGTTCGTCGGTCTCCTCGACTCCCACGTCCTCCTGGCCGTGCCGTATCAGCACTTCAAGGACGTCCTCGAGACGACCCTGCGCACGCCGGTCGTGGACGCCCTGGCCGAGGAGCTCGGGCACGACGTCCGCCTGGCGATCACCGTCGACGAGGACCTGCGCCGCCAGATCGAGGACGAGGGCAACGGCGACCCGCCGGAGCCGCCGGCCACCCGTCCCGGCCATCAGCAGGACAACAACCGCGACGACAGCGCCGACGCCAGGTCGCATCCCGATGAGCCACCCGCCCAATCCGCCCCGCCGGCGCCGGGTCGGGCCCCCGCCACGGCAGCCCCGGTCGGCAACCACGACGAGGCGCGGCTGAACCCGAAGTACACCTTCGAGACCTTCGTCTCGGGCAGCTCGAACCGGTTCGCGCACGCCGCCTCGCTGGCCGTGGCCGAGGCCCCCGCCCGCGCCTACAACCCGCTGTTCATCTACGGCGAGTCCGGTCTGGGCAAGAC
>JAUNSA010000067.1:0-4987 GCA_030539405.1 Propionibacteriaceae bacterium
TCGAGGACGCCTTCGTCAACCTGCTCATCTTCGTCGCGCTCGGCTGGTCGCTGCGGGCGCGGGCGGTCGCGGGAAAGGTGATGGCAGGGGTGATCCTGCTGCCGGCGCTGGCGGCGGCCTGGCAGGTGTTCGCCAAGGTCGGACGCCCCGAGCCACCCGATGTTGTCGCCCTGGTGGTCACCGCCGGTGGTGCGGTCGTGGTGAACGCCATCTGCGCGTGGATGCTGGCCCGTTACCGGCGGGTGGGCGGATCGATGACGACCGCCGCCTTCCTCGCGGCGCGCAACGATGTGCTGATCAACCTGCTGATCATCGCCATGGGGGTGCTGACGTGGCTCACGATGTCCGGGTGGCCGGACATCGTCTTGGGCGTCGTGATCATCGTGCTCAACGTGGGCGCGGCCAAGGAGGTCTGGGAGGCCGCCACCGAGGAACGCCTCGCCGCCCAAGCCCTCGCCGGGGACTTCGACGACGACTGAGGGCGGGGCTGTAGGGTCGAGGGTGAACGCTCGTTGAAGGAGGAGTTTCTCGTGAAGATCACCGACATCGGCCCGAAGCCCAACTCGTTCGACCTCGAGAAGGCGACGGTGGAGAACGACCTCTACCGCCAAGTCGCGTGGACGGGGAAGTACCTCCAGATGACCCTGATGTCCATCGAGCCGGGGCAGTCGATCGGCCTCGAGGTTCACCCCGAGACCGACCAGTTCCTGCGGTTGGACGCCGGCGAGGGCCATGTGCGCATGGGTCCGGACGCCGAGGAGATCACGTTCACCGAGGAGGTCTCCGACGGCTGGTGCATCTTCGTGCCCGCCGGCATGTGGCACGACGTGGTCAACACCGGTGACGAGCCGATGCGCCTGTACGCCATCTACGCGCCGTCGCACCACGCGGCCGGCAAGATCCACAAGACCTTCGCGGAGTCCGAGGCCGACGAAGAGTCCGGCAACGACGAGCCGCCGTCCTGGACCGTCCAGCCGTCCTGACGCCGAGGACCGGCGGTGCGTCCGCCGAGGACCGGCGGTGTGGTTGGCGAGGACCGGCCGGTTCAGGGTTTGACGTTGATGGCCTGGAGTTCGGTGACGGGCAGGGTGCGGCTGTCGGTGATGTCGAGGCTGATGGTGCCGGTGTAGCCGATGGCGGTCCAGTCGATGAGCCAATGAGCGGTGGCGCTGAGGGTGTGGTCTCGCCCGGCAGGTGATGGTTGTTGGTAGGTGTGCCCGCACGTGGGTGAAGGGGCTCCCGGCGTGATGCGCGGCTGGTGGGCGGTGGTGGTCGTGCAGGTGAGGGTGGTGCCGTCGCCGGGGTTGAAGGTGATGTTGGCGCGGCGGGCGTCCATGGTGATGGTGATGCCGTAGCCGGTGACGGTGGTGGCTGCGTTGGTGGGGCCGTCGATCCACAGCCAGTAGGGCAGGCCGACGACGGCCTTGTTCCATTCGTTGCGGGCGGGGTCGGGTCCGATGCGGGGGTTGGCGTCGGGGAGCCGGAGTCGGGCCACGAGGTGCCGGACGACGCTTTCGACCTGGTCGCGTGAGGGCCGGCTGGGTGGGGTGTCGGTGCTGGGTGTGCGGGGTTGGCACTCGGCGAGTTCGGTGCCGGCGTCCCAGCATTCGGGGATCAGGGTGTGCGCCAGATCTGCCGGGGCTCTGTTGTCGCGCTTCTCGGTGTCGGCTGGTGTCCGCAGCTCGTGGTGGCCCGGATCCAGGTCCCGCGGCGGCGTGGGCCGTGCCGGTTGCTGGGGTCGCCGACGCGTCTCGGTTCTGTTTTCGTCGATGATCGTCACCACCCGGTCGCTGATCTCCGTGTTCACCTCCGCATGCGCGCTGGGGGCGAGAGCGCCGGCGATCAGGATCACGGCAAGGACAGGCGCTACGTTCCTCAGCATGCGTCGACCTCCTCGGCATCGGAGGCAGCAATCTTGAGGTGGCTGCCATCGGTAGGGACGAAGTAGTAGGTGCGCTTGACGGTCCCTCCCACGAAGGGTGACGGATTCTCCTTGGTCACGTACTCGGTCGTGGAGGCGTCGCTACAGAACTGAAGTGCGGCCACCGATCCATCGCGCGAGGCACCGATGAGCGGCTTGACCCACACGATGGGGGCGGGCTCACCGATGCGGCTGGCTTCATCGTTGCGATCGGCCTCGATGAACTGCTCGACGAAGTCGCGATATGCACCCGTGGTGGTGGCTTCAAACTCCGGGGTCATCTCGCGAAGCCGCCAGTCGGCCTCCTGACGGTCCAACTCGGCTCGATATCGGCGCAGGACCTGTTCAGCTTCGTCGTACAGGGCGTGCTGCTCGGCCAGTGTGTCGTGTTCGCTCTGGGTGCACGCATACGGCGCTCCGCCGTCCAGTGGCGTGCACTGCGGAACAGTCGGGACAGGGGACGGGGTCGGGGCTGCTGTCGGCGCGCAGGCGGTCAGGGCCACGGCACAGACAACGATGCCCAAATTCTTCTTCGACATGGTGATGCTCCTTGGGGGTACCACCAGTCTTGCATCCGAAAAGGACCCTCAGAGGAGTTGTCCACAGGCAATTTCCAGGGACAACCGGTCCTCGGCAGCCGAAGCGCCGGTCCTCGGCGGCTGAACCGCCGGTCTTCGGCGGTTACAGCGGGAGGACCATGCCCTCGTGGCTCTTTCGGAAGCCCATCGTGGTGTAGAAGCCGTGGATGTGGGAGCGGTTCTTGTCCGTGATGATGATCAGCACGCGGGCACCGCGCTCACGGGCGTGATCGGACAACCAGTCGAGCACGCGGCGGGCGATGCTGATGCTGTCGGCGCCGGCACGGACACGTGCGCCGGTCACGATGCCACGGATCCCGCCGCCACGTGCCATCGTCGGCAGGAGGGACAGCTGAAACGTGCCGATGGCGCGATCGCCCTCATCGAGCACGACGAACAGGTCCTGGTGGGGGTCGTTGTCGATGCGCTCGAAGGCCACCTCCAGGTCGGCGCCATCCGGTCCTTCGCCCAGCAGGTCGTCGCTGACGAGGTTGGTCGTCGCGACGTGCTTGGGCGAGGTCGGGTCATCGGCCAGCAGGCGCTCGATGGCCGAGATGTGCTCCCGCGTCGCCCGCGCCACGCTCACGTCGCCGAGGTCGGCCAGAATCTCCATGCTCTGATTGCACACCCCCACGCCCTGGCGGTCCAATCGCTGGGGGCCCGACCCTCGACCACACCGGAAGCCAGCGCGCGTTTCCACGCGCGGCAGTCCGTGAGCGGGCGCGAACACCATCCGCAGCATCGCGTGCTGAGTTCCGGAGTGATCCTGCCCACGGCGAGCCGAAACCCGGCCCGGCGAATCAGCGACCTAACGCCGAGGCGAGCCGCCTGAGTCCCTCGGCGATCATCTCGGGGGAGTTGGTCGCATAGCTCAGCCGCATCGTCGACCGGTCGGGATCGGCGGCGTAGAAGCTCCAGCCCGGCACGAAGGCGACGCCCTCCTCGACGGCGATCGGCAGCAACTGGGCGGTGTCGGTGTCGTCGCCGAGCCGCACCCAGCAGAACATGCCCCCGTCAGGGCGGGTGACCGACGCGGTGGCCGGCAGCATCGCCATCAGCCCGGCGTGCAGGGCATCCCGACGCTCCCGATAGGGGCCCACGACCGAGGCGATGTGGGCATCCAGGTCGTGGTGCGTGAGGTAGTGGGCCACCGCAAGCTGGTTGAGCGCCGGCGACTGCAGCGTGACGGCCGACTTCGCGATCCCCAGGATCTGGCGCAGCGCGCCCTCCACGCGCATCCAGCCGATCCGCAGCCCGGGTGCCATCACCTTCGACATCGAGTTGAGCAGGATGGTCCGCTCCGCCATGCCCGGCAGGGCCGCGATCGGGGCCACCGGCTCCCCCGAGAACCGCAGCCGCCCGTACGGGTCATCCTCGATCAGGGCGACGTCGGTGCCGAGCAACACCGCCGCGATCTGCTCGCGGCGCTGGCGCCCCATCGTCTTGCCCGAGGGGTTCGCGAAAGTCGGGATCAGGTAGACGACCTTCGCCCCATGCTCCGCAATGGCGGACGCCAGCGCGTCGGGCAGCATGCCCTCGGCGTCGGCCTCGACGCCCACGAGGCGGGCCCCGCCCAACATGAAGGCCTGGACCGCCGCCAGGTAGGTCGGCTCCTCCACCAGCACGACGTCGCCAGGCGACAGCAACGCCTGTGCCGCCAGGTAGATCCCCTCCTGGGAGCCGGAGGTCACCTGAATCTGGTCCGGGGTGGTCGGCAGGTCACGCGCGACCAAGGCTGCGGCTGCCTCACGCAGTTCGGGTTCGCCCGGCGTCGCGCCGTACTGCAGTGCGCGTCGCGCCTGGTGGGCCAGGACGTGCTCGAAGCTGGACCGCAGGTCGTCGAACGCGAACAGCGCCCCGTCGGGGATGCCGCCGGCGAAGCTGATGATGTCTCCGCGGCTCAGCACCGAGAACAGGTCGCCGACGGGATCGGCGGGCTGGGGTCCGAAGCGGGAGCTGACGGGGAAGGTGAACGGCACCGATCCATCCTCCCACCGACGCCCGGCGCGGCCGGCCGCGTTTCAGGGGGTTGCGCTCGGGGCTGCGGGTTCCAGGACGCGGCGCGCGGACTCCAGCGCCTGCACCCACCGGCCGGTCGTGATCGGCCCGCCCCGGCCGCCGAGGCCCAAGTGCGGTTCGAGCGACACGAACCCGTCCCAACCGGACGCCCCCAGTGCGGACGCCAGCGCGGCCCATTGCGCGTCCCCCTCGCCCACCGGGACCACCCGCCCGCTGGCGGCGAGCGCATCCTTGGCGTGCAGGTAGACGGTGTGTTCGGCCAGCGCCGGCCAGGCCTCGTCGGCGGGACGGACGCCGCACTGGACGAAGTTCGCCGGGTCGAGGATCAGCCCCACGCGCCCGGAACTGGCCTCCACCAGGTCCAGGCAACGCTCGGGCACATCCCCGTAGACGCCCTTCTCGTTCTCGTGGAGGAGCGTGACGCCCTCGGCTTCCGCGATGTCGGCGAAGACCGCGAACTGGCGCAGCA
>JAUNSA010000067.1:5087-14462 GCA_030539405.1 Propionibacteriaceae bacterium
CCGCCGCCATCCGGACCTGGGCGCCGAACGGGGCCAGCGCCTCGTCGGTGAAGCCGCTGAAGGTGACCATGCCGCCAGCGTAGACGGGGTCAGATGCGCTCCAGCTCGGCGCGAATGGCGCCGAGTTCGTCGTCGCCGACGTAACCGGACGCCATCCCCAACGCCTTGCGGGCCAGGACGGGTCGCATCATCTTCACCATCGGTTGGCCGGTGATGCCGGGGTAGTGGCGTTCGACGACCGCCACGGCGTCGGGATCGTCGAGGAGTTGGCCGACCGTGGTGGTGGCGAGGTCGAAGCGGCCCATGGTGAAGATCTTCCTGGCTCGGGTGCGCGGTGCCCATCCATGTTACATCGCTGGCGATGGATCGGCAACGATGGATAGACTGGTCCCCATGCGCGCAGCCACCCTTCACCAACTCGGTCGTCGCCTGTCGGGGATCGCGGGCACCATGACGCACCCGGACGCCGGCAAGGGGACGCCCCTGGGGGAGCTCGCGATCCTGGACGACCTGCTGTTGTACGGACGCAGCGCCGTGCGCGACATCACCCAGCGAACCGGGTTCGCCCAGTCGCACGTCTCCTCGACGCTGGCGAAGCTCGCCGAGGAGGGCGAGGTCCGTTGGGAGAAGAACCCCAAGGACGCCCGCTCGCGCTGGGCTGACCTCACCCCGAAGGCGCGCACCCGACTGGAGGCCGGTGCCGCCACCCGCGTCGAGGACGCGCTCGCGGCCGACCTTGGCCCCCGCGACGCGGAAAAGCTGGTGAAGCTGCTCTCCCGCGCCGCGAAGATCCTCGAGGTGAAGAAGCCGTCAGCCCTGCGGTGAATCAGGACCCGGACGCTGCCACGGTCGCGGATCCTGGGGGTCAGGGCGCTCCCACGGGCGAGGCCCGTCCTGAGGGCCGTCCTGAGGACCGGACTGCTGCCAGAGACCGGGATCCTGCTGACCGGGCTCGCGCCACGGCCCCGGCTCCTGCGGCCCGGACTGCCAGGGCTGGCCCGGACCGTAACCCGCCGGCTGGCCGCCCCTGAGTTCACGGGTGCGGCTGAGGTACATCAACGCGACGTAGATGTACTGGTAGGGGATGAACAGGAACAGGACGGCGTACAGCGCCACGATGCCGAGGAGCAGGAGGATCACGGTCCCCGCACCCACGCCCCTGGGGGCGAGCTCGGTCGATGAAGCCACGCTGAAGACGCCGACCAGCAGGACCATGTAGGGGATCAGCATCAGCCCGAACGCCATCAGCACCAGGACAACCTGGTAGCCCAGCGTCTTCCAGAAGGCGCCGCGCGTCAGCTCGAAGGAGCGCTTGATCGCAGCCACCACGGTCAGCCCCTCTTCGGCCATGACCAGCAGCAGGTAGGTGCACTTCACCCCGAACCAGATCAGACCGACATACGCAGCCATGGTGATGACCATGGTCAGGAGGGCCGAAGCGGCCGCGCTGCCCGTCCCCTCAGCGGACGCCAACGTGGTCGGGATCGTGACCAGGGCGATGACCAGACCGATCACGAGGCCCGCGGCGAACGCCAGCAGCATCAGGACGAACACGCGGCCGAGCAGGCCACGGGTCCGTTCGGCCAGGTTCGCCCGGGTGGGGTCCTGGCGACCCGTGGCGAGGTCGATACCGGCGATCATCGACCGCCCCTGGTACACGTACTGCATCAGGGCGACCACGATCAGCGCGGCATAGAGCACCAGGGCCAGGCCAGCGACGGTGGGCAGCCACTGCTCCAGGCGGGTGCTGGAGCCGGGATTGGCCATCATCGTGGCGCCGAACACGAAGATGGCCAGCAGCGTCACGCCGAAGAACAGCAGGAACGGGATCAACAGCAGCGTGAGGAACAGGCCGAACCGGCTCTTGTAGATGCGCCACGCGCCGCCGATCATCTCGCCCAGCGCGAGGGGTCGGTCGGGCACGAGACCGGTGTTGCCGGGCCCGGTGGGGAAGGAGGGTGGATTCCAGGTCATGGTTCGACCCTAACGGCCCTGGCCGACAGTCGGTTCGGACTCGCCCGACCGTGGGCGCACCAGGGCCTGCCCGGCGATCAACTTGTCGCCCACCACGGCCAGGGTGGGTGACCCGGCCAGCGTGTACCCCTCCTCGAGCACCTCGCTGACCTCCTGCTCGAAGGCGGGCGAGGGCTCCCCGGTGACGAGGCGGTACCGCGACTCCTCCACCGGCGACCCGGCCGACGACTCCCTCGGCGGGGCTCCATCCAGCGCCGACCGGCGCGGGGCGGCCACCTTGGTGCCCGGGTGCGGGGTCAGCTCGTCGGTGTCGAGCAGGACGACCTCGCCGTGGGTCGGGACGACCGCCGAGATGCCGAGGTCAGCCTTGATCCGGGCAGCGAAGGCGGCCGCGGCGTCCGCCTCACCATGGACGCAGAACACCTGCTGCGGCGCCGGCCCGAGGGCACCCAACCAGTCCAACAGGTCCGAACAGTCGGCGTGCACGGAGAACTCGTGGTCGTGGTAGACCTCGGCCTTGACCGGGATGTAGCGGCCGTACATCTTGAGCTGGTCGGCCCCCTCGGAGAGCTGCCGCCCGCGCGTCCCGACCGCCTGGTAGCCGGTCAGGACCACCGCGTTGCGCGCGTCGGGCAGCATCGCCTCGAGGTGGTGCAGCACCCGCCCGCCGGTGGCCATGCCCGAACTGGAGATGATGATCGCCGGACCGTGCCCGCCCTCGCCGGTCAGCTTGCGCGAATCCTCAGGCGACTCGACCGCGGTCAGGTCGGGGATCTTCACGAAGTCCTCCGGGTGGAGGTCGTCGCGGATCTCGTCGGTGAGCGTCTGGTAGACCCGCAGGGCCCGGACGCCCATCGGCGAGTTCACGTACACCGGCACGTCGGGGATGCGGCCCTGGCGCTCCAGGTCCGAGATCGTCTTGAGCACCACCTCCGTCCGGTCGATGGCGAAGGCCGGCACCAGCACCGAGCCACCGCGCTCGATCGTGCGCCGGATCACGTCGGCGAACCCCTCGTGCGGCAGGTTCGCCGGTTCGGGGTGCTCACGGTCGCCGTAGGTCGACTCGATCAGCACGAACGGGGCGCCCTCGCGGGGCACCTGGCGCGACTTCAGCACCGGGTGGTCACGGCGTCCGAGATCGCCGGAGAACAGCACGGACGCCGTGGGCGTCCACACATTCACCGACGCCGACCCGAGGATGTGACCCGCGCGGGTGAGCCGGATGGTGATCGCCTCCTGCTCCGAGGCGGTGAAGCCGGGCCGCTCGTTGCCGGTGAGCTCGAAGTCGGTCTCGTACTCGAGGGCGACGAACTGGTCGAGCATGGCCTCGACGTCCTCGGTCGTGTACAGCGGCAGGGCCGGATCGTGCTTGGAGTAGCCGCGCGCGTTGGCGTCCGCGGCGTCCTGCTCCTGCAGCTTCGCCGCATCCCGCAACACGATCTCGGCGAGCTGGCGGGTGCCCTCGGTGCACCAGATCGGACCGTCGAAACCCCGGCTGGTCAGGGCGGGGAGGTAGCCCACATGATCCATGTGGGCGTGGGTGAGCACGATGTCGGAGATGCTCGCCGGGTCGATCGGGAAGTCCTCCCAGTTCTTCAGGCGCCACTTCTTCTCGCCCTGGAACAGGCCCGAATCGATGAGGACCCGCCGATCACCCACCATGAGGAGGTACTTCGAGCCGGTCACGGTGCTCGCGGCACCGAGGAACGTCAAGGTCGTGCGAGGTGCGGTCGCCATGGCACCACTCTCGCACGGGCCACCGACACTTCCATGCCGTTGGCTCGAGGTCGATGCGGAAACCCAAGCCCTCGGCGTGGAAACTCAAGCCCTCGGCGGATGGGGGTGGGCGTGGGCGTCCAGTTCGCGGATGAGTTTCGGGGTGGCCGTCATGCGGAACGACTCATCGAGCCACTCGAGGACCTCCTCGTCCGTGGGCTCCCACGTGTCGAGCGCGATCGCGAGCCAGCCGTAGGCCCCTTCGTAGGCGGGCACCACGAACCGCTCGTCGCCGAGCAGTAGCTCGCGGTGGTCGGCGTCCGGCTTGAACAGCAGTGCCCGGGCCAGCGAGGTGTCGTCCTGAGCCCCCTTCACATGTCCGCCGTAGCTGGCGAACTGGTTCTTGGTGAACCACACCGGACGCCCGTGGCTCACCTTCTCCTGCGCGCCGGGGAAGGACAGCGCGAGCTCGCGCAGCCCCAGCAGGATCGGGTCGCCGTCGTCGAACATCAGGGGGTGGCTCACGAGCGGCCCTTTCCCTTGGCCTCCTGCTGGCCGATCCGGAAGCGCACGATGCGCTCGACCAGGTCGAGGGGGAGTGGCTGGTCGACCGGGAACTGGATCGCGCCCTTGCTGTGCTTGAGGCCTCGCTCGTCCAGCTCGTCGACGACGAACTCGACGCCGGCGGCCCCCGGGTACAGGCCGACGTGGTGCTTGCCCGCCGCGATGTGCACGAGGTTGCCGTTCAGCTTCCACGTCGGCATGGACCACGAGAGCGTCTCGGTGGCCTCGGGGGCCAGTCGCGCGATCAGGGTGCGCAGGGCGTCCAGGTGGGTGCGGTGCGGTCCGCTGTACTGCGCGAGGTAGCCGTCAATGTCGGTCATGGGTTGTAGGTTGCCCGCATGAGCGACCCGGACGCCAGTGCGACAGCCAGCAGCCCCGACACCACGCCCGCCATCGAGGCCGTGCAGGCCCTCGGGTTGGAGCACGAGGTCACCCGTCACGGGCGCGTCAACTCGCTGGCCGAGGCCGCCGCGGCGCGGGGGATCGAGCCGCGCGACCTGGTGAAGACCATCGTGGTCCGCCGCGGCGGGGACGACCATGTCTTCGTGCTCGTCCCCGGCGATCGGGAGTTCTCCTGGCCCAAGCTGCGTGCCCTGCTGGGGGTGAGCCGGCTGTCCATGCCGGACGCCGCGACGGCGCGCGAGGTCACGGGTTACGAGCGCGGCACGATCACCCCGTTCGGTGCGACCCACCCCTGGCCGGTCATCGCGGACGCCAGCCTGGTCGGTCGGCGCATCTCGATGGGCGGCGGTGGGCACGGCGTGGGCATCACGCTCGAGGCGGACGCCGCGCTGGCGGCCCTGGGTGCCCAGGTCGCGGACGTCACCGAGTGAGTCGCGTCATGACCTCCCGGGAGAGGACGGACGCACCCGTCCGGACAGCGCGAGCACGGCGACGCCGGAGACGATCAGGATGCCCAGGCCGACGCGCAGGCTGGTCTGGTCGGCGACGAAGCCGACCAGGGGCGGGGTGGCCAGGAAGCCCATCCGCAGCAGCCAACTGGCGATGGTCACGCCGGCGCCCTCGGGCAGGCCGGGCAGGCGTCCGGCGGCGGCGTAGGCCGCGGGCACGACGGTGGCGCAGCCGAAGCCGATCAGGGCGAAGCCGGTCAGCGCCACGGGCAGGACGGGGAAGCCCACGATGAGCACGCCACCCAGGGCGATCAGGACGCCGCCGCCGCGCAGCACCGCGACCGCACCCCAGCGGTCGGTGGCCGGGTCGCCGAGCAGGCGTCCGACGGTCTGGGCGGCGATCATCGACACGAAGCCCAGTCCGGCCACGCCGAAGGGGGTGTCGACGACCTGCACGAGGTAGAGGGCGGCCCAGTTCATGGCGGCCTCCTCGGGCAGGACGCCCACGATGGTGAGCAGGCCCAGCGGCAGGAGCAGCAACCACATCCCGCGGGTCAAGCGGGTCGACTCGGGCCGCTCGGCGGCAGCGGCAGCGCCGCGCGCCAAGGCGTCCGGAAGACGTGCCAGCGTCAGCGCGACGCCGGCCAGCACCACGGCCAGCGCGCTGGTGGCGAGCAGGTGGAAGCCGAGGGGGAGGCGCTGCGAGGCGGCCCACGCGCCGATCGCGCCACCGGAGAACGCGCCGAGGCTCCACAGGGCGTGCAGGGAGTTGATGATCGACTTGCCGTAGGCGTCCTCCACGAGGAGTCCGTGGACGTTCTGGGCGGTGTCGGTGACCGCATCGGCGAAGCCCGCCGTGGCCATGGCCACCGCCACCAGCAGGATGTGCGGCGCGAAGCCGACCGTGCCGACCGCGAGGCCGAGCGCGACCGTCCCGAAGAAGGCGACCGGGCCGGCCCCGAACCGGCGGATCAGCGGCGCCGGCAGCCACGACGCGATGATCGCACCGAGCGCCATCATCGCCACCACGACGCCGAACTCGGTGTTGCTGAGCTCGAAGGCCTGCTTCACCTCGGGGTAGCGCGGGAGCAGGTTGGCCACCACGAACCCGTTGGTGAAGAACATCAACGAGATGCCGGCCCGGGCGCGCACCGGGCTGAACGTGCTTGCCAACCGGTCACCCGCGCTTCTGGGCGGCGGCCCACT
Source organism: Propionibacteriaceae bacterium (assembly GCA_030539405.1). Taxonomy (GTDB): domain Bacteria; phylum Actinomycetota; class Actinomycetes; order Propionibacteriales; family Propionibacteriaceae; genus Propioniciclava. Next base: position 11,399 of record JAUNSA010000067.1, read on the forward strand.
CATCGCGCAGGCCGACCGTCCGGTGGAACAGGCGCGGGGTGTGGGGGTCGGCGGCGAAGTAGCCGAGCCGCTCGAACTGGACGACCTCGCCCGGCGTCACCTCGGCCAGCGCTGCCTCGACCTTGGCGTCCACGAGTTCGCGGCTGGCCGGGTTCAGGTCGTCGAGCGCCTCGCCGGTGGCCGCGCCCGGCACCTCGGCGGTGAACAGGCGCTCGTACAGGGCGACCTGGGCGTCGGCGGCGTGCTCGGCCGAGACCCAGTGCATGGTCGACTTCACCTTGCGGCCGTCGGGGGAGTTGCCGCCGCGCGAGTCGGGGTCATAGGTCGCGTTCACCTGGACGACCGCACCCGAGGCGTCCTTCACCACATCGGTCGCGGTGACGAAGTAGGCCCCGCGCAGCCGCACCTCGCGCCCGGGCGAGAGCCGGAAGAACTTCGGCGGGGGCACCTCGGCGAAGTCGTCGGCCTCGATCCACAACTCGCCCGAGAACGCCACCGACCGGACGCCGTCGTCGGGGTTCTCCGGGTTGTTGACGACCTCGAAGTGGTCGACCTGGCCCTCGGGCCAGTTCGTGATCACCAGCTTGAGCGGGCGCAGCACGGCCATGCGGCGCTGGGCGGTGGCATTCAGGTCGCGGCGGACGAAGCTCTCCAACTCCTCGATGGCCTTGCGCGAGTTGGTGCGCGTCACGCCGGTCGCCTCGCAGAACGCCCGGATCGCCGTCGCCGGGTAGCCGCGCCGGCGCAGCCCGGACAGGGTGGGCATGCGCGGGTCGTCCCAGCCGTCGACCACACCCTGCTCGACCAGCGTGCGCAGCCGGCGCTTGGAGGTGACCGTGTGCGTCAGCTCCAGGCGGGCGAACTCGCGCTGCTTCGGCGCCGTACCCTCCAGCGGCAACTGGGCCAAGAACCAGTCGTACAGGGGGCGATGCGATTCGAACTCGAGCGAGCACAGCGAGTGGGTGACGCCCTCGATGGCATCCGACTGCCCGTGCGCCCAGTCATAGGTCGGGTAGATCGGCCAGGCGTCGCCGGTGTTGTGGTGGTGCGCGTGCCGGATGCGGTACATCACCGGGTCGCGCAGCCACATCTCGTCGCTGGCCATGTCGATCTTGGCGCGCAGGACGCGCTCGCCGTCCCCGAACTCGCCGGCGCGCATCCGGCGCAGCAGGTCGAGGTTCTCCTCAGGCGTCCGGTCGCGGAACGGCGAATCGGTTCCGGGGGTGCCGAAGCCGCCCTTCTGCGCCGAGATCGTCTCGGCGTCCTGGTCGTCGACGTACGCCTTGCCCTGCTCGACGAGGTGCTCGGCCCACGCGTAGAGCTGTTCGAAGTAGTCGCTGGCGTGCACGATCGTGCCGGGGGTGTAGCCCAGCCAGGCGATGTCGGCCTTGATCTCGTCGACGTACTCGCGGTCCTCGGACTCGGGGTTGGTGTCGTCGAGGCGCAGGTTGCAGACGCCGTCGAAGTCCTCGGCGATGCCGAAGTTGGTCACGATCGCCTTCGCGTGCCCGATGTGGAGGTAGCCGTTCGGCTCGGGTGGGAAGCGCGTCTGGACGCGGCCACCGTAGGTCCCAGCCTCGTTGTCGCGACGGATCGTGTCGCGGATGAAGTCGGATCCCATGGGTGCTTCGGTCATGGGGAGAGCCTATCGACCCGCGGGGGCTCCTCAGCCCAGCGTCCCGACCTGGAGGCCGTCGAGTTGGGCGTTCGGACGGGCGGCGTCACGGTGCTGGGCGGTGAACTGTTCGGTGGCGTCCGTGCCGCACAGGGCGGTGATGCGGCCGGCCCCGCCGGGGTGCGCGGCGGCCCAGGCGGTGAGGTCGTAGACGCCGTCGCCGACGGCGGCCCAGCAGTCGGCGGGAGTGTTGTGTTCTGCGACGTCGGCGAGCGTGAAGGTCGCGTCCGGGGTGGTGGACGCCACGGGTACCGGTAGGCGGCTGGTCCAGGTGGCCTGCGCGCCCGCGTGCCCGGTCAGGACGGCGAGCACCGCCACCGCGATCGCCGCCGCGGCGACCAGGCCGCCGGTGAGCATGGGCCAGAAGCTGACCTGTCCGGCCGGGGCCTTCGCCTGGCGACGTTCCAGCAGCCACCAGACCCACGCCAGGACCGCCGTGGCCAGGCCGACCGCGAGCGTGACGTTGCCCAGAAAGGCGTGCCGCTCCGGCAGCGGAACGGTCTCGGCCAGCGCCTCACCGCTCAGCTTCGCCATCCCGGCCGCGAGCGCGCCGACGCTCAGCGTGGACAGCGCGAGCGTGCCGTACCGCGTCCGAAATGTGGGGGAGACCACCGCCGCCGCCGTCGCCAGCGCGCCCAGCGGCAGCGCGACCACCACCAGGTGCACGACGAGGGGGTGCAGCGGCAGGCCCAGGATGTCCATGGGGTCAGCGTAGGCGGGTGAGGGAGCTGGCGGTCAGTCGGTGATGTCGATCGAACCGGTGCCGGTCTCGACGGTGATCGTGTGCGGCGAGTTCGCGTCGACGTCGACCTCGACGTCGCTGGACCCGGTGCCCGGCCGGGTTTCCACGGCGTAGCTGCCGGCGGGGACCTCGATGTCCACCGATCCCGTGCCGGTGCGCGCGGTGATCTCGGCGGGCGGTTCGCCGTCGGCCTCCAGGTCGATGCTGCCCGTGCTGGTCTCGGCCGCGAACCGCTCGTAGGTCCCCTCGGCGCGGATCGAACCGGTCTGGGCCTCCAGGTCGACAGCGCCGAAGTCGCCGCGCAGGTCGATGGACGCCGTGCTGACCGTCACCGTGACGTCCGGGGTGGACGCCGCGAGCTCCCGGGGGAGGAGGATCGTCAGCTCGTCGTCGCTGAACCAGGTCCACCCGTCCGCCCTGGTGTGTTCGATGACGAGCGCGCCGTCCTCGACCTGGACGGATAGGCCGCCCTCGTCGAGGACGTCCTCGCCGACGCGCGCGGGGGGGACGTCGTCGTCGCGGACGACGACGGCGACGCCGGACGCCGGGACCGCCACCGACGTGACGGCCTCGGCGAGCTCGGTGGTGCGCGCGCCCCCGTCGCTGATCCCGAAGGGGAGCCCGAGCGGCCCCCACCCGAGCGCGAT
>JAUNSA010000068.1:0-7344 GCA_030539405.1 Propionibacteriaceae bacterium
TCGGGAGAGGGCGACGGCGCCGGCTCAGGCACCGGAGAAGGCGTCGGAGCCGGAGGCGGCGTAACCGGCAGAGACGAGAGCAGTTTCTCGAGCTGCGCGATGCCCGCCCGGATCTCCGCCAAACCTGCATCCATGCCCGACAGCGCCTGGTCGAGCCCGGCGATGCCCTGGCGCATCCCGGCGATGCCGTCACCGATGCCGGTCAGGGCGCGTCCCATCTCGGCGAGGCCGCGGTCCATCCCGGTGAGGCCTTCGGTCAGCGCGGCGCGTGCGGCGTCCATGTCGCCCAGGCCGGCGTCCATGTCGACGATGCCAGAGTCCATCTCGGCCAGCCCGGAGGTCATCTCCTCCTCGCCGGAATCCAGCTCGACCAGTGCGCTGTCGAGGCCGCCCAGGCCGGCGTCCACCCCCGACTGGATCTCGTCCACCCGCGTGGGGGTCTGGTCGGCGAACATCCGCTCGGCCACGATCTTGCTGCGCTCGGTGATGGTGGTCACGTCGGCGGTCCGCAGCAGCTCGACCAGGTCGTCGGGCAGCTCGCCGTCCCCGGACATGGCCGACAGGTCGATCTCGGTCTGCTCCAGGTAGCTGGTGTCGAAGTCGGGCACGACGTCGGCGAGGTCGGGGTCGGCCTTCCACTCCTCCAGCGTCGCGGCGAGCTCGGCACTGTGCGGCAGGGCCGGGGCGGCGACGGTGTCGGGCAGCTCGTCCATGATCCGGTCCTGCAGGGTGGTCCCGGCGTTGGCCAGGAACCCGACCATGATCGCCGGGGCCAGGGTCGTCCCGATGGCGCGCACCAGCGAGAGGGTGCCCAGGGCCGAGCTCGACTCCGCCTCGGGGACGCGCTCCAGCATCATGTAGTTCAGCGGCGACCCGACGATGAAGCCCAGGCCCAGGCCGATGAGGATCAGCGACACGATCACCGACGGGGTCGACGGCTGCGGGATCGCCCACACGATGATCACGATCGCAGCGATGAGCGAGATGCCGGCACCCAGCCCCAGCACGGCCCGCGGGCCGAACTGGTCAGTCAGGCGTCCGGACAGCGGCGCGCCCACGCCCGAGGCGAGGCCCAGAACGATGACGAGGTAGCCGCCCGACCCGGCCGGCATCCGTAGCGCGTTCTCGGCGAACTGCGGGACGAATACCACACCCATCAGGATCACACCGGACAGCAACGACAGCAGCAGCGTCAGCGCGATGCCCCGGTCGGTGAAGTAGCCCAGGTTCAACACGGGGTCGGCGGCGCGCCGCTCGACCAGGATGAACACCGGCACCAGCACGAGCACCAGGGCCAGCCACGGCCTCACCTCCAGCGAGCTGATCGAGCTGGTGAAGTCGAAGAAGTCGAGGTTGCGGACGCCCCAGAGCAGCGACAGGATCATCGCGACCAGCAGGAACGACCCGGCCACATCGATGGGGGCCACCTCGTCGGCGCGCCGGTTGGGCAGGTAGCGCCACCCCAGCGCCATGATCGCCAGCGAGATCGGCACGTTGATGTAGAAGATCCACTGCCAGTTGTGTGCCCCGGCGATGTCGAGCACGAGCGACCCGGCGGACGCCCCGAAGACGTTGGCCACGCCGTACACCGCGCCGACCAGGCCGAGCGCCATGCCGCGCTTCTCGCGGGGGACCGCCGTCCCGATGTCGGCGGTCGCGATCGGCAGGATGCCGCCGCCGCCGATGGCCTGCAGCGCGCGTGAGGCGATGAGCATCTCGAACGAACCCACGTCCTGGCTCAGGCCGCACAGCAGCGACCCGATCCCGAACAGGGCGATGGAGACCAGGTAGACGTTCTTGCGTCCGTTGCGGTCGGCGAGCTTGCCCATCACCGGGATCGCGGCGGCATACGCCAGCGTGTAGATGGTGATCATCCAGATGCCGGTCTGGTCGTCGACGCCGAGTTGGCCCTGGATGACGGTGCGGGCCGGGGTGATGATGCCGGTGTCGATGGCGCCCATAAAGATGCCCAGCAGGTACAGCGCCATGGCGATGCCCCAGCCGCGGGAGGTGGTGCTCGTGCTCACGCAGGGAGGCTAGCACGACCCTTCAGCAACTGAACTATTCAGTGGGAGGAGGATCGGCCTCCGCCGCGCCCTCGGTCAGGCCGTGGTGGAAGTGGGCGAGCGAAGCGTTCACATCGGAGAGGAACCGCAGGCAGGTGGCGAGGTCGGTCTCCGAATAGGACGCCATGGCTTCGGCATGGGCCTGCCCCAGCGGCCCGAAGAACGCGCCGGCCACCTGGCGTCCGTGTTCACCGAACCGCAGCAGGACGCGACGGCGGTCGTCCGGGTCGGGGTCGCGGTGCACGTGCCCGGACGCCGTCAGCCGGTCGACCAGGTAGGTGACGGCGCCGGGGGAGACCCGCAGCTCGTCGGCCAGTTGCCGCGCCGTGAGCGGTTGCCCCGCCCGCTCGGCACGGTAGATCGCGGCGAGCGCGCGGAAGTCGGTGGTGTGCAGGTGGTGCTGGCTGGCGTAGGCCGCACCGATCCGATCGGACGCCAGCGCCAGGACCTGCACCTGGGTCACCAGCGCACTGATGAGGTGCTCGCGCGACTGTCCCTGGGCCATGGAGCGCATCGTACCCCCGGGTGAGGGCGAGGATTGTCCGGGGCGAGGAGTAGGGTCCGCTACGTGACGGACGTGCGTGAGGAGTTCGAGTTCTCCAAGATCCGGTGGATCTACTTCGGCCTGCTCATCGGCATGTTCACGTCCTCGATCAGCCAGACGATCGTCAGCCCGGCCATCCCGCGCATCATCGCCGACCTGGGTGGCGTGGAGTACTACTCGTGGCTCTCCACCATCGTCATGTTGGTGATGACCATCGTCACCCCGATCAGCGGCAAGTTGTCCGACATGTTCGGCCGCAAGCGCTTCTACGCGCTCGGGTTGATCATCTTCATGCTGGGCAATGTGCTCTCGGGGGTGGCCCAGAGCTTCGCGTGGCTGGTGGCCGCGCGCGCCATCCAGGGCATGGGCATGGGCATCTTGATGCCGCTGTCGCAGACGATTCTGGGCGACATCATCCCGCCCCGCCAGCGCGGCAAGTACGCCGGCTACATGGGCGCGCTGATGGGGGCCTCGCAGGTCGCGGGCCCGCTGATCGGCGGGTTCATCACCGACGTGTCCACGTGGCGCTGGCTGTTCTACGTCAACCTGCCGGTCGGCTTCCTGGCGCTGTTCCTCGTGGTCAAGTTCATGAACATCCCCGAACTCGACATCCCGCGCCGCATCGACCACGCCGGCATCGCCACGATGACCATCGGCGTCAGCGCCGGCCTGCTCGGCATCAGCTTCGGCGGCACCCGCGGCTGGCTCGACCCGCTCGTGCTCGTCCTGCTCGGGCTGGGCCTGGTCTTCCTGGTCGCCTTCGTGTTCGTCGAACGGCGCGCAGCCGAGCCGATCGTGCCGCTGTCGCTGTTCCGCAACTCGATCTTCACCTGGTCGGTGCTGGCCGGCAGCCTCATGAACATGGTGCTGATGATGCTGATCATCTACACCCCGGTGTACGCCCAGGGCGTCCTGGGGGTGTCGGCGACGGCGTCCGGTGCCATCTTGATCCCGATGAACGTGGGCCTGTTCGCCATGGGCATCGTGATCGGCAACCTCACCACCCGGACGGGCCGCTACAAGTCCTTCGCCGTGGCAGGCGTGGTGCTGATGGCCGGGGCGTCCATCTTGTTGCTGCGGCTGGGGGCGCGCTCGACGCCGCTGGAGCTGACGCTCTACACGTCCCTGATGGGCCTGGGCGTGGGCATGTCGTTCCAGATCTACACCCTCACGGTGCAGAACGCCGTCCAGCGCCGCGACCTCGGCCCGGCGACGTCCGCGCTGCAGTTCTTCCGCAGCATCGCCAACACCATGGGCACCGCCATCGCCGGCACCCTGATGACGTCGCAGCTCGTCACGAGCATGCGCTGGCGGATGACGCCCGAGGCCATCCGCGACAGTCCCCCCGGCGGGCTGGACCCGAACGCCGTCCTGAACCCCTCGGCCATGCAGGACCTGCCCGAGTCGGTGGCGCTGGTCCTGCGGTTGTCGCTGGCCGACGCGATGCAGGCGATCTATGCCGTCCTGCCGTGGCTGAGCCTCGCGGTCCTGGCCACCACGCTGGCGATCCGGGCGATCCCGCTGCGGGATTCGTTCACACCGGACGAGCCCGGCCAGTCGGCGGCCCTCAGCGTCGCCGATCCCCAGGCGCTCAACCTCAGCCCCGAGGAGCACCACACGCGCAACAAGGAGCGCATGTACGCCGCGCACCTCATCCTGCTCGCCGAGCAGGTGCAGCGCAGCGAGAACGAGATCCTGCGCGCGGCCGTGGCCGAGTTCGGTGGGGGCGACCTCGATCGTGGACGCCAGTTGCTGCGCTCGACCTCGACCATGCTCCTGGCCGAGGATCCCGCGCTGATCGACGAACACGAGTCCTTCGCGGTCGAGCTCGCCAAGCGTGGTCAGCCGCAGAAGATGCTGAGCGACAGCCTCACCGAGCGGCTCAACGAGGTGGCCCGCCGCGTGGCCGCCCAGTCGGAGCAGATCCCGTCGGAGACCCCGACCAAACCGCGCCTCGGTTCGGTCGACGGCTTGGACGCCCAGGCCCTGCAGCGGGCCTTGTGGATGCTCGATTCTGCCCTCGTCGCCGACTTCGCCTCGCGGCGGTTCGCCGGCGAGGTCGCGCCCGAGGCGTCCGGCCCTGAATCGTCCAGGCCTGAGCCGTCGCCTGAGGCGTCCGAATCTGAGCCTGAGCCGGGGGCGGCTGACTGATCAGCCGGCTTCAATGGCCTCGCGCTCGGAGGAGTAGCGGTCCTCGACCTTGGAGAACAGCCACGACGCCAACACGCCCAGCACCAGCATCACCGCGCAGAACGCCAGGAAGGCGCCCATGCCCAGGCCGGACTTCTCGATCGCGTCGGGGGCGAACACGACGGTGGGGAAGATCGCCAGCGACGAGCCGGCCACCATGCCGAGGATGAAGTGGTACATGCCGGCGTAGTGCCGTTCGAAGGCCCAGTTGGCGGCCTTGGCGAACAGGATCACGCACAACCCCAGCCCGAGGAACAGCGGGATGAAGACGGCCGGGTCGAAGTCCTTGATGCCCTCGGCCATCTTGTCGTAGAGGCCGAAGTAGATCAGGAAGTTGGACGGGCTCATGCCCGGCACGATCACGCCCAGGCCGATCAGGGCGCCGGAGCCGAGCCACACGGGGATGCTCGGCGGGACCTGCAGGTTGAGTCCGCCGCCGGCGAGCATGATCGCGAAGATCACCGCGGCGGAGACCGCGAGGATGATCCAGTGCTTGGTGGCCCGACCCTGCTTGCCGGCCTGGCGCCACAGGCTGGGGAAGGTGCCGATCACGAACCCGATGAACAGGCAGACGAAGGCGGCCTCGTAGCGTCCGAAAGCGGCCGCGACGACGATCGAGAACAGGACGACACCGATGATCCCGCCGATGCCGACGGGCAGGAAGTACTTGAACTGGCGCCAGAAGTTCTTGAACGGGTTGGCGAGGAACTTGATGAGCGGGTCGTAGATCTTGAAGATCACGGCCAGCACGCCACCCGACAGGCCCGGCAGGATGAAGCCGATGCCGACCGCGATGCCCTTCAGCAGGCGCACCAGCCACGCGGCCGGGCTGTCGGGCGCGTGCAGGTCGGTGGCGTCCGGCGCGCCGGGGCGGACAGGGGTCTCGTCAGGCATGGTGCTCGCTTCGTCTCGGGGGAGTCCGCCGTTCAGGGTACCGAACGCCCCATGCGGCGGGTGCTGGGAGCGTCAACCCGGCTACCGTGACCGGGTGAGCGACAGCAGCCCTGAATCGGACGCCGACCCGACCGCCCCCGCCGTCGGCGTGGGTCCTCATCCGCAGCCGTGGCCGGACGACCCCCGCTACGACCCGGAGTTGCTGGCGGCCGGGGACCGGCGCAACGTCGTCGACGAGTACCGCTACTGGCGACTCGAGGCCATCGTCGCCGACCTGGACACGCGGCGGTCCCGGCTCCACGTGGCGATCCAGAACTGGGAGCACGACTTCAACATCGGCTCGGTGGTGCGCACCGCCAACGCGTTCAACGTCGCCGGGGTGCACATCCTGGGACGCCGACGCTGGAATCGCCGGGGGGCGATGGTCACCGACCGCTACCTGCACGTGCACCACCACGAGACCGTCGAGGGCTTCCTCTCCTGGCTGGCCGAGCGGCAGATCACCCCCATCGGCGTCGACAACCTGCCCGGATCGGTCCCCCTGGAGAGCGCCGAGCTGCCGGCTGATTGCTGCCTGGTGTTCGGCTCGGAGGGTCCGGGGTTGACCGACGAGGTCGTCGCCGCCTGCGAGCGGGTCGTCGCCATCACCCAGCACGGGTCGACGCGCTCGATGAACGCCGGCGCTGCCGCCGCGATCGCGATGTACCACTGGGCGCTGCAGCACCCCCGGACCGCCTGACTGCCAGCCGGTCCTCGGCAGTCTGACCGCCGGTCCTCGGCGGATGTGGCGCCGGTCCTCGGCGTGGGGGCCACCCGTGGCCGGAGGGGACTCCACCCGGGGGAGCAGTCCGGAACGGACCCACCGCACGATGCGCGCTTACACACGCGGACGATGGGATGGTCAGCATGGAACAACCCGTGCTCTCCTGCTCTTCCCTCACCAAGACCTACGGCGCCACGGTCGCGCTGGCCGGGGTCGACCTGGCCATCCGCGCCGGCGAATCGGTTGCTGTCATGGGGCCGTCCGGCTCCGGCAAGACCACGCTGCTGCACTGCCTGTCCGGCATCCTGCGCCCGGACCGCGGCCAGATCCTCCTGAACGCTCCCGCGGGTCCCGTGACCGTGGACGCCCTCAGCGACGCCGATCGCGCCCGACTGCGCCGCGAACGCTTCGGGTTCGTCTTCCAGCAAGGACTCCTGCTGCCCGAACTCACCGCCCTGGAGAACACCGCCCTGCCGCTGATGCTCGCCGGCGTGACCCGTCGCGAGGCTGAACAGCACGCCGCCGGCTGGCTCGCCCACCTCGGCCTGGCCGGGCTCGAGGGACGCCGCCTCGGCGAGATGTCGGGCGGGCAGGTCCAGCGGATCGCGATCGCCCGCTCCCAAGCCACCGGACCGGACGTCACCTTCGCCGACGAGCCCACCGGCGCCCTGGACCAGGCCACCTCCGCCGAGGTCCTCCGCGCGCTGCTCGGCGCCACGGTGGGCCGCGGCCGCACCCTCGTCATGGTCACCCACGACGAGACCGTCGCCGCCGCCTGCTCCCGCGTCATCCGTCTTCAGGACGGGCACGTCGTCCACGACTCCGCCTTCGGCGGTCATCCGGACGCCCGCGCCCAGCACGGCGTCCCCACCAGCCCGCACGCGGTG
>JAUNSA010000068.1:7354-14432 GCA_030539405.1 Propionibacteriaceae bacterium
TCCGACGTGCAGGTCGCGCTCACGCCGACCAACCCGTACGCACCGCGTCCGGTCGGAGGTGCCCGATGACCACCACCCTTGCCGCCCCGACCGACCTCGGGGTCACCCGGCAGCCGTCCTCGTGGGTGGTGGCCGCGCGGATCGCCCGGCTGCTCGCGGACCGCACGCTGAGTGACCGGTCCGCCTGGGTCCTGCCGGTGAGCGCGCTCGCCATCGTCAGCGCCCTCACGCTGTCGGTCGCCGGGGGCGTCCGCTGGTTCAACGACATCGAGGGGCGGGGCGCCTCGTTCTACCAGCCGATGTCGTGGATCGCGCTCGTGCTGCTCCTGATCCCGCTCGCCACGCTGGCCGGGGCAGCGGCTCGGCTGGCGGCGTCCCGGCGCGACACGCGGCTGTCGTCGCTGCGACTGCTCGGCGCGACCACCACGACCGTGCGCGCGCTCACCCTCATCGAGACCGGGGTGATCGCGCTGGTCGGGGCGCTGATCGGTGTCGTCGGCCACCTGCTGCTGATGCCGGTGTTCGGGCTGCTCCACTTCAACGGCGGTCCCATCGGCCCGACCGGGCTGTGGCTCGGTCCCGGTCCGCTGGCCCTCGGCGTGCTGGGCATCGTGGCGCTCGCGCTCGTGAGCTCGGCGCTCGGGCTGCGTCAGGTCGAGATCTCGCCCCTGGGCGTCCGGACCCGCCAGCGCGCGCCGCGCCTGCACTGGCTCCGGGTCGTGGTCGGCGGCGTCGCGATCATCGCCTCGATCCTGGTGATGCAGAACCTCGCCGTGCTCACCGAGGATGTGGCCACGATGCTGGTGTTCCTGCTCGTCGCGATGAGCGTGCCGATGCTGGCGATCAACCTGATCGGACCGTGGGTGCTCAGCCTGCTCGCGCGCATCGACGTCGCACGCGCCCGGACGCCGGTGGCGTTGCTCGCCGCCCGCACCGTCCTGGACAACCCGAAGGCCGTCTGGCGCCAGGTCGGCGGGCTCGCCCTGATCAGCTTCGTGTCGGTGTTCATCGGGGTGGCGTTCACGTTCGCGACCGGGACGGCGTCCAACCCCGAGGAGGTCGTCATCAACACCGACCTGCGCACCGGCGCCCTGCTCACGCTGGCCATCGCGTTCGTGACGGTGGCCTGCTCGGTGGGGATCACCCAGGCGGCGGCGATCCTCGACCGGCGCGCCCTGCAGGTGGGGCTCGACATGCTCGGGATGCCGGTGGCCGCCATCGACGCCGCCCGCCGCCGGGCTGTGATGCGTCCGCTGGTCGCGGTGGTCGCGATGTCGGCCGGTCCCGCGCTGCTGCTGGTGCTGCCGCTGGCCGGGTTCACCCAGACGTTCGACCCGCTCTCGCTGGGGACGACGCTGGCCGTGCTGGCCATCGGGGTCGGCCTGGTCGCGCTCAGCCTGCGGATCACCCGCCGGACCCTCCACGGCGTCATCGCCGAGGGCTTGGCCCGGGCCGAGTAGTCACCAACTGCTCGCCCGGGTGCCACCGCCACCCGAGCCACCAGAAGAAGAGGAGAACCCCGACGACGTGCCGGACCCACCCCCGCTGGCCGAGCCCCCGGACCCGCTCGAACCCGAGCTGGACGGGGGCTCGGTCATCGCCACGGTCACCGGCTTCGGCCGGTAGGACCTGCTGGCCTGCCGGACGCTGGCCGTCACGAAGGCCAGCCCGGCCAGCGTGTCGGTGAGGTCGTCCGAAACGTCCGACCCGGCCGAAACGTCCGACCCCAGCACGGCCGTGACCGGACCGAGCCGGCCGGCGGCGGCCAATTCGCGGCAGACCCGCACCCACCGCTCGGTCAGCCCGAACAACACGGCCCACGGCAGGTAGCGGCGGTAGATGTCGGCGTCCGCCTCGAAGTCGAGCTGGTCGGCCTCGGCCGTCGCGAGGTAGCGGCGGAACCCCAACACCTGGTCGCGCCGCGCCGTTCCGGTGGCCGACAGTCGATGGTTGACGACGCGGCCGCGGACATTCGTCCCGGCGATGGCCAACGCCAACCCGGCGAGCATCCCCATGATGACCCAGTACTGCAGCGAGGTGAGCGGGTCGATGACGTACTCGCGCAGCACCCACCACGCGCCCGCGGCGATGACGGCGACCACGACGGCGTTGACCGTCACGTTGGGCGACAGCACCTTCACCCCGTGCGTCGGGTCGGACAGCGTGGCCACGGCGTGTTCGCCGGCCGCCTCCACCAGGTCGGGCAGCGGGTCGTCGTTGTTCGTGCCGGCGAGCTGGTGGAACGTGGCCGCGAGCCGGTCGTGTGCCGGGCGCGGTCCGGACGCCGTGATGCGCAGCGGGTCGGTGGTCACCGTGGCCGCCCCGGACGCCGCCAGCTCGACGACGGTGGCGGCCACCTGCTCGGGTTCGTAGCGGCACGCGAGCAGGGCGCCGGCGGTCGCCGGGTCGAGGCCGTCGGGCGGGGAGAACCGGACCGGCGCGTCGGTGGCCCGAGCGGCCTTCCGGATCGGGGCGTCCGGATCGTTGACGATGCCGGGCGGTGTGTCGGCGAAGCGCTCGTCGCTCCCGGGGGTCTGCTTCAGCACGATCCACGTCGCCAGCAGCGTCAGCACGCCCGCGCCCACCCCGGCCCCGTACTCCAGCGCGCGGACGAAGCCCAGGGTGGCCACCAGGCGCGGCTCGGCGTCACGCACGGCGTCCGGCTGCAGCGCGGCGACCACCGTGAGCACCTCGCCCGCCCCTGTGGTCGCGCCGAACGTCGCGGCCCCGTCCACGACCTGCGCGGTGCACTCCCGCGGTCCGACCAGGCACCGAACCCGCTGGACGCCCCCGGGCGCGACCACCCGCGTGGTCGCCTGCTCGACGGGCGGGAACGCCTCGGAGGTGACGTCCCAGTGCAGTTCGGGCACGCCGTCGAACGTGCGCAGCGCCCCGGACAGCTCGTAGGTGAGCACATAGGTGTGTTCGAGGCCCTCGACCGGGGTGCCGTCGCCGACGCGGACGTTGAGCCAGGTGCTGCGGCCCTCGTCGTGGCTCCGGCTGGTGACGGCGTCCGGGGCGCCGGTCGGGCTGGACACCTCCACATCGGTGATGCCGTAGACGACGTCGTGGGTGAGGCTCCACCGCTCCCGCGTCGCGAGCGCGAGCTGGATGCCGCGGCGTCCGGGCTGGCCGAAGACCCACTCGAACTCCTGGCGCACCTGCACCCGGCCGTCGGGCTGGATGGTGTAGGTGGTGTCGAGGCTGCGGACCACGTCCGTGCTGGCGTGGGCCCCCGGCGCACCGATCGTCAGCAGCGCCAGGGTGAGGAGGAGCGCACACGCGAGGCGGCGCAGGGCCGTCGTCCACACGCGGCCATGCTAACGACGCCCGCGGGTAGGATCGCCGCCATGACGCAGCAGACCGCCCTCGCCGACGGGCAGGGGTCGGTGCCGTCCTGGACGCCGCCACCCCGGGAGGCCCTCGACGTCCCGGTCTTCTTCGACCCCGCCCCGGCCGTCGAGCGCTACCGCCTGCTGCGCCGCAGCATCATCGGTCGGGTGATCGGCCTGGTGGTCTCGCTGGTGCTGTGGGGCGTGATCGGCTGGCTCAACCGCGCCAACCTGGACGCCCTGTTCTGGACGATCCTCGGGCTCAGCGTCGGCCTGTCGGTGGTGCTGCTGGTGCGCAGCATCGTCCAGACCGTGCTGGCAAAGCGGGCGCTCGGACGCCTCCACGACGGCCTGGCGCTCGGCATCGGACGCGGTGGGCTGCACCTGGACAACTACCTCGCCTGGGAGGACGTCGACCGCCTCGTCGCCGTCCCGGGCGGGAGCCGCGGGTCGGGGCGCCTCATCATCGTCGCCACCAACGGCGCCTGGCGCGAGGCCCCCATCGACTGGCTGAGCCACACCCCGTCCGCCGTCGACGCCGCCGTGCGCGCCCTGTCCGGCAACCGGCACCACATCGACCTGACGCCGCTGGACGCCTGAGGCCCCACCCACGGCGTCCGTGAGGTGAACCGCGGCGTCCGCGAGATGGGCGGAGTCCCGATCGGGGAGCATCCCCGCCCGATTTGCGGTTGAATGGGGGTGTTCGAGGAAGCGTCCATCAAGGAGTGACCCATGCCCATTGCAACACCCGACGTCTACGCCGAGATGATCGATCGCGCGAAGTCGAAGGGCTTCGCCTACCCGGCCATCAACGTCACCTCGTCGCAGACCCTGAACGCGGCCCTGAAGGGGTTCGCGGACGCCGGTTCCGACGGCATCATCCAGTTCTCCACCGGCGGCGCCGAGTACGGCTCCGGCCAGGGCGTCAAGGACATGGTGACCGGCGCCGTCGCGCTCGCCGAGTTCGCGCACGTGGTGGCCGCGAAGTACCCGGTCAACATCGCGATCCACACCGACCACTGCCCCAAGGACAAGCTGGACACCTACGTCCGTCCGCTGCTCGAGATCTCCCGCCAGCGCGTGGCCAACGGCCAGGACCCGCTGTTCCAGTCCCACATGTGGGACGGCTCGGCCGTGCCGATGGACGAGAACCTGCAGATCGCCGAGGAGCTGCTGAAGCTCACCGCCTACAACAAGCAGATCCTCGAGATCGAGATCGGCGTGGTCGGCGGCGAGGAGGACGGCGTCGCCAACGAGATCAACGACAAGCTGTACACCACGGCTGAGGACGGCCTGCGCACCGCCGAGGCCCTCGGCCTGGGCGAGAACGGCCGCTACATGGCCGCCTTCACCTTCGGCAACGTGCACGGCGTGTACAAGCCGGGTGCGGTCAAGCTGCGCCCCGAGGTCCTGAAGGACATCCAGGACGCCGTCGCCGCCAAGGCCGGCAAGGACAAGCCGTTCGACCTGGTGTTCCACGGCGGTTCGGGCTCGTCGGAGCAGGAGATCGCCGACGCGGTGTCCTACGGCGTCATCAAGATGAACGTCGACACCGACACCCAGTACGCCTTTACCCGTCCGGTCGCCGGCTGGATGCTCGCCAACTACGAGGGCGTGCTGAAGATCGACGGCAACGTCGGCAACAAGAAGCAGTACGACCCGCGCGCGTGGGGCAAGCTGGCCGAGAACGCGATGTCCGAGCGCATCGTCGAGGCCTGCAAGAACCTCGGCTCGGTCGGGACCTCCGGCAAGTGAGTTCGCTGCTCTGACAACGTCGGACGCCGCGGGTGCCAGCAGGTGCCCGCGGCGTTCGCGCGTCCGGGGCCGGTCGGACGGGTCAGGGTGGACGGTGCAGGGCGGGGTCAGCCCCGCGCCAGCTCCTCGGCCACGGCCGCGGCGATGCTGCCGTCGAGGTTGCGCGGACGCCAGCCCTCGGTGCGGACCCATTCGGAGGAGCAGCCCGCGCAGGCGAAGACGAGGTCGTCGTCGCGGACCTCGCCGGTCGGCGTCCAGTCACACTCGGAGCGGCAGGGTTCCTGGCGAAGTGCGTGCGGCATGGGGTGATCCTCTCAGCTCGGCTGGCGGTCCGCGATCCCGAACGTGATCGCCTGGGTGGTGTGGAGCAGGCCCCACGAGTTGAACAGGTCGTTGACGGGGGAGAGCAGTCGACCCAGGACGCCGAACGTGCGGCGTCCGGCCGTGCGGATGACCTCCGAGCCGCCCGGGGCCGACACGACCTCGAAGCGGTCGTAGGTGAGGCGCTGGCCGGCGTACTTGGTGTCCTGCGCGGTGTGGACCCACGTCACCACCTGCGTGTCCTCCTCGTGGGAGCGGGTGCACTCCAGGGTCACGGTCAGGGTCTTGCCGGCCTTCTCCACCCGGTTGCGCAGCCCACCCTCGGAGACCTGGGAGGTCACCGGGTCGTAGGCCCACAGCCCCAGCAGGGCGGGGTCGGCGATGGCGTCCGCGACCGCGTCCACCGGTGCCGAGACGAAACGGCGGACGCGTTGGGCGCGGTTGGGTCGTGGCAGCAGCGCATCGTCGGCGGGGACCGATTCGGGCGCGTACGGGTCGTCGGCGCCCTGCTTGAGCTCGGGCACGAGGTCTTGGGGCACCACCCCATCGGCGTGGACCAGGCGCCGCACCGTGCCCGACGGCTCCTGCAGCAGGGCGACCAGCACCGCGTACGTGTCGGTCGGCGTGGTCGACTTCAGCAGGGCGTCGGCCCGGGGGGTCGCCTGCCAGGCGGGGTCGCCGAGCTGCAGGAAGTGGATGGGGGAGGGCAGGTCGGCCACGTCGATGCCGAGGGTGGCCAGGTCCTCGGTCATGGCCTCGCGCACCCGGCGCCGGGCCGAGGCGAGGGTGATGCCGTGGCGTCCGAGCAGCGCGGCGGCCGCGCCGCCGACGGCGATCAGCCCGAGGTAGAGGTGCTCGACGTCGACCTCGGACTCACGGACGCGCGCGGCCTCGCGCCAAGCGGCGGTGGTCCACAGGGCGGAGAGTTGGATGCGGCTCATCGGGGGCTCCTTTCGCGGAGGTCGGGGGCGATCCTGCGGGCGTGCTTCTTGTGGACGGCCTGGCGGGTGACGCCGAGCGCCTGGGCGATCTCGGGCCAGTTGTGGCCCTGTCGGAGCGCCTGTTCGACCTGGTGGTTCTCCAGTTGATCGGCGAGGCGACGCAGGGCGCTCACGGCGGCGAGGGCCCGGAGGGGGTCCGTGCTGTCGGCGGCCGTGCCGGTGACGTCGGCGGGATCCATGGGGTCAACCTAGGTTGACGTAGTTCAGTTTGTCAACCCAGGTTGCTCGTCTGGGTTGCTCGACCGCTTGCTAGCGTGGGGCCATGCGCATCGGACCCGGGGAGGCTGCACTCCTCGTCATGCTCGTGGGCCTCTTGGTGTTCCTCGTGATGAACAACCGGCAGAGCAGGCCGGCCGCCGAGGTCCTGGAGAGCATCTTCGGGGAGCGCTCGACACCGACCCCGGGACCCAAGGCGCGCGTCTGGGCCCTCGGCGTCCTGCACGAGGCCGGTGTGGATCCCGACGCCGACCCGGTTTATGCGATGAAGGTGCTCCGCACCGCCGATCGGCGTCTCAACCTCGTCGCGGCCAAGGTGCTCGTCGACACCCTCAACCGGGCCTGATTCGGCTCGCGTTGCTCCGCGCTGCGCCGCGGCTCGTCCCCTAGGGTGGGATCCATGTCGAGTGATGCGCGCACCCTGCTGCTGGCCGCCCCGGTCGGGCGCACCGA
>JAUNSA010000069.1 GCA_030539405.1 Propionibacteriaceae bacterium
GTGCTGGCTTCCGGTGGGGGCAGGCTTCGGACCGACTCACGGCAGGGCGCGGCGCGGGCGGTGCTCCGGTTCGTGCGCGTCAGCATGCGCATGCCCGTGCCCGTGTGCATCGTCGTGGGCGAGCTCGGCCCGGGCCGAGGAGGCGCCGGCGACCGTCAGCGCGGCCACCGCGGTGGTGAGCGGCACGCTCAGCACCAGGCCGATGCCCGACCCGAGGGTGCGCACGATCTCCTCGGCGAACATCTCCGTCGACAGCAGCAGCCCCAACGGCTGGGTGTACAGGGCCAGCAGCACCAGCGTCGAGAGGGCGGCACCGGCGTAGGCGAACACGATGGTGTAGATCGTCGAGGCGATGTGGTCGCGGCCGATCCGCATGCCGGAGGAGAAGAGCTGCCAGCGGGTCAGGTGGGGGCCGGCGGCGCGCAACTCCCAGACCGCCGACGACTGGGTGATGGTGGTGTCGTTGAGCACGCCGAGCCCGGCGATGATCAGGCTGCAGGTGAGCAGGGCGGTGAAGGACATGCCCTCGCTCTGGCCCGCCAGCGCGATCGTCTCGTCGGTGGACAGGCCGCTGAGGCGGGCCGACCACACCCCCAGGGCCCCCAGCCCGGCCGTCGCGAGCAGGCTCACCAGCGTGCCGACGAACGCCGAGGTCGTGCGCATGGAGATGCCGTGGGCCAGGTAGAGGACGGCGAACATGATCGCCGCACCCCCCACGAGCGCGACCGCGACGGGCGGCCGGCCGGTGGCCAGTGCCGGCAGCATGAACATGAAGAAGACGGCGCCGGCGACGACCAGCCCGATCAGGCCCCGAACGCCCTTCCAGCCGGCCACGGCGATGACCACGACCACGAACGCGGTCGTGAACCACAGCAGCGGCATGAGCCGGTCGATGACGATCAGCGACCAGTAGCTGCCCGTCTCGCCCCCGATGTCGGAGACGTGCACCGAATCACCGGGTACCAGTCCCGACATGGCCGAGACGCCGATCAGCTCGACACGCACCGTCTCACCCGCCGACGGTCCGGTCCCGATCAGCACGTCGGCCACCGCGCATTCGTGCTGGATGGACTCGTCGATCTCGAACGAACCGTCGATGGCCTCGCACGGGCCCATCCCGACGACCCGACCCTTCTCGATGGCCGCCACCGACGAGGCGGTCCCCGGCGCGGCCTGCGCGATCGTCTGGCGTTCGCCCGGCCACAGGAGCACGACGCCCACGACGGTGACGACCGCGACGATGGCCAGCAGCACCGTGCTGGCGATCCGGGCGACGCGTGAGATGCCGATGTCCGGCGGTGGTCCGTGATCGTGTCCTGCTCCCATGGGCCCCAGTCTGGCAGCAGCATCGATCCTTGCCCACGCGCCTCGCTTTTCTACTACAGTCTGTCGGAGATTGGCCGTCCTGCTCTCACCCACAGGAGGACCCCGTTGAACCATGCCGCCCCCCACCAGATCGGTGGTCACCAGGCCAGCACCACCCTGCGTCGACTGCGCACGCTGGGCTTCCTGGGCCCCCTGGCCTACGTCGGCGCCCTGCTGGCCCTGCGTCCCTGGGTGATGGACACGCTCGGGGTCCCCGCAGCCTTCGTCGTCCTGGGCACGGCCCTGGCGGTCGGTGCGGCACTGTTCGGCGTGTTCATGTACATCCTCCTGGGCCGCGCCCACGCGGCCGTGATCGCGGCCGAACGCCACGCGGCAGCCCTCGTCGAGCGCGATCGGATCGCCCGCGAGCTCCACGACAGCCTCGCCCAGGTCCTGGGCGTGGCCCACCTGCGCCTGTGCGCGCTGGCGAGCCGCCCGGCCCTGCAGGCCGACGAGCGCGCCCGCGCCGACCTGGACGACCTCGCCGACCTGTGCCGCGAGGCCCACCGTGACGTCCGCGAGGCCATCCTCGGCCTGAAGGATGCCGACCGCCCCGGCCGCACCCTCCTGGAGCACCTCGACGACTACGCCGCCACCTTCTCCCGCACGAGCCTGATCCCCACCACGGTCGACAGCGACGTCTGCGACCCGGGCCTGGCCCCGGAGGCCGAGGTGCAGGTGATCCGCGTGATCCAGGAGGCGCTCACCAACGTCCGCAAGCACGCGGACGCCCAGCGCGCGACCATCCGGGTGCGCGCACGGGACGGGCAGGCGACGATCACCATCGAGGACGACGGCGCAGGCTTCGACCCCCACCGGACTCCGGGCGCAGGGTCGTTCGGGCTGGTCACCATGCGCGAACGCGTCGAGTCGGTCGCCGGCCGCTTCTCCATCGAATCAACCCCCGGACGCGGTACGCGCGTGACGGCGTCCCTGCCCTGCCGCGCGCCGGCCGCCCGCCCGCTCACCCAGGAGGTGCCCGCGTGACCGAGGCCACGCCCCCCATCCGGATCCTGCTCGTCGACGACCAGCCGCTGTTCCGGCACGCCGTGGCCACGCTGCTGGACGAACAGCCCGACTTCACCGTCGTCGGCCAGGCCGGCCATGGCGTCGAGGGCATCGAGCTGGCCCAGACCCAGCACCCCGACGTCGTCCTGTTGGACATGGAGATGCCCGGGCTGGACGGCCTGGCCACGGCGGCCCGCCTGCGGGAGGTGGCCCCGGCGGCCCGGATCGTGATCCTCACCGTGGCCGACGACGACGGGCACCTGCTCGAAGCGATCCGGTTGGGGGTCCAGGGGTACCTGCTCAAGGACCTGCACCCCGACGAGCTGTACGCCATGCTCCGCGCCGTCATGCGGGACGAGACGCCGGTCTCCCCGGCCCTGGTCGGCCGGCTGATGGCCGCACTCCGCGACACCGGACGCCCCACCGTCACCCCCGCCACCGACGAGGCGACCCTCTCCAGCCGCGAGCTCGAGGTCCTGCGCCTGGTGGCCGATGGCCTGTCCAACAAGGAGATCGGCACCACGCTGTCGATCACCGAGGGCACGGTGAAGAACCACGTGCACAACGCGCTGGCGAAGCTGGGGCTGGAGAACCGCATCCAGGCCGCGGCCTACATCGTCCGGCGCGGGCTGGGCCGACCCCGCACCTGACGGCCGACCGGCACACCCCACAACCCGCGGGTGTGCCCGGATTTGTACCCCCCGACGGATGGGCAATCCCCGGCGACAACGACAAGCTGTAGGAGACAGCCGAGTCGTCGCGCGCGAGGAAGGAGCCCTCATGGCCAGCCGCAGGTCGGGCCTCTGGGGCTTGCTGACGAGCTTCAGCGGCATCGCGATCACGATCGCGGGCGGACTCATCGGCATCCTGTTGGGCATCGCCGTGTTCACCTTCGGCTACGCCGGCGGGTGGGCCTACTTCGGCAACGACCCGCAGACCTGCAACCAGTGCCACGCGATGAACGAGCAGTACGACGGCTGGCTCAAGGGCAGCCACAAGAACGCCGCCGGTTGCAACGACTGCCACGCGCCGCACGACAACATCATCCACAAGTACGTGAACAAGGCTGACAACGGTTTTTGGCACGCGTTGAAGTTCACGACCCGCGCCTACCCGGAGAACATCAAGATCCGGGAGATGAACCGCCAGGTCACCCAGGACGCGTGCCTGTACTGCCACGGCAACCTCGTCGAGGACATCTCCGAGCCGCGCCAGTTCGCCACCACCGTCGGTGGTCACACCACCAAGATCGACTGTCTCCAATGCCACGCCGAAGTCGGACACATGAGGTGATCGTTATGGAAACCGGCAAGAAGAAGAAGGATCGCCGGCTGCTCACAGCCGGGGTGTTCCTGGTCGCGGGGGCCTTGGTCACCGTGGGCATCGCCTCGATGCTGATGAGCATCTTCGAGCGCCGCGCCGAGGCGGAGAACCCGTACTTCCGCGTGGCCGAGCTGACCGAGACGACCTACGACTCCGCGGTGTGGGGCCAGAACTTCCCGCTCCAGTTCGAGGGGTGGCGCCTCACCACGGAGATGCCCGCCGACGAGCAGGTCGCGCGCGAGCCCACCCCGGACGACCCGCGCACCGTCAAGGCCAAGAGCAAGCTCGGCCACGACCCGCGCCTGGTCACCATGTGGCAGGGCTACGCGTTCGCGGTCGAGTACAACGAGCCCCGCGGGCACGCCTACATGCTCGAGGACCAGCGCCTCGTCAAGCGCGTCCAGGAGCCGTTCAAGCAGCCGGGCGCCTGCCTGAACTGCCACACGTCCCTGCCCGAGGTCGTGGACACCCTCGGCAACGGCGACAAGGCCGCCGGCTGGGCGGCGATGAACAAGATGCCGTACGCGGACGCCACCGAGGTGGCCAAGCACCCGGTCGGGTGCATCGACTGCCACGACCCCAAGACGATGCAGTTGCGCATCACGCGTCCCGCCTTCGAGGCCGGCATCAAGGAGTACAAGGCCGGCCAGGGCATCGCCGACTACGACGTCAACACCATGGCCACCCCGCAGGAGATGCGGAACTTCGTGTGTGCCCAGTGCCACGTCGAGTACTACTTCAAGGGCGAGGAGAAGACCCTCACCTTCCCGTGGGACAAGGGCCTGACGGCCGACGACGCGCTCGCCTACTACGACGAGATCGGGTTCAGCGACTTCACCCAGAAGCTCACCGGCGCCGAGGTCGTGAAGGCCCAGCACCCGGACTTCGAGACGTTCAGCCAGGGCGTCCATGCCCGGTCGGGCGTGACCTGCGCCGACTGCCACATGCCCTACCAGCGCGAGGGTGCCGCGAAGGTGTCCAACCACCAGATCGCCAGCCCGATGCGCACCGACGAGACGATCAACTCCTCGTGCCTGACCTGCCACAACACCACCGAGCAGGCCATGCGTGATCGCGTCGCCACCATCCATGACACCTACGAACAGACCAAGGATGTCGCGTTCGACGCGCTCACGGCGTTGATCTACGACATCGAGGCCGCCACCAAGGACGGAACCCCCGCCGACCGCTTGGACGCCGCCCGCGGCTTCCAGCGCAAGGCCCAGTTCTTCCTGGACTATGTGGTGTCGGAGAACAGCCGCGGCTTCCACGCCCCGGCCTACACCAACCGCCTGCTCAACGATGTGACGGACGCCTCGCGTCGCGGCCAGATGGCCCTGCGCGGCGTCGCCTATGAGCCGGCCGGTCCTGCCGAGTCCGTCCCGGATGGGACGTTCCCGGTACCCATGGCGCCGGACAAGCGAGCCTGAGGCCGCGCCTGCCTGGCGCGAAAGGGGACGGGGAGGGTGACCCCGTCCCCGTTCGCACGTCCGGGGATCTGTGCCGGGGGATACATCGGATCCACCCCCACTGTGCCTGATTCGTGCCCCCGGGAGGATGGTCTACGACACCCCGTAGGAGAGAGGCTGGGGGCCGTGGGTCGGACCATCACCCGGTCCCCCACGAGGAGTCACCCATGAGCCCCGCCCGCCCAGGCGACGATGCCGGCACCTACGTGGACGTGTCGGCGTGGACCGCCGACCCCGACAACGACAACGCCGCCGACGACGCGCCCGAACCTGAAACCGCGGCGTCCGACCCCGACACCGTCGCACCCGCGCGGCGACGCGCCCGCAAGCCATGGCTGTTCGCGGTCCTCGGCGTGGTGGTCGGCCTGGGGATCGTGTGGGGCGTGTGGTCCGCCGGTGCCACCCCGACGTCGGCGATGCCCGCCGGCCACCCACCGACGGACGCCCCCGCCGCGGCCCCGGCGACCGTCGAGCCGCTCACCGACGACCAGATGGCCGAGCTCAAGGCGAAGGTGGACGCCAACCCCGACAGCCTGGACGACCGGCTGATCTACGGTGTGGCCCTCTACAACAAGGGCGAGTACGGCCCCGCCGAGGAGCAGTGGCTCGCCGCCGCCGAGGTCGCCCCCGAGGATCCCGGCCCGTGGTACAACCTCGGCTTCCTGTACCTGAGCCTCGACCCGCCCGCCGACGACAAGGCTGAAGAGGCCTGGAGCAAGGTCGTCGAGCTCGCCCCCGGCACCGACATGGCCACCACGGTCAGCCAGCACCTCGACCGCCTCGACACCATGCTGCCGGGC
The DNA here is from genome assembly GCA_030539405.1 of Propionibacteriaceae bacterium. Lineage (GTDB taxonomy): Bacteria > Actinomycetota > Actinomycetes > Propionibacteriales > Propionibacteriaceae > Propioniciclava. The sequence continues at coordinate 5,966 of JAUNSA010000069.1, forward strand.
GCGGCATCCCCGACCCCGAAGCAGTGAGGTGGAGATGAGCACCCAGATCGAACCCCGCACCGACGACCACGGCACCGGCCAGGCGGGCGACTCCCACGACCTCAGCCCCACCGAACTGCTCCGCCGCCTGTACGCGCTGTTCCACAACAAGCGCTTCGGGCTGCTGCTGATCCTGGCGATGGCCGTCCTGACCCTGTTCGGTGTGCTGTTCCCGCAGGCGCCGGGCGACGCGCTCGCCGATCCCGCCTCCCGCGAGGCCTGGCTGGAGACCGTCCGTCCGCGCTACCGCGGCTGGACCGACATCCTCGCCACCCTGGGCATCTTCGGCGTCTTCGGCTCGCTCGCGTTCAAGGTCGTCACGGTCACGCTCGCCCTCAGCATCGTGGCGTGCACCACGCACCGCTTCCCGCAGTTGTGGAAGCAGGCCCACCACCCGCACACCCATGTGCGGCCGACCTTCTTCGACCACGCCCGCACCCAGGGCACCGCGCTCGTCGCGGCGGACGCCAACGTCACGGCCGGGGCGGTCAAGGCAGCCCTGCACCGGCACCGGTTCCGCACGCTGGCCGACGCGGACGGCACCCCGCTGTACGCCGACCGCAACCGCTTCGCGCCGTTCGGGACGGTCGTCGCGCACGCCGCCTTCGTGGTGATCCTGGCCGGCGTGCTGGTCACCTCGACGTTCGGCTTCCGGATCGACGACCTGTCGGTCCCGGTCGGCTCGCGGGTCGAGGTCGGGCAGGGCACCGGCCTGGCCGTCGAGGCCCGCTCGTTCACCGACTCCTACAACCCCGACGGCTCCCCCTCCGACTACGTCAGTGACCTCGTGCTGTACTCCGAGGGCGCCCAGGTCGCCGAGCAGATCGTCCGCGTGAATGCCCCGCTCGACTGGCAGGGGTGGTCGCTCAACCAGGCCAGCTTCGGCATCGCCGCCGACCTCAAGGTCACGGACGCCGCGGGCGCCACCCTGTTCGACGGCGCGCTGCCGTTGGAGTACCAGCTCGAGGGCCAGTACTCCTACGGCAAGGCCACGATCGAGGGCACCGACCTGCTCGTGTACGTGATCACACCGGCGTCAGGCCGGGTGGTCCCCGACATCCCGGCCGGGCAGGCCCAGATCGAGGTGTACGCCGGCGGGACGGACTCCCCGGTGTTCTCGTCGCTCGTGCCCCCCGGCCAGCCCGTCGAGGGGGCCGGACACGCCTGGACGTTCGTCCGCGAGCGCCAGTACACCGGCCTCATGCTGAGCCGCGACCCCGGCGCCCCCATCGTGTGGATCGGCAGCGCCCTGCTGGCCATCGGCACCTGCTGGACGATGTTCCTGCGCCACCAGCGACTGTGGATCCGCCTGGAGCCCGGACCGGACGGCACCCGCGTCACCCTTGCCTCCCCCGACCGCCACGACACGGCGTTCGCCCGCCAGGTCAATGAACTCGTCGCCGGCCTCGGCGACACTCCTGCCCCGCCCACCACGAGGAAGAAGTAGCACCATGCTCGAGCTGTCCCGCACGCTGCTGGCCGCCGCCACGGCACTGATCGCGCTCGCCCTGTTGGTCAACGTGGTGGTGGTCGCCACCCGGCACCGGGCCCCCGCCGCCAAGGCTGCTCGGCCGGTCGGGGTCGGTTCGGGATCCCACGCCGGTTCGGCCGCCTCCCATCCCGTCTCCCCGATGAGCCCGCCCGCGGCGTCCGACCTCGCCCCCGCCCGCCCGAAGCGGGGCGTGGCGTGGGCGTCCGACCGGAGCGTGGAGCTGGCGCTGCTGTGCCTGACCGCGGCCCTGGTCATCCGGTCGATCGTGACCGGGCACGCCCCGTTCGCCAACCAGTACGAGTTCGCCTGCTCGTTCGCGTGGGGCATCACGGCGGCGTACGTGTGGTTCGAGCGCCGCTACAACGTGCGGGCGCTGTCGCTCGCGGTGTTGCCGCTGTCCCTGGCCATGCTGTTCTACGCCAGCACTGTCAGCTCGGAGGCCGTCCCGCTGATGCCGGCGCTGCAGAACCGCTGGCTGCTCACCACCCACGTGATCACCGCGGTCATCGCCTACGGAGCGGCCGCCGTCTCCGCCGGTGCGGCCGTCCTGTACCTGCTGCGCCCGCACCTCACGCTGCGCGGCCTGCCGAGCGAGGAGCTACTCGACGAGATCGGCTACCGGGCCGTGGTCATCGCCTTCCCGCTGCTCACGATCATGATCATCCTTGGCGCCATCTGGGCCGACATCGCCTGGGGTCGCTACTGGAGCTGGGACCCCAAGGAGACCTCCGCGCTCGTGACCTGGCTGATCTACGGCGGCTACCTGCACGCCCGTGTGGTCCGTGACTGGCGCGGCAAGCGAGCCGCCTGGCTGCTGATCCTGGGCTTCGCGGCCGTCCTGTTCACCTACTTCGGCAACCTGTTCTTCGGCGGGCTGCACAGCTACGCCTGATCCGGAGCCGACATGACTGCCCCCACCACGAACCGCCCGCCCGAGCGCACCGTCGTCGAGGAACGCCCCGTCGGCTCCCGCTGGCGGACCCTGCTCGCGATCGCCGTGGTCGCGGCCGTCGTCGTGGGCGGGGGCTGGTGGGTCTCCCGCCCCACGACGTACGGCGGGTCGGACGCCGTGACCACCGTGTCCCTGCCCGGGGCGGCGGTGGCGCCCGTCGTGGGGGACCCGGCGCCCGACTTCACCGCCACGACGACGACCGGGGAGTCGATCACGCTGGCGTCCCTGCGCGGGCGTCCGGTGTGGCTGACGTTCGGGGCGAGCTGGTGCGCTCCCTGCCGCGTCGAGGCCCCGGACATCCAGGCGGCGCACGCGGCCTCCACCCACGGCGTCCAGGTGGTGGCGGTCTACCTCGGCGAGGACGCCCCGACCATCCAGGCGTTCGCGGACGCCCTGGGCCTGACCTACCCGCACATCCCCGACCCGGACCGGACGCTGGCGGCCGCGTGGGGCGTCAACGGCATCCCGGTGCACTGGTTCCTGGACGCCGATGGCGTGGTGCGGGCCACCCGGGTCGGCATCGTCGGCCCGGAGCAGATCGAGACGGTGCTGGGGTCGCTGGCGTGAGCCCCCGTCCGGGGCACGCCCCGGCGAAATGCCCCGATCGGCGGCGCGGGTGGGGTAGAAACAGCCCATGAGGGCGCTGACCGCGGACGAGGTGCGCGACAGCTTCGTCAATGCCACCGAGGCCGAACTGAACCGCCTCGAGCTGCCGTGGTGGTTCGACGCCACCTTGTGGGACTCGCTGGACTACCTGGGCTGGGTCGACCCCGCCCTGCCCGAGCGAGGGTACCTGGTGGGTGAGACCTCGTTCGGACTGGTCGGGATCGTGCTGCGCCTGCCGAAGAACCGCCCCCGCGGACGCCGTGCGCTGTGCAACCTCTGCTGGACCCAGCATCCTGGCCAGGGGGCCCTGCTCATGGTCGCCCGGCGCGCCGGCAAGGCCGGGCTGAACCACAACACCGTCGGCACCTCGATCTGCGCCGATCTGGCCTGCTCGTTGTACCTGCGGGGCCTGCGCCGTGCGGTCGGCGGCGGCCGGATGCCGGAGACGATCGACGACGACGCCCGGATCCGGCGGTTGCACGAGAACGTCGAGGACTTCCTGGCCCGGATCGTCGACAGCGACGCACCGCTGAAGCGCTGAGCGGCGTGCCAAGCTAGGGCCATGGATCGCCCCGCCCGCTGGTTCACCCGGATCGGGCGCAGCGGCCTGCCCGAGGCCGCCTCGGCGTTGGTGATGCTGACCTACAACGAGGTGTTCCAGGCGGGCGGGGACCGCACCCCCACCCAGGCCGTCGTCGAGATCGCCACCTTCGTCTTCGCCGGGATGACCGGGCGCTGGCCGGTCGTGGGCACCGCCGGGGCGTTGACCGGCCTCGCGGTCTCCACCCTCCTGTGGCCCGAGCTGGGCCTGCACTGGTTCGCCCTCTTCATCCCGGTCGTCTCCCACGGGGCGCACGGACGCGCCCGGCTGCGGGACTTCAGCGCGGTGACGTTCTGCGTCCTCGCGATCGTCAAGACCATCCCCCTCAGCGTCGGGACGGCCGAGATCCTCCAGACGATCCTGCTGTGGGCGCTGCTCGTGGGGTTGGCCTGGGCGACGGGCCGGACGGTGCACCGGCTCCGCCGGGAGGGTGAGCAGCAGGCGCGCCTGCGGGAGGAGTCCCTGCGCAACCAGCGCCGCAGCATCGCCCGCGACCTGCACGACACGGTCGCCTACGCGACCACGACGATGATCATGCGCGCCGAGCAGGTGAAGCTGCGGGCCGCGGACGATCCGGAGCTCGTGGCCGACCTCGACTTCATCATCAGCACCGGACGCCGATCCGTGCGGGACCTGCGCGGCATGATGGAGACCCTGCGCCGCAACGATCCCCACCTCGAACCCGACCCCGAGCACCTGTGGCGATTGGTCACCCTGGAGGAGGTCCTCCAGGAGCGGCGTGCCGAGCTCGCCGCCCACGGGATGCGGCTCGAGGTGAGTACCGGCCCGGGCCTGGACGCCCTGCCGACGTCGGTCCGGGAGACGCTGGCCAAGCTGGTCGTCGAGGCGACCTCCAACATGGTCAAGCACGCCGGGCCGGGTCCCTGCCGGGCCATCATCGAACTCCAGGGCGACCTGGTCGAGGCGGTCTTCACCAACCCGGTGAAGGCTTCTGGTCCGGGCGCAGCGGGTCTGGGCGCAGCGGGCAGCGGGACGCCCACCGGCACGGGACTCGGCCTGGTCGGGGCGGCCGAGCGGGTCGAGGCGCTGGGCGGGGAGCTGGAGGTGACCACGGCGTCCGGCACCTGGATCCTGCGCGCGCAACTCCCGCTGGAACGGTGAGAAAACCGGAACCGTCAGGGAGAATGGTGCCCATGGACCAGCCCGTCACCGTGGCGATCGTGGACGACGACGCCCTCGTGCGTGCCGCCCTGGTCGCCTACCTCGGCAGCACCCCCGACTTCACGATCGTGCACGAGATCAGCAACGGCGCGGACGCCGTGGTGACCATCACCGCCGAGCCGGTGGACATCGTCATCATGGACGTCCGGATGCCGAAGCTGGACGGCATCCAAGCCACGGCCGCGCTGCGCCTGGCGCTGCCCGAGGTGAAGATCCTCATCATCACGTCCTTCGACGAGGACGATGCGGTCCGGGACGCCCTGCAGGCCGGGGCGAACGGGTTCCTGCTGAAGGACACCTCGCCTGCCGGACTGGTGGACGCGCTGCGCGCCGTCATGCAGGGCTCCTCGGTCGTCTCGCCCGGGCCAATCACCTCACTCCTGCTGGACAGCCGGGCCGCGCGCCGCCGACCCGCCCCGCAGTCGCTGGGGCTGAGCCCGCGTGAACGCGAGATCCTCCAACTGCTGTGTTCGGCCCACAGCAACCTGGAGATCGCCGAGGTGCTGGAGTTGTCGGAGTCGACGGTGAAGACGCACGTGTCGACGATCATGGCCAAGATGGGCGTCTCATCCCGGCTGAAGGCGGTCGTCCGCGCCTACGAACTCGGCCTCGTGTCGCCCGCGTAGGGGACACTCCCGCGCCAATCAGGCCATCACCTGCGACAATGCACGTGTGACGGACCCCACGACACAGTTCGCCGATGTCCTGACCGCAGCCATCCAGGCCCGCGGTCTCTCCCTCGAGCGCCTCCGCGCCCGCCTCGAGGCCGGCGGCGTCCCGGTGAGCATCGCCACGCTGAGCTACTGGCAGTCCGGGCGGTCGCTGCCCACGCGGGCCCGCAGCTACCACACGCTGGTGGAGCTGGAGAAGATCCTCAACCTGGAACCCGGCCACCTGACCCGCCACACCCACACCGCCGACGGGCGCACCCGCCGCGAGTTGTTCGAGTGGCAGCGGGTCGTGCCGCTGGGCGAGCTGTCCACGCAGATCATCGCCGACCTGGGCATCGACATGCAGGGCCAGCTCACGCGCGTCACGGTCCAGGACCTGCTCGAGGTGGACGCCGACCGGGCCGAGACCTCGATCGAGGTGCGCGTCGTGTGGCGCGCCGAACGCCAGGGCCTGCACCGGTGGGCCGTGGTGAACGAGGCCGACACCGCCGACTCGGAGCAGGCGATCGAGCCGCTGTTCGGGTGCTCGCTGGGCGAGGTGGTGGAGGTTCCCGAGCGCAACCTGTTGGTCGCCGAGATGGTCGCCCCCCGTCCACTCCAGCGCGGCGAGCTGTTCACCTGCGCCTACCGGCTGAGCTTCGGCACGGGCCAGGACGAGTCGTTCCGGCTGCTGCGGGCCATCTCCGACCCGGTCAAGGCCCTGTCGCTGGCCGTCCGCTTCGCCCCCTCATCCCTGCCGACCCGCGTGCACGCCGGCATCCAGGCCGAGATGGAGGACGACCAGCCCACCACGACCATCCCGGTACCGCTGGCGCGCAACGAGGCCCAGTTCGTCTGGACCGATGCCAAGCCCGGCGTGTACTCCCTGCACTGGGACTGGGACTGACCAGCCTCGAGGCGGTCGCGGACGCCCTCTACGCCGGGGATCCCGCCGATTTCGTCGCCGCCCGGGACACCGCGGCGAAGCAGGCCCGCGCCGACGGCGACCGGGAGCTGGCAGCCGCGATCAAGGCGTTGCGCCGTCCGAGCGTGGCGGCGTGGTACGTCAACCTCGCCGCGCGGGCGTCCCTGGTCTCGCTGCGCGAATGGCTGGCGCTGGGCACCGACCTGCGGGCCGCGCAATCGGCCTGGGACGCCGTGCGCGTCAAGGAGCTGTCGGCCGGTCGCACGGCACTGGAGTCGCGGGTGGTCCGGGACCTGACCGCCCACCTGGGCGCCCTCGGCGTGCCGGTGAGCGCCTCGGCGATGGACGAGGTGCGCGCCACCCTGCGTGCTGCCCTGGCCTCCCAGGACGCCGCCGATGCCGTCGCCGCCGGGTGCCTGTCGCGGTCCTTGACGTACGGCGGATTCGGTGAGGTCGACCTGTCCGCCGCCCTGGCCGCGATGGCGTCCGAGCCTGAGGTTGAACCCGAACCCGAGCCGGAGGTGGAGGCGGAGGTGGAGCCCGAACCTGAGGTGGAGGCTGAGCCTGAACCAGAGGAGGAAGCAGAGCCGGAGGTGGAGCCGGAGCCAGAACCTGAGCCGGTGCAGCGCCGCCACGACCATCTCGCCACGCCCGGCGTCCGCCAACCGGTCTTCGCCCGCCGCGGGGTCGTGTGCACCTCCCACCCGCTGGCGGCTTCCGCCGGGCTGCGCATCCTGCAGGCGGGCGGCAACGCCGTGGACGCCGCGATCGCCACGGCGGCGTGCCTGACCGTCCTGGAGCCGTGCTCGAACGGGCTGGGATCGGACGCGTTCGCCCTCATCTGGGACGGCGAGCGCCTGCACGGCCTCAACGGCTCGGGCCGCGCACCAGCCGCGGCCTCTGCCGACCGCCTGCGTGACCGCGGGCTCACCACTGTGCCCGAGCACGGATGGGACGCCGTCACCGTCCCCGGCATGGTGCGGGCCTGGGCGGACGTCCACGAACGGTTCGGACGCCTCGACTTCGCCGACGTGCTGGCCCCGGCGGTGGAGTACGCCGAACACGGCGCCCCGGTGCCGGGCGTCGTCGCGTGGGGCTGGGGACGCGGCGTCCGGGCGGTCGAGAAGCGCCAGGGGCAGCGCTTCGATCCTGCGCAGGAACACTTCCTGCCCCTCTTCGGCCCCGCGCCGGCCGTCGGCGAGGTGCGGGCCCTGCCCGAGCTGGCCGGCACCCTGCGCGCCATCGCGGCGACCCGGGGCGAGGACTTCTACTCCGGTGAGTTCGCCGGACGCATCGCCGACTTCGCGGCCGCCACCGGGGGCGTCCTGACCCGTGCCGACCTGGCCGAGCACCGCAGCCAGTGGGTGGAGCCGATCTCGGCGCGCTATCGCGACCACGAGGTGTGGGAGATTCCCCCGAACGGCCAAGGCATCGCGACGCTGATCGCGCTGAGCGTCCTCGACGGGCTGCCGGTCGAGCAGGCCGCTGATTGGCACACCCAGATCGAGGCGGTGAAGCTCGCCCTGGCCGACACGCACGCGCTCGTGGCCGACCCCGACGTCGCGGCGGTGCCCACGGCCGAGCTGTTGTCCGCCGAGCACGCCGCCCGGCGCCGCGCCGCCCTCGGCGAACGGGCCGGCACCCCCGTCGCCGTGGACCCGCGGGGCTCCGACACCGTCTACCTGTGCACGGCCGACGAGGACGGGATGATGGTGAGCTTCATCCAGTCCAACTTCGCGGGGTTCGGGTCCGGTGTCGTGGTGCCGGACACGGGGATCGCCCTCCAGAATCGCGGCTCCGGCTTCTCCCTGGAGCCCGGCCATCCCAACGAACTGGCGCCGGGGAAGCGGCCGTTCCACACGATCATCCCGGGCTTCCTGACCCGGGGCGGCCAGCCCGTCGGACCGTTCGGCGTGATGGGCGGGCACATGCAGGCCCAGGGACACCTCCAGGTCGCGCTGCACACCATCGACGCCGGCCTGGACCCGCAGTC
>JAUNSA010000070.1:0-3059 GCA_030539405.1 Propionibacteriaceae bacterium
CTGGTTTGAGTGCCATGGCACGCAAACGAGCGGTCCCAAATCAGCAGTCACCCGTTGAAGTGCCTCAGCCCACCGATGCCAGAGCGAGCGGCATCACGGAGTCGGCGCCCGCTCGGCGCAGGAGGCGTCCGGCGACAGTGATGGTCCAGCGGGAGTCGACCAGGTCATCCACCAACAGGATCGGCCCGGACAGCGCCGCGACCCGCTCCGCCATCGCCGGACCCACCACGAATCGACCCCACACATCACGCACCCGGTAGGCCGAGTTGGTCGACCCGCGCAGCGGTTCGGCGCCCGGGGACAACTCCAACGGGCCTAGCAGCTCCAACCGCCCGGCGGACGCGATGCCCGTGGCCAGCGACTCCACCAACCGCGGACGCCCCAGGCTCGGCACCCAGGCCACCGCCACCGGCCGCTGCGCCCACTCCCAGCCGGCCAGCACCCGCAGCACGGCCTGGCCGAGTTCGGGGGGCACCTCGGCGTCCACGGGGCGTCCGTCGGCGTCGACCGCGAACAGGTCGCGCAGCCGCCCGCCCCAGCCGAGGTCGGTCAGCCGGGCGACGACCCGGCCCTCCTCGACCTGGTCGGCGGCCGCCAGCTTGCCCTTCAGCGGCGCCCCGTCGACCAGCACCCCCAACGTGTCCAGCCCCGAGGGCCACAGGGTGCGCGGCGCGATCGGGACGCCCACGTGGTCGAGGGTTGCCTGCGCGCGTTCCAGCACCGGCACGGTGATCTCCGTGGGGTACCACGGCCCGGCGCAGACGTCGCAGCGCCCGCACGGGGCCGCGTGCGGGTCGTCGAGCTGGGCGGTCAGGAACTGCATCCGGCACACGGGGTCGCCCGCGGGCGTCCCGAGCCGTTCGTAGGCGAGCATCGCCTGCTGCTCGGCGACGCGGGCGTCGGCCACGCGCGCGTAGCGTTCGGCGTCGTAGCTCCACGGCTGGCCGGTGCCGACCCAGCCACCCTGGACCGACTCGACCGCGCCGTCGACGGCCAGCACCTTCAACAACAACTCCAACGGGCCGCGCCGGATCTCGACGCGCGCCTCGAGCGCCGCCACCGACAGCGGCCGGTCGGCGGCGGCCAGGGCGCCCAGCACGGCGTCCGCCCGCGCCTGGGTGGGCATGGCGTTGGTGGCGAACCAGTGCCAGATCTCCTGATCCTCCACCCCCGGCAGCAGCAGGACGTCGGCGTTCGGGGTCGCGCGCCCGGCGCGTCCGACCTGCTGGTAGTAGGCCACCGGCGAGCTGGGCGCCCCCACATGCACCACGAAGCCCAGGTCGCCCTTGTCGAAGCCCATGCCCAGCGCGGAGGTGGCAATGAGGGCCTTCACCTCGTTGCGCTTCAACGCATCCTCGGCCGCGGCGCGCTCGGCGGCGTCCGTGCGCCCCGTGTAGGGCAGCACGCGATGGCCGGCCTGGGCCAACAGGGCCGCCGCATCCTCGGCCGCCGACACCGTCAGGCAGTAGACGATGCCGCTGCCGGGCAGCGTGTCGAGGTGCTCGGCCAGCCACGCCAACCGGCGCGCCGGCGTCCCCAACGCGAGCACGCCCAACCGCAGGGACGCCCGCGCCAACGCCCCGCGCAGCGTGAACACCTCGTGCCCGCCGACCGCCATCTGCTCGGCCACATCGGCGACCACGCGCTCGTTCGCGGTGGCCGTGGTCGCCAGCACGGGCACCGAGGCGGGCAGGGCGGCGATCAGGTCACGGATGCGCCGATAGTCAGGACGGAAGTCGTGCCCCCAGTCGCTGATGCAGTGCGCCTCGTCGATCACCAGCAGGCCGCACCGCTCGACCAGCGCCGGGAGCTGCTCGGCCCGGAACCGCGGGTTCACCAAGCGCTCGGGCGACACGAACAACACGTCGACGTCGTCGTCGGCCAGGTGCTGCTCGATGGCGCGCCACTCGGTCACGTTGGCCGAGTTGATCGCCGCAGCCCGGACGCCGGCCCGCTCGGCCGCGGCCACCTGGTCACGCATCAGGGCCAACAGCGGCGACACGATCAGCGCCGGACCCGACCCGCGGCGTCGCTGCAACAGCGCCGCGATGAAGTACACCGCCGACTTGCCCCACCCGGTGCGCTGCACGACCAGGGCGCGCTCACGCCGCGCGACCAACGCCTCGATCGCTTCGAACTGGCCCGGATGGAACGCCGCATCCGGACGTCCGGTCAGCGACCGCAACACGGCGAGCGCCTGCGCGTGCAGGTCGTCGGGGGCCGGGGGCTGTGTCTGCGTCATGGTGCCACTGTGTCACGGGCCCCTGACATTCCCCGGACGCCGCCTCCCCGGACCCGGTCGGAACGCGCGACCAGTAGGCTCGGATTGTCAGCAGGAAGGACGCACCATGAGCGAACCCACCGACGTCACACCCACACGGGTGGCGGACGAACGCCGTCCGTTCAGTCCCGTGTGGTGGGTCGTGCTGGTCACCCTTGGCGTCCTGTTGGGGGTGTTCGCCCCCGCGTTCGGGATCCTGGCCGTGGAGCAGTTCGGGATGCCGGTCTGGCTGGCCTACCCGCTGGTGGTGCTCAGCGGCGCCCTCATGGGCCTCATCGTGGGCATCGCCCAGGGCGGGGCACTCCACCGCACCGTGCTGGGGGTGCCGCGCGCCGGATGGGCCCTGCTCACCGCCATGGGCGGACTGGTGGCCTGGGCGCTGGGCACCCTGCCCCTCACGTTGGAGGCGGCGGGCCAGACCCTCGAGCTCGAGCCCGGCCAGCGCCTGGCGGCACTGGTGGTGGGTGCGGTCGTGGCCGTGCTCGCGATCCCGGGGCTGCAGTGGTTGCAGTTGCGCCGGGTCGTCCGCGGCGCCTGGCTGTGGATCCCCATCAACATCGTCGCCGTCGCCGTCGGGCTGGCCCTGGCCTGGGTGGTCAGCAACCTCGCCGACCTGGCCGACCCGACGTCGGCCCTCGCCGGCGCGTTGTTCATGGCTGGCGTGCTGGCCCTGGCCTTCGCCACCGTCACCGGCCTGGGGCTGGACTGGCTCGGGCGTCGCCCCCGCCGCGCCCAGGACGCCCCCACCGCCTGAGCGCCGAGGACCGGCACCACACCC
>JAUNSA010000070.1:3069-14385 GCA_030539405.1 Propionibacteriaceae bacterium
GGACCGGCGCCCCCGTTTCACGATCGTTGCACGCCGTAACACCATCGTCGCATCCGAAGTGACCAGCCGAAACACGACTGCCGTGTGATGGGTCCCGGCCCCACCAAGGGGCTGCAGTCGTGAAAGAACCGCCAAGCAAGGCGGGTGACGAGAAAGGTCCTGGGGAGATGGAAACCGAAGCGATGTGGGCCGTTGCCTCACAGGTGTGGGTGATCGTGGCCGCTGGCCTCGTGCTCTTGATGACGCCAGGTCTGGCGTTCTTCTATGGCGGGCTCTCGCGAGCACGTTCCGCCATCAACATGATGATGATGAGCTTCGGCGCGATGGGTGCGGTCGCCGTCGTGTGGTTGCTGTGGGGCTACTCGATGAGCGGCGGCGGCAGTGACATCGCCGGCATCATCAGTGACCCGATCACGTCGTTCGGCCTGATCGGCATCAGCGGTGAGGACCTGGTCGGGGTGGGCTTCGGCGCCACGTTCGCCATCATCACCGTCGCGCTGATCTCGGGTGCGGTCGCCGACCGGGCGCGCTTCAAGGCCTGGATGGTCTTCGTGCCGGTGTGGGTGACGCTCGTGTACGCCCCGCTGGCCTACATGGTGTGGGGTGGCGGCCTGCTGACCGCCGACGGTGCGATCGGCTCCGTCGTCGGTGAGGCGCTCGACTACGCCGGTGGCCTGGTCGTGCACATGGCGGCCGGCCTGGCCGCGCTGGTGCTGGCCATGATGATCGGACGCCGCGCCGGGTTCGCCCCGTCGCTGCACAAGCCGCACAGCGTCCCCTTCGTGATGCTGGGTGCTGCCCTGCTGTGGTTCGGCTGGTTCGGCTTCAACGCCGGCGCCGCCGGTTCGGTCGCCGAGGCGGGCCTCATCTGGGTCAACACGCTGGTCGCCCCGGGTGCCGCGCTGGTCGCCTGGTTGATCACCGAGCAGTTCCGCGACGGTCACATGACCTCGGTGGGTGCCGCCTCGGGCATCGTCGCCGGCCTGGTCGCCATCACGCCGGCCTGTGCCTTCGTGACGCCGCTGGGCGCCCTGGTCATCGGCGCGGTGGCCGGTGTCATCTGCTGCTTCGCCGTGAACGTGAAGTTCCGCCTCGGCATCGACGACTCCCTCGACGTGGTCGGCCTGCACTTCGTGGCCGGCCTGTGGGGCACCGTCGCGATCGGCCTGCTGGCCGTTCCGCAGGAGGACGGCCGCGCCGGCCTGTTCCTGGGTGGCGGCATGGGCCTGATGGTCGCCCAGCTCGTGGCGGTCCTGGTCACCACCATCTTCACCGTGGCGGTCACCGCCGTGATCGCGTTCGTCATCCACAAGACGATGGGCTTCCGGGTCACCGAGGAGCAGGAGATGGGCGGCATCGACCTGGCCGAGCACAGCGAGTCCGCCTACGACATGGAGGTCGCCTACGCCTACACCGGCGGCACCGACCGGGAGGACTGACCCCACCACCGGGCAGCAGCAGCTGCCCCCACGAATCGATGCCCCGGCCGGACTTCACTCCCCGGCCGGGGCATCGCCGTCATCAAGGATCAGGTCAGAAGGTCAACGCCCCGAACCACGGCAGAACCGGGACCATGATCGGCGCACTCGCCCAGAACAGGCTGAAGGTGAGCGCGAAGTCGCACAGTTCACGCAGGCGGTAGCGGGTGCTGCCGACCGGGTGCAGCGAGGGGCACAGCGGCAGTGCCTTCACGGCCACACCACCCTGCCGGGCGTGGCGGACGCCCACGCTCGCGTCCGCCTGGCAGGGGCACTCCGGCCCGCACTCACCCGACGCACCGGACGCCCCGGGCACACCGGACGCCCCTGCCGTCGGAGCCGGCGCGAAGACCAGGTGCAGCAGGCACCCGATGGAATACCCGAACAGGAACACCATGAACGGGAGACCGACCAGCGCCAGCACCCACAGCGTCCCGCCGGGGGCACTGGCGTCCGCGAGGGCGTCCGAGGATTCGGCGGCCAGGCCGCGCCGCACCGCCAGGCAGGACAAATGCCAACACATCGCCAGGAACAGGGCCGCATGGGCGGCGTAGACGCTGGCGTTGCGGCCGCCGGAGCGGCGGATGTCGACCAGGACGTAGACGAACCGGACGGCCAACGCGAGGAACAGGCCGACCAGCGTCCAGACCGGCACGATCCGGATCAGGGCGGGCCACGTCGCCTGGCTGACCATCAGCGTGAGGGTGACCGACAGGACGAGCAGGGCCGTGTGCGTGGCCCGCTCCCGCCGGCCCAGGGGCCGTACCAGCTCGTAGCACAGCCACAGCGTGCTGCCGACCAGCAGGACGAACAGCCCCACCCACGTCACCGGGTTCTCAGCGAACGTGAACACGATGCATCCCCTCGCACGGACAGCAGACTCTCGGCACTCAAGGGGCGGGGGTCCGGGCCGCCTCCCTGCGCCCCAGGGGCGGGTGGGACACACTTTGCCACATCCGGCGGGGTGCTTGTGCGCGCGCCCGTGCGCGCACGAAGATGGGGAGGAACGAAGCTGTTGACCGAAACCAGCCACCCGGTGAGGGCGTGATCGTGTCGTTCAGAAACAAGGTGATCCACCAGGCAACCCCCAGCGCGAGAACGGCTGCGACGTGTCCGACCACTGCGCCATCGAACTGCGTAGGGTCACCAGTGAGGACGTCACCGAGCGATCCGGTGGGCGCATGAACGCCATGACGGGCGGCGATGCGGGCTTCGCCGGCACGCTGGGACGGGCGCGGCTGGTCGCGCAGGGCCTGGTGGGTCCCGGCTGGGAGACTCCCACCGACGCCGTGACGGCTTTCGGCGCCATGCAGGGCCAGGACCTGCCCGGCGTGCTCGCCTCGGCAGCGCTGCGCTCGACCGGCGCGATCGCGGACGTGATCGCCGACCTCGATGCCGGACGCCTCGTGCGCGGCTACCCGATGCGGGGCACGGTGTTCCTGATGCCGGCGGCCGACGCCGCCTGGATCACCGAGCTGTGCGCCCCGCCGACGATCCGCGCGGCGAGCAACCGCCGCAAGGAGCTGGACGCCGACGTCAAGGCCGCCGCCCGGGACGCCACGGCCGCGGCGTTGGCGTCCGGGCCGCTGTCGCGCGCCGACCTGTTCGCGGCGTGGTCGTCGGCCGGCGTCCCCACGGATGAAGGTGCCGGCTACCACCTGCTGTTCCACCTGATCGCGGGCGGGTTCGTCTGCTACGGGCCCTGGAACGGCACCGACCAGGACATCGTGCTGGCCGAGGGCTGGCTGCCGGCCGACTCATCGCTGGCCGACCGCTTCGGCGGGGACGCCACCGCCGCGACCGCCGAGCTGCTGCGCCGCTACCTGACCACGCACGGTCCGGCGACGCTGCGCGACTTCGCGTGGTGGACGAAGCTGCCGCTGTCCCGGATCCGCGCGGCCTTCGCGCTCATCGAGGCCGAGTTCGAGTCGGGTCCCGACGGGGCAGCCGAGCCGTTGCTGTGGCGTCCGGGCCTGCGTGCGGAGGTCGAGGCCGCCGGACGCGCCACCGCCGGTGTGCTGCTCCTGCCGGGCTTCGACGAGTGGGTGCTCGGCTACTCCGACCGCCTGTTCGCGATGACCGCCGACGAGCACGCCCGGCTGGTCCCCGGCAACAACGGCGTGTTCAAGCGCGCCGTGGTGAAGGGCGGGGCGGTGCACGGGACGTGGACGCGAACGGGACGCCCCGGCGCGCGCCGGCTGGTCCTGGACGAGTTCCGCCCGTTGGGCGTGCGCGCCCGGGCCGCCGCCGACCGGCGGTTCGCGGAGTTCCCCTTCGCAGGGGCCTGAGTCGACGGTCCCTGAGTCGCGTCCTGACCGCCCAGACTTGCCCTCACCCGGCAATACTTCTACGCTTTTGATTATTCAAAAGGGGAAGGATTGGCCGATGGCTGACTCAGGGACGCGCGTGAAGCAGCGATCCACCACCGGCGTCCCGATGTGGGTCAGGGTCGTGTGCCTGGCGCTGGTCGGCGTCTGGCTCGCCGTGGCCGCCCTGGGCGGGCCGCTGCTGGGGCAACTCTCGGCGCTGCAGGAGAACGACTCGACCGCGTTCCTGGACGCCGCCGCCGAGTCGAGCATCGCCAGCGACGAGGCCGCCGCCTTCTCAGAGGGGGACGGGCTGCCGCTGTTCGTCGTGCTGACCGACGAGGGCGGCATCGAACCCGAGGAGTTCGGGGCGATCGCCACCTTCCTGTCCGAGCTGCCCGATCGCGAGCTGGGCGAGGGGCGCACCTTCGCCGACATCCTGGCCGAGGACCCCGAGGCGGTCATCCCGTCCGAGGGTGGGGACGCGGTCATGCTGCCCATCTCGTTGGACGCCGACCAGGTCCGGGAGAAGATCGACGAGACGCCCGTGGCGCGGCTGGCGATCGACCAGGTCCAGGCCGCCGCCGAGTCCGAGTTCGCCGACGCCGGCTATGAGGTCGCGGTGACCGGGCCGGCGTCCTATGTCGCCGACTTCGGCACCGCCTTCGCCGGCATCGACGGCGTCCTGCTCGTGGTGGCGCTCGTGGTCGTCTTCGCGATCCTCGTGGTGGTCTACCGCAGCCCCTTCCTGCCCTTGGCCGTGCTGCTGGCGTCCGTGTTCGGCCTGGCCGCGGCCGGCTGGGCGGTCCACGCGCTCGCCAGCCGGGACCTGCTCTCGATCTCGGGGCAGTCCCAGGGCATCTTGTCGATCCTCGTCGTGGGTGCGGCCACCGACTACGCGCTGCTCGTCGTGGCGCGCTACCGCGAGGAGCTGACGCGCACCGCGTCCGCCTGGCAGGCCATGCGCCGCACCTGGCGCGGCACCGTCGAGCCGATCTCGGCGAGCGCGGCCACCGTCATCGCCGGTCTGCTCTGCCTCCTGCTCTCAGACCTCGAGAGCACCAGCTCGCTCGGCCCGATCTCCACGCTCGGCATCGTCGCCGCCCTGCTCGCGGCCCTCACCTTCCTGCCCGCTGTGCTGTTGCTGTTCGGACGCCGGATCTTCTGGCCGCGCATCCCCCAGCTCAAGGCGACCGAGGACGCCGCCGACGCGGACGCCGAGGGTGCCGTTGCCGAGGGCTCCGGGGTGTGGGCGAAGATCGCGGCCTTCGTCGGCCGCAACGCACGCATGGTCTGGATCGGCGCCACCGTCCTGCTGGTGGCCTGCGCCGCCCTGGCCGGGACCTTCAAGGCCGATGGCCTGGGCAACACCGAGGTGTTCCGCGTCGAGGTGGGCAGCGTGGTGGGCGAGCGCGTCCTCGCCGAGCACTTCCCGGCCGGCGCCGCGACCCCGGTGACCGTCGTGGTGCCCGAGGATCTGGCCGATGAGGTCGTCACGGCCGCCGAAGAGGTCGACGGGGTGGCCTCGGCGTCGGTGACGATGGAGGCGCCCAGCGGCCCGCCGCCGGGTGCGGCGTCCGGACCGCCCGAGGGCGCACCTGAGGGGGCGCCGACCGGTCCGCCCGCCGGGGTCGAGCCGACGCCGCAGGTGGTCGACGGCAACGTGCTGGTGTCGATCTCGCTGGACGCCGAGGGCCAGTCCCTGGCCGCCCAGGACGCCGTCGAGGCCGTGCGCGCCGGCGTCCATGAGGTGGACGCCGACCTGCACGTCGGCGGGCTCGCCGCCCAAGCCCTGGACACCCGCCTGGCCAACGAACGCGACATGGTCCGGGTGCTGCCGGCCATCGCGCTGGTCGTGTTCCTGGTGCTGATGGTGCTGCTGCGCTCGCTCGTGGCGCCCGTGGTGCTGATGACGGCCAACATCTTGTCGTTCCTGGCGACGATGGGGGTCTCGGCGGTGCTGTTCAACCACGTGTTCAAGTTCCCCAACTCCGACCCGTCCACGCCGATCTACGCCTTCGTGTTCCTGATCGCGTTGGGGATCGACTACTCGATCTTCCTGATGACCCGCGTGCGCGAGGAGGTGCCCCGGCGCGGGGCGCGTCCGGCCGTGCTGTACGGCCTGAGCGTCACCGGCGGCGTCATCACGAGCGCCGGCCTGGTGCTCGCCGCGACGTTCGCCGCCCTGGTGGTCATCCCGCTGGTGTTCATGGCGCAGATCGCGTTCATGGTCGCGTTCGGGGTGCTGATCGACACGCTGATCGTGCGGGCCCTGCTGGTCAGCGGGCTGAGCTACGACCTCGGCCGTGCCGCCTGGTGGCCCAGCCGCCTGGCCGACCGGCTGCCCCGGCGGGCGGCGGTGCTGGAGTCCCCGGTTGAGGGCGTCCGGCAGGATGGGGGACATGACCAGTGACGCCCCCGCCCCCGATCGGCTGACCTGGCGGCAGCGCCTGCACCGGGAGGGGACGCGCGCGTGGCTGTCCAGCCTCGCGGCGTTGGCTGCCGGTGTCGGCCTCGCGTTGGTGTACCCCCTGTACGAGTGGCGCACGAGCCAGTGGACCTGGCTGGTGATCCTGTCCGGCTGGGCAGCGATGGCCCTGCTCCACCTCATCCTCACGTGGGTCGCGTTCCGCGGGCTGGAGGGCCAAGAACTCGTCGAGGCGGTGTCGCGCTCGCAACGCAAGGAGCGCCGCGGACGCTGGTTCCGGTCCGTCATGGCCCTGGAAGGCGCCGGCTCGTTCGCCGTGCAGATGGCGACCCTGGCCCTGGTGGGCGTCCTCATGCTGCTGCTGGTCGGGGAGCTGCGGTCGCTCCCGGTGCTGATGGCGGTCGGGGCAGCCCTGGTCACGGTCTGCTGGTTCGACGTGCTGGTCGTGTACGCCGTCCACTACGCCCGCCTGGACGTGGCCGGTGACCAACTCGTCTTCCCCGACGCCGAGGCCGAGCGCGCGTTCTCCGACTACGTGTACGTGTCGATGGGCGTCCAAGCCACCTACGGCCTGACAGACATGGCTGCGGCCACCCGCTCGATGCGCCGCACGCTGACCCTGCACGGGTTGCTGGCGTTCCTGTTCAACACGGTCATCATTGCGCTGATCGTGTCGCTGGCGCTCAACGTCGGTGCCTAGGGGACCTCGATCGGCGGCACCATCGCCGCGGGCGCCGGGTCGAGGGCGGTGACGTCGACCTCGATGATCGAGGGGCGGTCCTTCTTGAGGGCCTTCTTCAGCGCCTTGTCGAAGCCTTCGGGGTCGCTGACGAGCCGGTGCTTCAGCCCGTACGCCTGTGCCAGCGTCGCGAAGTCGGGCGTGGCCAGGTCGACCGCATGGGTGGGGTCGGACGCCGCGGCCTGCAGGTTGCGCAACACGCCGTAGCCGCCGTCGTTGAAGACCACGACGATGACGTGCGGTTGCTCGGCGGCCAGCACACCCAGCTCGCCCAGGTGGACGGCCAGCCCGCCGTCGCCGACCATGGCCAGCACCGGGGCGTCCGGACGCCCGAACGCCGCACCGACGGCCATCGCCAGCCCCTGTCCGATGCCGCCGCCGGCGGCGAACACGTTGTCGGTGGGGGAGTGCACCGCCAGCAGGCGGTTGCCCCACGAACTGCCCGGGATCGTCACGTCCCGCACGATCGGGGCATGCCGCGGCAGCCGGGCGCGCAGGGCGTCGCACATCGGCGCGTAGGCCCCGATCTTCTCCCGCAGGCTGCTGCGGGCGGACGCCGCGGCCTCGGCCACCTGCCTGCCCCAGTTGGGGTCGGTCGCTAGCTGTTGGTCGGATTCTTCGTCGGGGTCCTGGAGCAACGCGAGCAGCGCGGGGACCGCCACCGTGGCGTCCGCCTGCAGACCCACCGTGACGGGGGTGTTGCGGCCCAGGGCGTCCGCGTCGAGGTCGATCTGGACGTGGGTGTCCGGGAAGGGGAGGGCGCCGTTGCGGGTCTCGCTGGGGCGCAGGTGGCTGCCGATGGTGAGCAGGCAGTCGGCGCGTTCGATGAGGTCGACGACGGCCTCGTCGGAGGCGAGGTTGCCGACGACGAGCGGGTGGTCCTCGGGCACGGAGCCGCGGCCGTTGGTGCCGGTGAGGACGCCCGCACCCCAGGCTTCGGCGAGTTCGGTCAGGGCCGGCCCGACGCGGCGGGCGCCACCGCCGGCCCAGATCAGCGGGCGTTCGGCCCGGCGCAGGACGGCGGCGGCCCGCTCGAGGTCGCGCTGGGCGCCGGTGCGGACCGTCGGCTCGCGGTCGTCGATCTTGTTCTGCTCGGCGGGGTTGGCGGTGTACTGCAGGTCGATGGGCCAATCCACGCTGACGGGACCATGCGGCGCGGTGCCCAGCAGCCGCACGGCGTCGGTGAGCGTCGCGTGCGCCTGGCGGGCCGTCTCGATGCGCAGCGCGTGCTGGGAGACCGCCTGCAGCATCGCCAACTGGCGCGGCACCTCGTGGTAGGCGCCGGTGTGCTCGCCGATGAGGTCGGCGTTCACGTTGCCGGTGATGTGCAGGACGCGGCTCTGGGCCGTCAGCGCCTCGAGCATCGAGCCGGCGGCGTTGCCGGCGCCGGTCCCCGTCGAGGTGAGCGCGACGCCGATCTTGCCGGTGGTCCGCGCGTAGGCGTCGGCGGCGTTGATCACCGCGGCCTCGTGGCGCATCGGCACGAACCGCAGCTCGCGGTCGACCGCCTGCACGAGCGGCAGGTTGTGGATGCTGATCACGCCGAACGCGACCTCCACGCCCTGGTCGCGCATGACGGAGACGAGGATGTCACCCCCATTGGGACCCTCGTTCGCCAAGGACTCGGTGGGGACCTCGTGGCCTTCGGTGGAGGTGTGGCCCTCGGTGGACGCGTGCAGCGCTGCGGAATCGTTCACCCCTCACACCCTACGGGCCGGCGACAAGGGCTAACCTGCCGGGGTGAGTGAGTCGCCGTCGTCAGGTCCGGACGCCCTCCGCGTGGGCCATGTGCCCGGCGTGACCCTGACGAAGTGGCGCACCCGCTGGGACGAACGCCTGTCCGCCCGGCTGGAGGTCGTCGAGGTGGCCGAAGCAGCACAACGGCAGGTGCTGGTCGAAGATCGGGTGGACCTGTGCTTCGTGCGGCTGCCGTTCGACCGCGAAGGGATGCACGCCATCGCGTTGTACGAAGAGGTGGCCGTTGCGTGGGTCTCCAAGGACCACCCGGTGGCCGCCTTCGATGAGGTGACCCTGGGCGACCTGGCCGACGAGACCGTGCTCACTGAGCTGGACGCCGTGGCGATCGACCGCGTCAACGCCGGGGCGGTGCTGCTGGTGCCGATGTCGGTGGCCCGCTCGGCCAGCCGGCGGGACCTGGTGCACCGGCCGGTGACCGACGCTCCGCCCACCACGATCGCTCTGGCCTGGCGGGTCGACAACGAGCACCCGCTGATTGACGAGTTCATCGGGATCGTCCGCGGGCGGACCGCGAACTCGTCCCGCACCCAGGCCGAGCGTGGGGCGTCCGAGCGTGGAAGAAGGAAGCGGGGCCGGTCGGCGGCGGCGAAGCGGGGGCGTCCGGCGGCCAGGAAGCGGCGCCGCTGACTCAGCCTCGCCGGCAGCGCATAGGATGGGCAGTCGCAGCAGCCGATCGGGGAGGAGCACGTCATGGAGGAGCATCGCCGGCCGGACGAGGCGGAACTGGAGCGCCTCCAGGCGGCGGTCGCGGCCAAGGGTGGCCGCACCATGGTGCGCTCGGAGGTGCTGGGCTGGAACCGGCGTTGGTCCGAGGCGGACCGTGAGATCCTGGTTCGCCACCTGGGTCGCGTGGGCGCGGCGCGGTTTCGGGGCGTGGCTGACGAGAGCTACATCCGCTGCCTGGACGCCCAGGACCGCATCGCCATGGTGATCGCTCCCGGTTACCTCACTTTCCCCCGGCATTGGGTCAACGCCGAGTGCGCCCCCGACTGGCCCGGCATCGCGCTGTCGACGTTCGGGCAGCGAAGCGATGCTGGTTCTGGTGGTTCGCGTCGTGCTGGCGGTGCCGGTGGTTCTGGTGGTGGGCGGTCGGGCGGCTCGGGGAGTGGGTCGCGTGCCCCGGGTGCCCCTCGGGCTCGGGCGGCGTCGTCGGCGGCCTCGCGCAAGGCCCCGGAGAAGGCGCCCGCGTTCTGCCCGCGGTGCTTCCTGCAGTTGACCACCACCGGGGCCTGCCCCAGCTGCGACTGAGCGCCTGCTACGGGGTGGCGGAGCCCTCGTCGGCCTCGCTGTTTTCGTCGTCGCTGTTGATGCGTTCGTCGGACAGCGCGAGGTACTTCATGAGCAGCTCGTCGACCTGCTTGGACAGCGCCTTGACCTGCTTGGCGCGCTGGCGTCCGGTGAACCCGGCGGTCACGAGCGTGCGCTTGGCGTCGAGGGCGTCCAGGCGGTCGAGCCAGTTCTGACGGTCGGCCTCGGCGAGCTGGACGGCTGGGGCGTCCGTCACCGTGGTGCGCAGCGCCTGGATCTTCGCCTCGAGCTTGCGCTCGGGCGAACGCGACTCGAACGTGGGGCCGAGCGAGGTGACGAAGCTCTTGATCTGTTCGGCGCGCTCGGGGTCCTTCAGCGCCTCGACCGCTTGCTGGCCGAGCAGGGCCACGATGGTGCCCATGACGGCCTTGCCCTTGGTCAGGTTCACGGCAGGGAGCTTCGGCATGGCGCCTCCTTCGGCTCGGTGGGTCCCAGTATGCCTGCGGGGCGAGCCACTCCGGGCAGGCTGCGCCATCGCCGACAGCGCTCTTTCTCCTTGTCATCGCTCTCCTCCGGGCATGGTTCACCCTTGACCGGCGGGTGGCCGGTTTCCGGGCAGGGGTGTGCGGTGGGGGTCGCGTCGTTGGGGTGGGAGGAATTCGGGTCGCCCTCTGGGGGTGAGCCGGACTTCCCATCGGTCTGGTGGTGGACCGGTGAAGAATCGTGGTGGTTCGACCAGCCCGTGATGGTGGGGGCACAACAGCACCAGGTTCGAAAGACTCGTGGTGCCGCCGTCCCACCAGGGGATGATGTGGTGGGCATCGCATTGCTCGTTGGGGGTCTGGCAGCCGGGGAAGGTGCAGCCGCCATCACGCAGGGTGAGCGCCCGACGGATGGCCGGGGTGACCAGCCGGTGGGTACGCCCCACATCAAGGATTTCGGAGTCGGTGCCGAGCACGACCGGGGTCAGGTCGGCATCGCAGCACAGGCGACGCAGGTCACCGGCGGTGATCTGGCTCCCGGCGGGCAGGATGCCGGCTTGTTCAGCACGTTCGCGCAGGTCGGTCTCGCGGAGGGTGACGACCACTCGGGGTCGGTCGCCGGCCACTTGTGGGCCGGGATGGGTGGCTCCCCACAGGCCGATCAGGGTGATGAGGGCGTCCGCGCGGCGTTGGTCACCGCTGCGGATGTCGTCGGGCCGGTCGGCCGCGTGGTCGCGGCCTGCTCGCCTGTCGGTTTCGACCTGAGCGGTGACCATCTGCAGCAACGATTGTGCTTCCAGTTCAGGCAGGCAGCCTTTGATCAGGACCGACCCGTCCCCGTCGGGGGTGAAGCTCAGCCCGCGCCGCCGGAACGCCC
>JAUNSA010000071.1:0-9680 GCA_030539405.1 Propionibacteriaceae bacterium
TCTGCTGCATCTCCAGCGCGGAGGTGGCCACGCCACCGGCGTTGGCCGCCTTGCCGGGGGCGAAGCGGACGCCGCCCTCACGGAACGCGCGGATGGCGTCCGGGGTCGACGGCATGTTGGCGCCCTCGGCGACCAGCGTGCAGCCGTTCTTGATCAGCGCGCGGGCGCCGCCGATGTTGAGCTCGTTCTGGGTCGCACACGGCAGGGCGATGTCGCAGGGGACGTCCCAGATCTGGCCGTCCTCGATGTAGCGCGCCGAGCTGTTGGCCTCGGCGTACTCGCTGATCCGGCCGCGGCGGACCTCCTTGAGGTCCTGCATCTGGGCCAGGTCGATGCCGCCCTCGTCGACGATGTAGCCGCCCGAGTCGGACATGGCCACGACCGTGGCGCCGAGCTGGTTCAGCTTCTCCAGCGCGTAGATGGCGACGTTGCCCGAACCCGACACGACGACCTTCTTGCCGTCGAAGCCGTCGCCCGACAGCTTCAGCATCTCGTCGGCGAAGAAGACCGTGCCGTAGCCGGTCGCCTCGGTGCGGGCGCGCGAGCCGCCCCAGGTGAGGCCCTTGCCCGTCAGCACGCCGGACTCGTACCGACCGGTCATGCGCTTGTACTGGCCGAACATGTAGCCGATCTCGCGACCGCCCACGCCGATGTCGCCGGCCGGCACGTCGATGTCGTGGCCGATGTGGCCGCTCAGCTCGGTCATGAACGCCTGGCAGAAGCGCATGATCTCGTGGTCGGACTTGCCCTTGGGGTCGAAGTCCGCGCCGCCCTTGCCGCCGCCGATGGGCATGCCGGTGAGCGCGTTCTTGAAGATCTGCTCGAAGCCGAGGAACTTGATGATGCCCAGGTAGACGCTGGGGTGGAAGCGCAGGCCGCCCTTGTACGGGCCGAGCGCGGAGTTGAACTGGACGCGGAAGCCGCGGTTGGTGTGGACCCGCCCCTTGTCGTCCTGCCAGTTCACCTTGAAGATGATCTGCCGGTTGGGCTCGCAGATGCGCGGGATGATCCCGTACTCGACGTACTCGGGCCGCTTCTTGACCACGGGATCCAGCGACTCGAGCACCTCGCGCACGGCTTGGTGGAATTCGGCCTCGCCGGGATTGCGGCGCACGACGATGTCGAACTCCTCCTGCAGCGTGGGGCTCAGTTCCATGGTCTTCTCCTCGGTGTCGGACTGCTCCCGCATTCTAGGGACAGCACACCACGGCCAGGATCGGTGACCACACTTCGTTGCGAACCCCGGCGTGCGACGGGGTCGCGGCGTTACACTGCGCCCAGACGTTCGAATCCCCCCACGTCGCGCAGCAGGTTTGCGGGTCCCAGCGAAAGGTCCCCGGTGCCATGACTCGTCTCCGTCCCACCCTGTTGGCACTGGCGCTCGTCTGGGCGACGCTCACCCTGGTGCCCCCGCCGGCGTCGGCCGAGGCGCCGGCCGACCGGTCCATCCCGACCTTCTCGATCATGGACGACGTCTCCGGCGCTGCCGCCGGGACGTCGACCTACATCGTCCAGTACCGTCCCGGCACCGATGTCGCCTCAGGCGCGAGCGCACTGGAGGCGGCCGGCGTCCAGGTCGCCCAGGAACTCACCCACGTCTTCGACGGCGCCATCGTGCACGCCACCGACGAGGCGGCCGACCAGTTGCGCCGTTCCCCCCTGGTCGCCGCGGTGGAGGCCGACCGGCGGGTGAGGCTCAGCGACGTCCAGACCGACCCGACGTGGGGGCTGGACCGCATCGACCAGCGCTGGCTCCCCCTCGACGGGACCTACACCTACCCCGGCACCGCCAGCGGTGTCACCGCCTATGTCATCGACTCGGGCATCATCTGGCACCAGGAGTTGGACGGACGTCTCCCGCGCGCTGCGGGGATCGGCGGGATCGCCCAGGACTGCCACGGCCATGGCACCCACGTCGCCGGCACCCTGGGTGGCCGGAGCGTGGGGGTGGCCAAGGAGGTCGACGTCGTCGCCATTCGCGTGCTGGACTGCGACGGCGAGGGGCCGATGAGCGCCACGATCTCCGCGATCGACTGGGCGATCAAGGACAACCTGGCGCACCCCGGGCCGGCGGTGGCCAACCTGAGCCTGGGCGGGGACTCCTACTACCTCATGGACGAGGCGATCGACGCGCTGGTGGACGCCGGCATCACCGCCGTGGTGGCCGCAGGGAACGAGGCGGACAACGCCTGCGCCTACTCCCCGGCCGCTGCGGCGAGCGCCGTGACCGTGGCCAACGCGACCAGCTCGGATGCCCAGGCACCCACGAGCAACCACGGCCCGTGCGTCGACCTGTACGCGCCGGGCACGTACGTCTCGTCGGCGTCGATCCACGAGCCACAGGGGTACACCTACGCCCTGATGTCGGGCACCTCCATGGCCTCTCCCCACGTCGCCGGCGTCGCCGCGATCCTGCAGGGGGCGCACCCGAGCTGGACGCCCGCGCGGGTGGGTGCCGAGCTCATCGGCACCGCGACCCGCGGGGCGATCAGCAACCCGAGCCCCGGCACGCCGAACCTCCTGCTGTACTCCGACCCCCAGGCCCCCGTGCCGACACCGAGCCCCACGCCAGACCCCACCCCGACGCCCCCGCCCCCGTTGATCCGGGTCACGCCGACGGCGCCGACCTTCACCGACGTGTGCGGTGCGGCGTTCGACACCGTCACGATCCCGCGGACCACCGGGGTCGACTACCTGCTCAGCGGCACCGTGGCCCCAGCCGGGACCTGGAAGGCGTCCGGAACACTGCCGGTGACCGCACGCGCCCAGGCCGGCTATGCACTGCAGGGCGCCACCGCGTGGACGTGGACGTTCACGAACCGGTCCGCGTTCACCGACGTCACCCCGACGACCCAGTTCTTCGACGAGATGTGCTGGATGGCGATCAACCAGATCTCCACGGGCCACCCCGACGGCAGCTACCGCCCGCTGGACCCGGTGAACCGCGACGCGATGGCCGCCTTCCTCTACCGGCTGGCCGGGAGCCCGACCTGGACGCCTCCGAGGCGGTCCCCGTTCACCGACGTGACCCCGTCCACGCAGTTCTACGCCGAGATCACGTGGCTGGCTGAGGAGGGCATCACGACCGGCTACCCGGACGGGACCTACCGCCCGCTGGACCCGGTGAACCGCGACGCGATGGCCGCCTTCCTCTACCGGCTCGCCGAGAAGCCGGCCTGGTCGCCCCCGAAGACCTCCCCGTTCAATGACGTGACCCCGTCAACGCAGTTCTACGCCGAGATCACGTGGCTGGCCGACCGCGGCATCACCACCGGGTACCCGGACGGCGGTTACCGCCCGGTCACCCCGGTGAATCGTGATGCCA
The DNA here is from genome assembly GCA_030539405.1 of Propionibacteriaceae bacterium. GTDB lineage: Bacteria > Actinomycetota > Actinomycetes > Propionibacteriales > Propionibacteriaceae > Propioniciclava. The sequence continues at coordinate 3,326 of JAUNSA010000071.1, forward strand.
TGGCCGCCTTCCTCCACCGCCTGAAGGCGGTCGAGGAGCTGGTCTGACCGATCAGGCGCGGTCGGAGCGGTTGATCGCGCTGATCACGGCCTTCATGGACGCCGTCACGATCGAGCTGTGCCGCCCCACACCCCACAGCACCTGGGCGTCGTCGCCGGTCCCGATCTCCAGCTCCACGTAGGCCGCGGCCAGGGCGTCCCCACCGGAGCTGAGCGCGTGCTCGGAGTAGTCGAGGACCCGCACCGGCCGCCCGGCGGCGTTCACGGCGTCGACGAAGGCCGACAGCGGCCCGTTGCCCTCGCCGCTCACCTGCCGCTCGTCGCCGTCGACGCGCACGTCGGCCTCGACGGTGTAGTGGCCGTTCTCGGCGGTGGAGCGGTACTGGAGCAGCTCGATCGGGGTGTTGTCGCCGAAGTACTCCTTCTCGAAGATCTGGAACATCTGCTCGGGGCTGACCTCGCCACCCGCGGCGTCCGTGTGCTGCTGGACGACCCGGCTGAACTCGATCTGCAGGCGCCGCGGCAGGTCCATCTTGTGGTCGTTCTTCATGATGTAGGCCATGCCGCCCTTGCCGGACTGGCTGTTGACCCGGATGACCGCCTCGTAGGTGCGGCCCACGTCGAAGGGGTCGATCGGCAGGTAGGGGGCCTCCCAGGCGATCTCGTGCATCGAGACGCCTTCGGCGGCGGCCTTCTTCTCCAGCGCCTCCAGGCCCTTCTTGATCGCGTCCTGGTGCGAGCCGGAGAACGCCGTGTAGACCAGGTCGCCGGCGTACGGGTGGCGGGGGTGGACGGGCAGCCCGGTGCAGTACTCGACCGTGCGCCGGATCTCGTCCATGTCGGAGAAGTCGATCTTGGGGTCGATGCCCTGGCTGTACAGGTTCATGCCCAGCGTGACCAGGTCGACGTTGCCGGTCCGCTCGCCGTGGCCGAACAGGCAGCCCTCGACGCGGTCGGCGCCGGCCATCATGCCCAGTTCGGACGCCGCGACCGCGGTGCCGCGGTCGTTGTGCGGGTGCAGGGAGACGGCCACGAACTCACGGTTGCGGACGTTGCGGATGAAGTACTCGATCTGGTCGGCGTACGTGTTCGGCGTGCTCATCTCGACCGTGGCGGGCAGGTTGAAGATGATCTCGCGGTCCGGGCCGGGCTGCCACACGTCCGCCACCGCGTTGCACACCTCGACGGCGAAGTCGGTGGGGGTCTGGGTGAAGATCTCGGGGCTGTACTGGTAGCCGAACTCGGTCTCGCCCAGGAACTGCTCGGAGTACTTCAGCACCATCTCGGTGCCGCGGGTCGCCATCGCGATGCACTGGGCCTCATCGATGCCGAACACGACGCGGCGGAACATCTCCGCGGTCGCGTTGTACAGGTGGATGTTGGCCCGCCGGACGCCGACCAGCGACTCGGCGGTGCGCGAGATCAGGTCCTCGCGCGCCTGGGTCAGCACCGAGATCTGGACGTCATCGGGGATGCGGTCCTCGGTGACCAGGCGACGGACGAAGTCGAAGTCGGTCTGCGAGGCGGACGGGAAGCCGACCTCGATCTCCTTGTAGCCCATCGCGATCAGCAGGTCGAACATCTTCAGCTTGCGCGACACCGTCATCGGGTCGATGAGCGCCTGGTTGCCGTCGCGCAGGTCGGTGGACAGCCAGCGCGGCGCCTGGGTGATCTTCTTCGTCGGCCAGGTGCGATCCGGCACATCGACCGGCTCGAACGCCTTGTAGCGGTGGAACGGCATCGGGCTCGGCTGCTGGACCGGTACGCCGGACTGGACGCGGGTACCGAACGTGTTGGTGGTCATGGTGCTTCCTCACATCGAACAGGTGGTGGGGGTGCCAGGCGCATGGAGACTCTCCGCAACGAGGAAGCCCGACCGGCTCACCTCGCCCACGTCGGTGAGGAGCCCTAGGCCTCGCTGCGGCGACCAAGCAGGAGGTTCGCCCAAGCCATGCGCGTCACCCTACACCACCGCCTCCTCCTCCAGGATGGCGGTCGGCATGAGGGCAGGCAGCACGTCCTCCAGCGTGATCACGCCGAGTTCGACCTCACCGCGGGTGACGATCGCCAACTGCGTGCGCGCCTGGCGGATGAGCTTGAGCGCCTCGGCCAGGTGGGTGTCGTGCGGCAGCAGCACCGGGGGGCGCGCCAGGTCGCGGGCCGGACGCCCCGGGTCCGGTTCGGCGAGCGTGTCGCGGACGTGGACCACCCCGACCGTTGTCCCGCCCTCGCGCAGCAGGACGCGCAGGTGGCGGTGCTGCCGGGTGACGGCCTGGACATCGGCCACGGTGGCGTCGGCCGGTGCCCACGCCAGCTCCTGGCCCTCGGGCACGACGTCGGCGACCGTCTGGTCCCGCAACGTGAGGACGCTGGTCAGCGACGCGCGGTAGCGGGCGTCGAGGGCGCCCACGTTCGCGGAGTGCTCCACGAGCTGGCGCAGCCCGGCGACGTCCTGCCCGGCCGACAGCTCGTCCACCGGCGTGGCGCCGGTGCGGCGCACCAGCCAGTTGGCGGCGGAGTTCATCGCGATGAGCACCGGGCGCATCACGAACATGAAGGCGCGCATCGGCAGGGCGAGCAGCACCGAGGACTGCTCCGGGTGCGCGATCGCCCACGACTTGGGGGCCATCTCTCCCACCACGAGGTGGAGGAAGGTGACGAACACCAGCGCCAGTACGAAGGAGGCGACGTCGGCCACGGCCAGCGGGATGCCCCAGGTCTCCAGCAGCGGCGTCAGCGCGTGGTGCACGGCCGGCTTGGTGATGGCGCCCAGCGCCAGCGTGCAGACGGTGATGCCCAACTGCGAGCCAGCGAGCACGAGGGTGAGCTCGGCGGAGTTGCGCAGGGCGGCCCGGCCTGCGGCCGAGCCGGCACGCTCCTCCAACCGGTGCTGCTTGGCGGCCATCAGCGCGAACTCGGCGGCCACGAAGAAGGCGCTCAGCACGATCAGCAGGGCGGTCCAGCCGGCGACGGCCCACCCGCCCATGGCGGTCTCGAGCGGCATCATGCGGGGTCTCCGTCCGGGAGGCTCACGCGCACCCGTGAGGGCACGTGGCGGTCGATGGCGAGCACCTCGATGAGCACCCGCTGGGGTTGGGCATCACCGTCCAGGGCGAGCTGGGCGGCCGTCGGTTCCAGGTCGAGGGTGATCTGCTCGCCCACCTCGGGCAACGCCCCCAGCACCTGGATGACCAGGCCCGCGATGGTCTCGTGGTCGCCCGGCGGCATGTCCAGGCCGATCGCACGTTCGACCTCGTCGACGTGCACGTCGCCGGCCATCACCCAGACCCCGTCGGTCTCGCTCGGCAGGTAGTCGGGGTCGTCGGGGTCGTGCTCGTCGGTCAGCTCGCCGACGATCTCCTCCACCAGGTCCTCCAGCGTGACGACGCCGGTGAAGCTGCCGAACTCGTCGACGACGCAGGCCATCTCCTGCTCGGCGGTGCGCAGTTCGGCCTCCGCGTCCGGCAGGGGCATGAACTCGGGCAGCACCAGGGCCGGGCGTGCCACCGTGGTGACCGGGGCGTCCGGCCGGTCGGTGGCGTCCAGGACGTCGACGAGCTGCACGACGCCGACGATCCCCTCCTCCGCGTCCAGCACCGGGTAGCGGGTGTGGCCCGCGGCCATCAGCGCGCGGACCTCGGCGACCGTGGCCGTGTCCCGGACGGAGTCGACCGCCACGCGGGGCACCATGGCGTGCTGCACGTCGCGGCGCGGGAAGTCGATGATGCGGTCGATGATCAGGCCCAGCTCCTCGGACAGGGTGCCGTCCCGGCGGGAGGCGTCCACGACCCGCTCGAGGTCGGTGGCCGAGGCGGTGTCCTCGACGTCGTGGACGGGCTCGATGCGCAGCGCGCGCAGCAGGAGCTCGGCGGACTTGTCGAAGATCCAGATCAGGGGGCCGAAGATGGTCAGGTAGAGGCGCGTGGACGGGGTGAGGGCGTCCGCCACCTGCGCCGAGCGGGCGATGGCGTAGTTCTTGGGGAACAGCTCCCCGAACAGCATCTGGCCCAGCGTGGAGAACACGATGGCCACCCCGCCGCCGATGGCCACCGACACCGCCGTCGCGGCGCCGCCGGTCACGAGGCTGCCCAGTGCCTGGCCGATCAGGGGTTCGGCGACGTAACCGACCAGCAGGCCCGTGACGGTGATGCCGAGCTGGGCACCCGACAGCATGAACGACGTCCGCCGGGTGATCTCGAGGGTCTTGATGGCCTTCTCATCACCGGCCGCGGCCCGGCTGCCCAGGCGGGAGCGGTCGACCGCGACGTAGGCGAACTCCTGGGCCACGAAGTAGCCGGTGAAGGCGGTGATGAACAGCACCACCACGATGCCGACGAGCAGGGAGATGATCGGCGTCATCGCTCAGCCTCCCCGTCGTGGCGCGTGCGTTGATGACTGGGAGGCTCCGATGAGTCATGCGGCATGCGCAACAGTATGACAGGGCGTCCCAACGCCCTCCCGTTCGCGCGCTGTTCACCCTGCGGCCACCCGGGCGTCACAGTCCGGGGACTAGGTTCGATGCATGAGTGACGAGACCCAGGACCCCACCCCGCTCGGCCTCGAGACGGCCCGCGGCTACGGCCAGGAAGACGAGCACGTGCACCACGAGGAGGTCGTGGACGAGCGCGATCCGGACGCCCCGGAGCCCGGCCACCTCGGCAACGACCTGTCGAAGATGACCCTGCTGGAGACGGACCTGGAGCAGATCGCCAAGGCCGACGACGGCGAGCCGGACCCGGCGATCCAGGAGGCCCTGGCCGACCTCACGGCGCTCACCGACAAGCACGACATCCCGGACTCGCTCGACGACCACTGAGCCGCCGGCGAGCCGTCACCAGCGGTTGCGGACGTCCTCGGCGAAGCCGGTGAGCCCGTCGATGGTGATGTCCTGCCCGCCGACGCGGACGGTGCCGTGCCAGGTGCCGAACACCTGGTGGGCCACCGAGCTCACCACGCCGAGGTCCATCACGGCGTCGTGGTCCCAGAAGGGGCGGAGCTCGAGGTCGACCGAGGCCGAGGTGAGGCGCCAGGGGGCGAGCCAGTCGCGCTCGTCGTAATCCCAGGTGAGGTCCTCGTGCACGGGGTGGAGCGTGCCGTCCACGACGACCCCGTTCTCGCGCTGGCCGGTGCCGTCGGTCCACTTGCCGCCGAACTGGAGCCCGAGCGCGCGACCATCGCTGGCCAGACCGGCCCCGGCGGCCCAGTTCCACCACATCGAGTAGGGCCACCGGCCCCGGCCGTGGTCGAGGATCGCCCAGGATTCCCCCGCCGGCAGGTCGTGGCGGCGGCCGAGGACCTCGACCCAACCGGACGCCGGCCGCAGCGGGTCCTTCACGGTGTACTGGAAGCGGTGCTGGCTCCAGGGGACGACGACGCCGAGCGACTCGCCGGGCCCGAGGCGTCCGGCCGTCACATCGAATCGGACGCCGTCGGCGCGCGCCCGCACGCGGGTGCCGCCCTCGGTCTCCTCGATGCGGCCGGCCAGGCCGCGGGACCCACCCTCGGCCACGCCGTCGCCCAGCGACCCGGGCAGGTCGGTGTGCCACGCGAACGGTACGACGGCGGTCTCGTCGACGCGGCGTCCGGTCGCCCGCTCGTAGGCCCAGACGGTGTGGACGCCGGCGTAGTCGATGTCGGACAGCGTCAGGGAGAACAGCACCTCGGGCGTGATGACCAGCCAGTACTCCCACCGCTTGTTGCGGCCCAGGCCGCGCAGCCCGCGCTTGACCCCGGCCGTGTCGTGGAGGGGGCGCCGGCTCCAGCCGACGGCGTCCCGGTTGAGGCGCCCGTCAGGGCGCACGAGGGCCACCGGCCCGGTGATCTCACGCGGCGCGGTCACGAGGGCCTCAGAAGCCGAGGCGGTTGAGGTACTTGGGGTCGCGCTGCCAGTCCGACAGGACCTTGACGTGCAGCGACAGGTGCACCGGCATGCCGAGCAGCTCCTTGGCCTGCAGCCGCGCCGCCTGGCCGACCTGCTTGAGCCGCTCCCCGCGGTGGCCGATGATGATGCCCTTCTGGGAGTCGCGCTCGACCACGATGCTGGCGAAGATGTCCATCAAGGGCTTGTCGGCCGGGCGGTCCTCGCGGGGCTTCATCTCGTCGATGACCACCGCGATCGAGTGCGGCAGCTCGTCGCTGACGCCCTCGAGGGCGGCCTCGCGGATCAGTTCGGCGATCCGCGTCTCGGTCGGCTCGTCGGTCACCTCGCCGTCGGGGAACAGCGGCGGGCCGGGCGGCAGGTGGGCGATCAGTTCGTCCACGACGATCTGGACCTGGTCGCGGGGGGGCGCCGGGCACGGGGGGACGGTCGACCACCCGCGGGCGAGCCGCTGCGCCACGGGGGCGGCGGTCCTCGC
>JAUNSA010000071.1:9690-12643 GCA_030539405.1 Propionibacteriaceae bacterium
CCTGGTCGCCGGTCAGCGCGCTGACCGGGATGACGGTCTCCCACCGGATGCCGAGCTGCTCCTCCAGGGAGGCGATCTTCATCAGGTGCTGGCCGATGCGTTCGCGGCTGACCAGGTCGGTCTTGGTGGCCAGGGCCACCAGCTTCGGACGCCGCGGCAGCGCGGCGATCTCCTTGAGCAGGAACTCGTCGCCGGGGCCGATGCGCTGGCTGCAGGGCAGGCACACCCCGATGACGTCCACGGTGGACCAGGTTTCGTAGACCAGGTCGTTGAGGCGCTCCCCCAGCAGGGTGCGCGGCCGGTGCAGGCCGGGGGTGTCGACGAGGACGAGCTGGGCGTCCTCGGTGGTGACGACACCGCGGATGATCCGGCGGGTGGTCTGCGGCTTGGACGAGGTGATGGCGATCTTCTCCCCGACGATCGCGTTCGTCAGGGTGGACTTGCCGGCGTTGGGGCGTCCGACGAAGCACGCGAACCCCGAGCGATGCCCTTCGGGGAACGGCACGGGGCCGGGGGCCGGCGCGCCGGCCTGCTTGAACAGGGCGAGTTCGGCGGCATCCAGGCCCGAGGCGTCGAAATCCTGCTCACTCATGCGTCCTCCTTGGTGGGGGTCCCCGGCGAGCGGGGGTCGAGGCGGCGGCGTCCCGACGCACTGGCCGAGGACGCCGCGAGTTCGACGGTGGCGTCCACGGCCACCTCGGAGTCGGCCTCCTCGTCGATGAGGCCCGCGACCACGGTCTGGATGGCGTGGCGGCGTCCGGACGCCCGTTCGGCGACCAGCTCCAGCCCCTCCCACTCGACCACCGAGCCGGGGATCGGGATCTTGTTGAGCTGCTTGGCCATCAGGCCCAGGACGGTGTCCACGTCCTCGTCGTCGACGCGGAGGCCGAACAGCTCCCCCAGCTCGTCGATCGGGAGGCGGCTGGAGACACGGAAGCGGCCATCGGCCAGGCGGACGAACGGCGGGATCTCCTCGTCGTACTCGTCGACGATCTCGCCGACGATCTCCTCCAGGATGTCCTCGATGGTGGCCAGGCCGGCGGTGCCACCGAACTCGTCGACCACGATCACGACGTGGCTGCGGGTGAGCTGCATCTCCTTGAGCAGGGCGTCCACCGCCTTGGAGTCCGGGCAGAACGTCGGCGGACGCATCAGCGACGAAACCATCTCGCTCGACTGCGCGTTCGGGTTGTCGTAGGAGCGGCGGATGAGGTCCTTGAGGTAGAGGATGCCCAGCACGTCGTCGACGTCGGTGCCGATCACCGGGATGCGGGAGTAGCCGGACCGCAGCGCCAGCGACAGCCCTTGTCGCAGGGTCTTGTCGGACTCGATCCACACCATCTCGGTGCGCGGGACCATGACCTCCTTGACGATGGTGTCGCCGAGTTCGAAGACCTGGTGGATCATGCGCCGCTCGCCGGCCTCGATCAGGTCGGACGCCTCGGCCATGTCCACCATCTCGCGCAGCTCGGCCTCGGAGGTGAACGGGCCGTCGGTGAAGCCCTTGCCGGGCGTGATGACGTTGCCGAGGATGATCAGCACCTGTGGGATCGGCCCGACGACCGTGGTCAGGATCGAGATCAGGCCCACGCTGCGCAGGGCGATCGTGTCGGCGTGCTGGCGACCCAGGGTGCGGGCGGCGACGCCCAGCAGGACGTAGGAGACGATGGTCATGGGCAGGATCGTCCACACCAAGCGCTCCCACAGGGCGTCGAACCGTCCGAAGACGACGATGCCGACGAGCACGATGGCGGCCACTTCGAGCACCATGCGCAGGAACAGGGCGGTGTTGAGGAACGGTGCCGGGTCCTGCATGATCTCCACGAGCCGCTCACCGTTGCGCGCCCCGGCCTTGGCGTGGCCTTCGGCCCGGGACTTGCTGAACGATTGGAGCGCGGTCTCCATCGTCGTGACGAACCCCGCCGCCAGAACGCACGCGAGGGCGACCCCGAGCAGGATCCACTCAGTCTCTGTCAACGCTTGAAATCACGACTCCTCGTAGGCGACGGCCGCCAGTCTAGCGGTGGGGCCCCTCCGGACGCCCCGGCCGTGCGGTGTCGAAACGGACCCCGCGGCAACCCGTGACGGGCAAGCCGATCGATCATTGTCAACTCAAGGTTGACGTTGAGCAGGGTGTTTGGCAGCGTGGAGGGCATGAACAAGCGCCTGTGGTCCCTGTTCGCCGTCATCTACCTGATCACCGCTGCCCTGTTCCTCGCCTCGATGGAGCAGGGCGTGGGCTGGTCCCCGATCCTGGTCTCGGCCGTCGCCGCGCTCGCGCTGTTCGTGGGTGCGATGATCGCGCCGGCCGTGTGGCAGGACTCCAAGGAGGACAAGCTCCCCCAGGGGGTGTGGGAGAAGCGCAAGCTGGCGCAATTCGTCGGTGCCGCGCTCGTCGCCGTGGTGGCCGCCTTCTTCTTCAACGCCTCCCCGGGTATCGCCGGGATGGTGGGGATCGCCGCCGCGCTCATGGTCGGGGCCCTCATGCCCCAGGAATCGGGTCGCGTCCGGGGCAGCCGTGAGTCCGACGCCTGACGCGCTGGCTGCCGTCACCAGGGCGCGGGATGACGCGCTGGCCGCTGAAGTGGCGTTGACCCGGGCGGTGCTGGATGCCCGCGAGGCGGGCTGTTCCTGGGCCCAACTCGGTGAGGTTCTAGGTGTCAGTCGTCAGGCCGCGTTCAAGCGGTTCGGCAACCCGGTGGACCCAGAGTCGGGGCGGACCCTGGGCACCGGCCCGCCTGTCGATCCGGTCACCGTGGCCGAGGCGGTATTCCGGAACATCGCTGCCGCTGATTACCCGGCTCTGCACGCGTCCATGACGAACCACTGCGCGCGCGAGCTCAGCCGCCCCCGGATCGCGTCCGTGTGGCGCGAGGTGTTGGCGTCGGTGGGAGAGCTGGAGTGCTTCTCCGGCCATGCCGTCCGGACCCGAGCCGGTGGTGCGCTCGCGTTG
>JAUNSA010000071.1:12653-14373 GCA_030539405.1 Propionibacteriaceae bacterium
GGCCAGCGCCGCCCCGACCGCCAAGGACCCGTACACCTCAACTGAGGAACACGCGAGTCTGCCGCAGTTGGTGCCGAGGGTCGGGTGCCGGGCCTGGCCATCCACGCAGTGCCGGCACGGAGGCAGTTCTGGAACCCTCCGCTCTAGTACGAGGCGGCGTCCACCTCGGCGAGGAACGTCGTGAGTTCGGCCAGGAACCGCTCGTGCTGCTCGAGCTGCGCCCAGTGCCCGCAGTCGTCGACCTCGACCAGGCGCGCGTTCGGCATGGCCGCGACGGCGCGCCGGGAGCCGTCGATCGACACCAACCCGTCCTGCTGGCCGTGGAAGAACAGCGCCGGCAGCTCGATCGATCCCACGCGCCTGGACTTGTCGTTCAGCATGGCCCGCGGGCCGACGGTCGCCCGGTTGTAGGAGCCGTAGGCCACACCGCCGTCCGGGCGCCGCGCCTCGGCGAGGAACTCGGCGACGGCTTCGGGCGGCAGCGTGGCCGGGTCGTGCACCATGTCGCGCACAACTCGGGAGAGTAAGGGCCGCGACAGCCGTGAGATCAGCGCCATGCCCCGGTCGCTGGCCCGTGTGGTGAGCCACATCAGGCGCTGCATCGCCGCCGATCCGAACGAGGGCATCAGCCCGCCGGGTGCGATGCACACCAGCCCCGCCAATCGTGTCGGGTAGCGCAGTGCCAGTTCGAGCGCGATGTCACCACCCATCGACACCCCACATGCCACGACGCGGTCGACGCCGAGCGCGTCGAGCAGCGTCACCAGTTGGTCGGCCGCCGCCGAGGGCGCGCCAGGTAGCGGCACCTCCGTGGTGCCGCCGCACCCCGGCAGGTCAGGCGCGATGACCCGCCGCATGGCCGACAGCGGGCCGATGAGTCGGTACCAAGAGATCGCCGCCGCGTCGTATCCGCCCCCGTGGATCAGGAGGATGGGGGCCACATCGAGACCCGCAGGCTCTTGCCCCAGCGGTCGCTCGCCCTCCAGCACCCGCCACCGGCCCCCGATGGCGGACACGAACGTCTCGCGGGCTCCGGGTGGCAGCAGCGTCATATCGCCACCCTAGCGTCCCGTCCGGCCATGCCGCGATCAGTGCTGATGGGACCGGTACGACTGCCCGTCGTGCGCTCAGGCGCGCGAGGCGTCCCAGGCGGCGATGATCTTGTCGTTGAGCCCGAACATGACGGTGTGCTCCTCGGGCTCGGCGTGGTCGAAACCCAGCAGGTGCAGCAGGCCGTGGACCAGGAGATAGTCGGCCTCCGATTCCGGCGTCCGGCCGTTCTCGGCGGCCTGGGCCGCGGTGACCGTCGGGCACAGGACGACGTCGCCCAGCAGGCCCAGCGGCGGCTCCTCGTCCTCGGACGGGGGTCGCAGCTCGTCCATGGGGAAGGACAGGACGTCGGTGGGACCGGGCAGGCCCATGAACCGCTGGTGGTAGTCGGCCATGGTCTTCTCGTCGACCAGCAGGATCGACACCTCGGCCTGGGGATGGATCCGCAACTGGTCGAGGGTGAACAGGGCCAGCTGGACCAGGCGCTTCTCGTCGACCTCGACGCCGGACTCGTTGTTGAGGTCGATCATGGGCGGTCCTTCCGGGGCCGGGGCGGCAGTTTCGAGTCGTAGCGGTCGTAGGCAGCGACGATCTTGCCCACCAGCCGGTGTCGCACCACGTCGTGGTTGGTGAGCTGGCAGAAGGCGATGTCCTCGACGCCGTCGAGGAT
>JAUNSA010000228.1:0-2346 GCA_030539405.1 Propionibacteriaceae bacterium
GCTGGCCGCCGACATCGACCGGCTCACCGCGGGCGGCGCCACCCTCGTGCTCGTGCAGACCGACCGCCCCGGCATCGGTCTCACGACGCGGTGCACACCCGAGCACTGCCACGAGTTCCTCCAGCGCCTCTGGCACCGGGACGACCTCCGCATCCGGTGGAACGCCATCCTCACCGAGGTCGCCGAGGCGGACCCGCGCGTCGAGACCATCACCATCGACGACGTGTACTGCCGCGACGAGGGCGTGCCGTGCGACGACCACCTCGACACGGTCTCCCTCGAGGTCTCCGCCGCGGCGCGTGGGCCGGCCACCGTGAACGACACCGCAGGTGGGCCCGTGTCGGGCACCACGATCGGCCCTGTCGACGAGGAGACCCTCGCCCGCCCCGACGGCTCCCACTTCTCCGACGCCGCCATCCCCCGCGTCGCGACCTCACTGCTCGACCGCGTCACCGCCGCGACCGGGCACTGACGTCGGCGTTCGCACGGGCCGATCCCGGGCGACACACCCGTCCTCGTGCAAGGATGCCTCTGTCGTCAGCGTCGACGCAGATTCCGTCTGCGGGAAGGAGCCCGAACCGCATGAGTGAGGCCACCACGGACACGTTCGACATCGTCATCCTCGGAGGCGGCAGCGGCGGGTACGCCTGTGCCCTGCGTGCCGCGCAACTCGGGTTGAGCGTCGCCCTCGTCGAGAAGGACCTCCTCGGCGGCACGTGCCTGCACCGCGGCTGCATCCCCACGAAGGCGCTCCTGCACAGCGCCGAGGTCGCCGAGAACGCTCGCCACAGCGAGAACTTCGGTGTCAAGGCCTCCTTCGAGGGCATCGACATGCCGGCGGTCCTCTCCTACAAGGACGCCGTCGTCGGCCGCCTGCACAAGGGCCTCATCGGGCTGGTCAAGTCGGCCAAGGTCACCTACGTCGAAGGGCACGGGCGCGTCGTGGGACGCGACACCGTCGAAGTCGACGGGCGTCGCCTCACCGGCAGACACCTCGTGCTCGCCACGGGCTCACGACCCGCCACGCTGCCCGGCATCGAGATCACCGGGCGCGTCATGACCAGCGACGGCGCGCTCGTGCTCGACGAGGTCCCGCCCCGGGTCGTCGTCCTCGGGGGTGGCGTCATCGGCTGCGAACTCGCCTCGGTGTACCGCTCGTTCGGTTCGGAGGTGACCATCGTCGAGGCCCTGCCCCGACTCGTCGCCGCCGAGGACCCGGCCGTCTCCAAGGCCCTCGAGCGCGCCTTCAAGAAGCGCAAGATCACGCTCAAGACCGGCACCCGGTCCAGCGGGGTCACCCAGAACGGCGACGTCGTCACCGTCGACCTCGAGGGTGGCACGTCCATCGAGGCCGACCTCGTGCTCGTGGCCGTCGGTCGCGGCCCGGTCACCGAGGGGCTCGGATACGAGGACATCGGCCTCACCCTCGAACGCGGCCACGTCATCACCGACGAACGCTGCCGCACCGGCGTCGACGGCGTGTGGGCCGTCGGTGACATCGTCCCGGGCCTCCAACTCGCCCACCGCGGCTTCGCCCAGGGCATCTTCGTCGCCGAGGACATCGCCGGGCTCGACCCGCAACCGCTCGACGAGGCCACCATCCCCCGCATCACCTACACCGAACCCGAGGTGGCCTCCGTGGGGCTCACCGAGGAGAAGGCGAAGGAGATCTACGGCGCCGATGCCGTCGAGTCCGTCGAGTTCAACCTCGGCGGCAACGGCAAGTCGCAGATGCTCGCCACCGCCGGCTTCGTCAAGGTGGTCCGCACCAAGGACGGGCCCGTCGTCGGCATCCACATGGTCGGCTCCCGCATGGGTGAGCAGATCGGCGAGGCCCAGCTCATCGTCGGTTGGGAGGCCCTCCCCGAGGAGGTCGCCCAGTTCGTCCACGCCCACCCGACCCAGAACGAAGCGGTCGGCGAAGCGCACATGGCGCTCGCCGGACGCCCATTGCACGCCCATTCCTGATGAGATGGGGTCGTGGCCGCCCCCCTCTGCCCCTTCCCCCTCTTCTAGACTCGCCGACAACACCGCACACCCGAGGAGACACGAGAAATGTCAGAACGCGTCACCATGCCGGCTCTCGGAGAGTCGGTCACCGAAGGCACTGTCACCCAGTGGCTGAAGAGCGTCGGCGATTCCGTGGAGGTGGACGAGCCGCTGCTCGAGGTGTCCACCGACAAGGTCGACACCGAGATCCCCTCTCCGGTGGCGGGAATCCTGCAGGAGATCCTCGTCGAGGAGGACGAGACCGTCGAGGTCGGTGCCGACCTCGCTGTCATCGGCGACGGTGAAGGCGACTCCTCCGACTCCAGCGACTCCGACGAGTCGGATGACTCCGACGAC
>JAUNSA010000228.1:2356-2581 GCA_030539405.1 Propionibacteriaceae bacterium
GGCAGTACGCCTCGGCCCGGCGACGGGCCAGGGCCGACGACGCCGAGGAGTCTGATGACTCGGGTTCTACGGACGACAGCGACACCGAGGCCAAGAAGGACGCCGAGGGCGCGCAGGCCGAGTCCGCCGAGTCCGCAGCCGAAACCCCCGATGCCCCCTCCGCCGACGCCTCGGCCGACGGCGGCCAGGAGAAGCCCAAGGCGAAGTCCAGTGGTGGCGGCGGCG
>JAUNSA010000229.1 GCA_030539405.1 Propionibacteriaceae bacterium
CCGGTCCTCGGCGGAGGGGGGGCTGCGCGGCCCTGCAGGGGGCCCTGGAGGGCCTACCAGCTGCTGTGGAGGGGACGCCCCTCCTCGTAGCCTGAACGGCTCTGGACGCCCACGGTGGCGCGCGCATGGAAGTCGGGGAGTGTGCGGGCGCCGGCGTAGGTGCAGGAACTCCGCACGCCGGAGGTGATGAAGTCGATCAGGTCCTCCACGCCGGGACGCCCCGGGTCCAGGTACATGCGCGAACTCGAGATGCCCTCCTCGAACAATCCGGCCCGGGCGCGCTCGAAGAACGACTGCTGCTGGGTGCGGGCGCGCACGGCGCGGGCAGAAGCCATCCCGAACGACTCCTTGTAGGCGCGGCCGTCCGCATCGTGCATCAGCGGGCTGGTGGACTCGTGCGTGCCCGCGAACCACGACCCGACCATCACCGAGCCCGCCCCGGCGGCCAACGCCAGGGCGACGTCGCGGGGGTGCCGGACGCCCCCGTCGGCCCAGATGGCCTTGTCCACGTCAGCGGCCGCGGCGGCGCAGTCCAGCACGGCCGAGAACTGGGGGCGTCCGACGCCGGTCTGCATGCGGGTCGTGCACATGGCACCCGGCCCGACCCCGACCTTCACGATGTCGGCGCCGGCCTCGATGAGGTCCAGGGTGCCTTCGGCGGTCACCACATTGCCCCCGACCAGGGGCACGCGGACGCCCGTGGCCTCGGCGTGGGCGTCCCGGACGCGGCGCACGGTGGCCAAGGTCTCCAGCATCCGGTCCTGGTGTCCGTGGGCGGTGTCCATCACCAGCACGTCGGCTCCGGCGTCCAGCAGGGCGCGGGCGCGCCCTTCCACCTCGCCGGAGATGCCGACGGCGGCGCCGATGCGCAGGCGTCCCTCTCCATCAAGGGCGGGGGTGTAGATGGCCGAGCGCATGGCGCCCTTGGCGGTGAGGACGCCCACGAGGTCACCGTTGGCGTCCACGGCGAGGGCGATCTTGCGTCGCGAGTCGGTGAGGTTGTCGAACACCTCCTGGGGGGAGCTCTGCGCGGCGACGATGGTCAGGTCGGTGGTCATCACCTCGTGGACGGGGATGAACCGGTCCACGCCCGCGGCGTCCGCGGCCGAGAGCAACCCGACCGGACGCCGTCCCTCCAGCACCACGGCGACCCCGTGGGCGCGCTTCGGGATGAGGGGGAGCGCGTCGGCGACCACCGTGTCGGCCGTGACATGGATGGGGGAGTCGAAGACGGCATGGGCGCGCTTGACCCGGGCGATGGCGGCCGTGGCGGCAGCGTAGGAGAGGTCCTGGGGGATGATGGCGATCGCGCCACGCCGCGCCACCGTCTCGGCCATGCGGCGTCCAGAGATCGCGGTCATGTTGGCGACCACGAGCGGGGTGGGCAGACCGAGCCCGTCGGTGGAGGTCAGGTCCACATCCATGCGGGAGCGGACCGAACTCCGGTTGGGCGACATGAAGACGTCGTCGTAGGTCAGGTCATGGTCGGGCTTGCCGGTGGTGAAGCGCACTGGCCCAGCGTAGCCCCCACGCACTCTGCACACCCCCACACAGCGACGTGGCCCGTCCCCGGCGGGGGAGGGGCCACGTCCTACAACTCACTCAGGGCCGGTCACTCAGTGGAGCTCCTTGGGCTCCTCATCGTGGTGGTGGGAGTCGGCGATCTCCTCGCGCGACGGCTTTGCGATGTCGTCCCCGGCGTACCAGGCCGACAGGCGGGCACGGAGGCCGCTGACAGCGTTGGGGTCGGTGGTCTTGACGCCGTGCTCGTCCTCGGTCGGGGTCTGCTCCAGCGGGGTGTACTGCCGGTGCTGGGTGAGCGTGAACGCCTCGTCCTCCGAGATCGGCAGGTGCGGCTCGGAGTAGCCACCGGCCGGGCTGCGGACGATGATCCCGGACTCGGACCCGTGCAGGACGCGCTGCTTGTCGGCGCGCTGCAGTGACAGGCACAGGCGCTTGGTGACGATGAAGGCGATCACCGGGCCGACGAACACCGCGATGCGGAGGAACCAGGTGACGGCGTTCAGCGAGACGTTGAACTGCGTCGCGATGATGTCGTTGCCGCCACCGACCCACATCAGGCCGTAGAAGGTCATGCCGGCGACGCCGAGCGCGGTACGCGTCGGGGCGTTGCGCGGGCGATCGAGGATGTGGTGCGGGCGCTTGTCGCCGGTCAGCCACGCCTCGATGAAGGGCCACAGGGCGAGGCCGGTGTAGAAGACGCCCATCAGGACCGCGAAGGGAACGAAGACGTTCCACGACCAGGTGGTCCCGCCCCAGTGCGACTCCCAGCCCGGGAAGATACGCACCGCGCCCTCGACCCATCCCATGTACCAGTCAGGCTGCGAGCCTGCGGTGACCTGGGCCGGGTTGTAGGGGCCGTACAGCCAGAGCTGGTTGATCGACATCGTGGCACCCATGAGGATCAGGACGCCGAACACGACGAAGAAGAAGCCGCCGGCCTTGGCCATGTACACGGGGAACAGCGGGTAGCCGACCACGTTGTTCTCGGTGCGGCCGGGGCCGGGGAACTGGGTGTGCTTGTGGTAGA
>JAUNSA010000230.1 GCA_030539405.1 Propionibacteriaceae bacterium
CCCAGTGCGTCCCCCGATCCCAGCGCGTCCCCGGACGCCAGCGGCTCGCCCGACCCGACGCCGACGGCACTCGAGGTGGCCCGCGCGCTGGGCGTCCCGCTGTTCGCCGATTCGGCCGAGCTGCCCGCCGAACTCGACCGCCTGGGCACCCGCACCGTCATCACCTACGGGCAGGTGAGCAACGCCGGGAGCCGCGAGGTCATCGCCGGGCCCGCCACGGCGTCCGAGCTGGACCTGCCGGGCCTGCCCGCCGAACCGCCCACGGCGACGACGCTGGCGATCACCAACATGGAGCTGCCTGCGGAGCTGGCCGTCGTGCTGGCTGCCGGCGGGGTGTCGACCGAGGTGTTGCGCGGCGCCCACCCCGGCGCCACCGCCGAGACCACGGCTGCGGTGAAGGCCCACGAGGGGCCGGTGGTCGCGATCGGGGACGGCTACGGCACCGACGCCCAGTTCGCCGGACAGGTCGAGGTGACCCGCACGGCGACCGAGCTGCCCGGCGGCGGCATCGCGCCCTTCCCCGGACGCCACATGATCGCCCTGTACGGCCACCCCGAGACCGCGGCCCTGGGCATGATGGGCGAGCAGCCCCCACTCGAGGCGGTCGAGCGGCTCAACCGGCTGGTCGAGGAGTACCGCTCGTACATGCCCGACCAGACGGTGATCGGCGCGTTCGAGATCATCACGACCGTTGCGTCGGCCAGCGCCGGCGACGACGGCTCCTACAGCTACCGGACGCCCGTCGAGACGCTGATGCCGTGGATCGAGGCGGCCGAGGCCAACGACATCTACATCGTGCTGGACCTGCAGCCGGGGCGCACCCCGTTCCTGGAGCAGGCCAAGGCGTACGAGGAGCTGCTGAAGCGGCCCACGGTCGGCCTGGCCCTGGATCCGGAGTGGCGGCTCAAGCCCGACCAGCGGCACCTGCGCCAGATCGGGCAGGTGCACGTCGACGAGGTCAACGAGGTGGGCGCGTGGCTGGCCGACCTGGTGGCCGAGCACAAGCTGCCGCCGAAGGTGCTCACGCTGCACCAGTTCCAGACCCGCATGGTCGTGGACCGGGTCAACCTCGACACGTCGCGTCCCGAGATCCAGTACCTCGTGCACGTCGACGGCCAGGGCGGCCAGCCCGCCAAGCAGAGCACGTGGCAGGTCATCCAGCGCGACCTGCCGCCGCGGGTGTTCATGGGGTGGAAGAACTTCGAGGACGAGGACATCCCGATGCTCACCCCGAAGCAGACCGTCGAGCAGGTCAAGCCGACCCCGTTCTTCGTCTCCTACCAGTGACGCCGTGAGGGTCGTCGTCCAGCGGGTGACCCGCGCCGCGGTGAGCGTCGACGGGGCCGTCGTCGGCGCGATCGACGAGCCGGGCCTGTGCCTGCTGGTCGGCGCCACGCACGACGACACCGTGGCGGACGTGGAGCGCCTGGCCGACAAGGTCTGGGGCCTGCGGATCATGCGCGGTGAGGTCTCGGCGTCCGACCTGGGCGCACCGATCCTGGTGGTCAGCCAGTTCACGCTGTACGCCGACGTCCGCAAGGGACGCCGCCCGTCGTGGAGCGCGGCCGCACCCGGTCCGGTCTCCGAGCCGTTGGTGGACGCCCTGGTCGCGGCCCTGCGCGCCCGCGGCGCCCACGTGGAGAAGGGACGCTTCGGCGCCGACATGGCCGTCGAGCTGGTCAACGACGGCCCCGTCACGCTGGTCCTCGACAGCGCGGTCTGGTCACGCTGACGGCGGCAGGGTTCCCACCCCTAGAATGGGTCCGACCGGGACTCGGTCGGGAAGGGGAGGCCGATGCCCCAGGTGCTGGCCGTCAGCCCGCGCGTCGGCGACGTGACGGGTGATGCCGCCTTCCCTGTGCTCGGCCTGCTGGCCCACTCCGTCCGCGAGATGACGCCGGACGCCACCATCGTCACCGAGGCCGCCCGCGCCGACATCCTCGTGCTGGACGGGCGCCACGACCTCGCGGGCGCACGGCAGATGTGTCGGCTGCTGGACGCGGCGAACAACCCGACCCCGATCCTGCTGGTGCTCGGCGAGGGTGGCTTCGCGGCCGTCACCAGCGACTGGGGCGTGCGCGACATCGTCCTGGACGCCGCGGGCCCGGCCGAGTTCGACGCCCGGATCCGCCTGGCCCTGCTGCCGGGCAGCGGCGACGCGGGCGTCCTGTCGGCCGGTGGGCTGGAGATCGACGAGACCGCCTACCACGCCACCCTCAACGGGCGTCCGCTCGACCTGACCTACACCGAGTTCGAACTGCTGAAGTACCTCGCCCAGCACCCCGGCCGGGTGTTCACGCGCGAGACCCTGCTCTCGGACGTGTGGGGCTACGACTACTACGGCGGCACCCGCACCGTCGACGTCCACGTCCGTCGCCTGCGCGCCAAGCTGGGCATCGAGCACGAGTCCCTGATCGGCACCGTCCGCAACGTCGGATACCGCTTCACCCCCGACGCCCGTCGCAGCGACCCGTCCGAATAGGCCCGCCCGGGCCACTCGCCGAGGACCGGCGGTGTCGCTGCCGAGGACCGGCAGT
>JAUNSA010000002.1:0-2421 GCA_030539405.1 Propionibacteriaceae bacterium
GCGCCTCGGCGTACTTGCGGCCGAGCTGGAAGATGTGGCCCATCTCGATGCCGCGGGCCAGCGTGAGCGGCCCGGACCCGTCGGGGGCCGGATCGCCCTCGCGGATCTCGGCGACGTCGAGGACGCCGTCGGAGGTGAAGTCGCGACCACAGACCAGGTCGTAGACGTGGCGTCCGGCCTGGTTCGCACCGGTGATCCAGCGGGTGCCGGGCACGACCGCCGGGTCGGTGAGGTACCGGACGCCCTTGCCGTCGGCGTCCAGCCCCAGGGCACCGCCGGTGGCTGCACCGGGGCCGATGTAGCCCTTGACGAGCTGGGGGTACTTCTCGAAGTCGGCCTCGCCGAACGGCTCGACCTCGGCGGGTTCGACGGCGGCCTCCAGGCGCTTGGGGTCGACCTCGCGGTCGCCGGGCAGGCCGATGGCCAGGGGCGTCCGGCTGCCGTCGGGGTGGACCAGCATGAACAGCACGTTCTTCAGGGTGTCGGCCGCGGTCCAGTCGCGGTCCTCGCGGGGGAAGGACGCGTTGCTCAACGCCACCAGCGTCTCGATGGTGGGCGAGTCGGGGGTGTCCTCGACGTGGGCGGCGGGCGCACCCGAGGCGTCCTGTTCGGGCGCGAGCGGACGCCGGACGGCCTCGACGTTGGCGGCGTACCCGCCCGCGCTGCGCACGAAGGTGTCCTCGCCGATCTCGGCGACGGCGAGGAACTCCTCCGACGCCGAGCCGCCCATGGCCCCCGAGGTCGCGGACACGATCACGTACTCCAGGCCGAGCCGGTCGAAGATGCGCTGGTAGGCCTCGCGGTGGCGGTCATAGGACGCCTGCAGGCCGGCCTCGTCGATGTCGAAGCTGTAGGAGTCCTTCATCACGAACTCGCGCCCGCGCAGCAGACCGGCGCGGGGCCGGGCCTCGTCACGGTACTTGGTCTGGATCTGGTACAGGCTCAGCGGCAGGTCCTTGTACGAGGAGTACAGGTCCTTCACCATCAGGGTGAACATCTCCTCGTGGGTGGGCCCGAGCAGCATGTCGGCGCCCTTGCGGTCCTGCAGGCGGAGCAGGTTGGGGCCGTACTCGGTCCAGCGCGCGGTCGCCTCGTAGGGCTCGCGGGGCAGCAGGGCGGGGAAGCGCACCTCCTGGGCGCCGATGGCGTCCATCTCCTCGCGGACGATCTGCTCGACCTTGTGCAGCACCTTCAACCCCAGCGGCAGCCAGCTGTAGATGCCCGGAGCCACACGGCGGATGTAGCCGGCGCGGACCAGCCAGCGGTGGCTGGGAACCTCGGCGTCGGCGGGGTCCTCGCGGAGGGTGCGGACGAACAACTCAGACAGGCGCGTGATCACGAGAGGTGAGTCTAGGACACCCCGGGCGCACCGTCAGCCGACCTCCGCCACACCCTCGACGCCCAGCAGGCCGACGGCCGAGGCGACCTGTTCCTTGGCGACCCGCAGGCGGGCCGCATCGCCGGTCCCCTCGGCGAGCGCCTTGTTGACGTCGAGCACGCGCGCCGGGGCGCCGGGGCGGCTCAGGGTCACCATCAGCGGCACGTACTCGGCCCGGACGGCCTCCCAGCCCTCGCCGGTCTTCTCGAAGGTCAGCCGCCCCAGGTACTGCTCGTAGGCGCGCGGTGTGGCCACCTTCATCTGCCCGACGAGGTTGCCGCCGCCGTAGACCACCCAGGTGTCGTTGATCTTGTCCCAGGGCTGGGGCACGTGGGCGTGGTGCCCGTAGACCAGGTCGAACACGCCCGACTCGGCCAGGGACGTGGCGAGCTTCACCTGCTGGTCGTTGGGGCGGTGCTGCTGCTCGGTGCCGGCATGCATGGCGGCCAGCACCAGGTCGGCACCGGCCTCCCGCGCAGCGCGTCCGCGTTCGATCAGCGTGTCCGCATCCAGGCGGCCGAGCGCCCAGGGCTTGTCGGCCGGACCCTTGAGGTTGCTGCCGTAGCTGCCCGCGACCACGGCCACCTTCACCCCCTCAGGAGAGGTCCAGAGGTTCGGACGCCCCGCGTCGGCCTCGGTGCGGAAGGCGCCCGCATGGACGATGCCGTGGTCCTCCAGCGCATCCAGGGTGGCCTCGACACCGGCCCAGCCCTGGTCGAAGGTGTGGTTGGAGGCGAACGTGCAGTAGTCGAAACCCACGGCCGCGGCGGCCTCGATCGTCTCGGGCGGGGCGGCGAAGACCGGGTAACCGACCGGCTTGACGCCCTCGGGGGCGACCGGCACCTCGATGTGGCAGATCGACAGGTCCGCTTCGCCCAGCAAGGGCCGGATGTGCTCGAAGATCGGCTCGAAGTCGTAGGCCCGGCCCGACGCCTTGCCGGCTGCGGCCCCGTCGGCGAGCAGGCCCCGGTGCCACAACAGGTCGCCGCTGATCGTGAGGGTCAGCTGCTGGGGCGCCGGAGTCGGTGTCGGGGTCGGGGTGG
>JAUNSA010000002.1:2431-13567 GCA_030539405.1 Propionibacteriaceae bacterium
ACCACGCCGGAAGGCACACCCGTGGAAGGCCGCGTGCGCGCGGTCAGCCCCGGCCGGGTGGGTGCCGGGGTGGCGGCCGGCGTGGGCGTCGGTGTCGAGGCAGTCGGTCCGGTCGGGGCCGCGGCGTCGGAGGCGCACGCGCCGAGGGCGAGCAGACCGCCCACCACCAGGCAGGCAGTCCGCACCGATCGAGGTGGACGGATCATTCGACCAGCCTAGGCCGGGCCGCCCGGATCAGTACAACACCGATGCGAGCTCGCCGACCACCTCATAGCCCACGCGGCGGTAGCAGGCGATGGCGGGGGTGTTGAAGTCGTTGACGTACAGGGACGCCGTCCGCCCCTGGGCGAGGATCGCCTCGGTGACGCCGGCCATGCCGGGCACGGACAGGCCTCGTCCGCGGCGGTCCGGGGCCACCCACACCCCCTGCACCTGGGCCACCGCGGCCGACACGGCCCCGAGGTCG
Organism: Propionibacteriaceae bacterium; assembly: GCA_030539405.1. Lineage (GTDB taxonomy): Bacteria > Actinomycetota > Actinomycetes > Propionibacteriales > Propionibacteriaceae > Propioniciclava. The sequence goes on from JAUNSA010000002.1 coordinate 2,898, forward strand.
GCCTTGAACACGACGCGCCCGTCCTCGGTGATCGCGAAGGCCCGGCGGCCCTCGATGAGGGAGGCCACATAGCGGCGGTAGCCGACCGGGTTGGTGACCAGCGGGTCCTCCTCCAGCTCTTCGCGGTACATGTGCACCGCGCCGGCCAGGTAGGACTCCAGGTCGGACTCGGTGGCCCGCCGCAGGCGCGGGTCCACCGCGGCGCGGACGCCGCTGGTGCAGGCCATCAGCAACTGGCGCGGACGCACGACGCGTGGCTTCTCATAGACCTCGGGCCACCGCGCGGACAGCCGATCCCACAGGCCCAGCGCCTGGGTGATCGGACCGACGATCGCGACGAAGCTGCGCCAGCGGCCAATGTCGGCAGCGAAGGCGTCCAGGGCCTCGTCGTCGGCGTTGACTGGGACGACGTTCGCGCCGACGTGCAGCAGGGCTCGCGGGGCGTGGGCCGGGTAGCCCCACAGCTCCCCCACCCCGGCCGCGCGCAGCACGCCGGCGTCCACCCGGGAGGAGACGAAGCAATGGGCCACCTCGTCGGCGGCGAGCAACCGGGCCACGAGGGCGCGATCGCCCTCGCCGAGCACCCGGCTGCGCATGTCAGACCACGCTCACCTGGGGCGCCTCGCCGGTGTGCTCCATCTCGGCGGCCAGCTTGTTGGCCTCCTCGATGAGCGTGGCGACGATCTCGGACTCGGGCACCGTCTTGATGACCTCGCCCTTGATGAAGATCTGGCCCTTGCCGTTGCCGGCCGCCACCCCGAGGTCGGCCTCGCGGGCCTCGCCGGGGCCGTTCACGACGCACCCCATGACGGCGATGCGCAGCGGGGCGGTCAGGCCCTCCAGGCCATCGGTGACGTCGTTGGCCAGGCCCCAGATGTCGACCTGGGCGCGTCCGCAGCCGGGGCAGGAGACGATCTCCATCTGGCGCTGGCGCAGGTTGATCGCCTCGAGGATCTTCTGGCCGACCTTGACCTCCTCGACCGGCGGGGCGGACAGCGACACCCGGATGGTGTCGCCGATGCCCTCCGCGAGCAGGATGCCGAAGGCCACCGAGCTCTTGATCGTGCCCTGGAAGGCCGGCCCGGCCTCGGTGACGCCGAGGTGAAGCGGGTAGTCGCACTGGGCGGCGAGCTGGCGGTAGGCGTTGACCATCACGACGGGGTCGTGGTGCTTGACCGAGATCTTGAAGTCGCGGAAGTCGTGTTCCTCGAACAGGGACGCCTCCCACAGGGCAGACTCCACCATGGCCTCGGCCGTCGGGCCGCCGTGCTTGGCCAACAGGCGCTTGTCGAGCGACCCGGCGTTGACGCCGATGCGCAGGCTGACCCCGGCGTCGCCGGCAGCCTTCGCGATCTCGCCGACCTTGTCGTCGAACTGCTTGATGTTGCCGGGGTTCACCCGGACGGCGGCACAGCCGGCGTCGATGGCGGCGAACACGTACTTGGGCTGGAAGTGGATGTCGGCGATGACCGGGATCTGGCTCTTCTTCGCGATGATGTGCAGCACATCGGCGTCGTCCTGGCTGGGCACGGCCACCCGGACGATGTCGCACCCGGTCGCGGTCAGCTCGGCGATCTGCTGCAGGGTGCCATTGATGTCGGTGGTCTTGGTGGTGGTCATCGACTGCACCGAGACGGGTGCTCCCCCGCCCACGGCCACCTTGCCGACGTTGATGCGGCGGGTGGGCCGCCGCGGCGCGAGGACGGGCGGCGGCGTGGCGGGCATTCCGAGGTTCACGGTCATGGATGTCTCCTTCAGAAGATCTTCACGGGCGAGACGATGTCGGCCACGATCAGGACGATGCCACACAGCAGGAGGAATCCTCCCACCGCATAGGCCACCGGCACCATCTTGGCGGTGTCGACCGGGCCGGGGTCGGGGCGTCCGGTGAGGCGTGCGGCCGTCCGCCGCACCCACTCCCACAGCGCGCCCATGATGTGCCCGCCGTCCAGGGGCGGCAGCGGGACGAGGTTGAACAGGGCCAGGAACAGGTTGATCGAGCCGAGCAGGCTGGCGAACAGGGCGGCCCGGTCGGCGATGGGGGCCTCCTGCACGGCCGCCTCCCCGGCCAGCGCACTGGCGCCGACGATCGAGATCGGGCCGTAGACGTCGCGCGGCTGGCCGGTGACCATGCCGACCACGACGTGCCACACCTTGACCGGGAACTGCACCAGCGCGACCACGGACTGGACGGTCATCGTGCCCATGTCCTTGAGCACGCTGACCGGCCCGCCGTGGACCTTCTCGACGGTGGGCAGGACCCCCAGCCACCCGGCGGGCACGACCTTGGCCGGGTCGAGGGTGTCGCGGACGCCCGCGATCCGGGTGGGGACCGTCGGGAGCGTGACCCGCGCGCCGTCGCGCTCGACGACCAGGGTCGCCGGCCGGTCCAGGTTGGCGCGGATCAGGCCGGTGAGTTGGGGGTAGTCGACGATCGGCGTCCCGTTGAAGGAGACGATCCGGTCGCCTGCGACCAGCCCGGCCGCGGCGGCCGGGGTGGGCTCGTCGGTGGGTCGGCAGGTGGTGTCGTCGCGCTGCTCGGCGATGATGCACTGCTGGATGCCGCGCACCACCGGCTGCTCGCGCCAGTTGCCGTGGAGGGCGCTCACGCCCCAGAACAGCAGGAAGGCCAGCAGCAGGTTCATCGTGATCCCACCGGCCATGATGATGAGCTTCTGGTGCGTCCTCTTCTGGAAGAACAGCCGGCCAGCGCTGACGTCGGTGGGGGTGATGTCGTCCCACTCGTAACTGCGGGCGTCGTCGGCGAAGCGCTGCAACCAGGTCTGCCTGGCCCCCGGACGCGCCGGCGGGTACATGCCCAGCAGCCGGACGAAACCGCCCAGGGGGAACAGCTTGATGCCGTACTCGGTCTCGCCGCGGCGGGTCGACCACAGGGTGCGGCCGAAGCCCACGAAGTACTGCGGCACGCGGACGCCGAACAGCTTGGCCGGCAACAGGTGCCCGATCTCGTGCAGCGCCACCGACGCCATCAACAAGGCGAAGAACAGCAGCCCGAACACGATGGTCCAGAACAGTTCCATCAGCACGACCCCATCAGGACGCGGCCCCCCGGGAGCAGATCTCCTCGGCCCGCCGTCGCGCCCAGGCGTCGGCGGCCAGGACGGCGTCCAGGCTCAGCGCAGCGTCGGCCACGTGGCCGTCGGTGAGGTGTTCGTCGAGCACGGCCCCCACGGTATCCACGATGCCCAAGAAGCCGAGTTCTCCGGCGCAGAAGGCGTCCACGCAGACCTCGTTGGCGGCGTTGTAGACCGCCGGCGCGGTCCCGGCCGCCTTGCCGGCCCGGCGGGCCAGCTCGACCGCGCCGAAGGCCTCGTCATCGAGCGGTTCGAACGTCCAGGTGCGTGGGATCGTCCAGTCATAGGACGCCGCGGCGTCCGGGATGCGGTCGGGCCAGGCCAGGCCGAGCGCGATCGGCAGGCGCATGTCGGGCGGGCTGGCCTGGGCGATGGTGGCCCCGTCGACGTACTCGACCATGGAGTGGATGTCGCTGGTCGGGTGCACCACGACCGTGATGGCGTCGTAGTCGATGCCGTACAGCAGGGCCGCCTCGATGAGCTCGAGGCCCTTGTTGACCAGCGTCGCGGAGTTGATGGTGATGACGCGCCCCATGTTCCAGGTCGGGTGAGCCATCGCCTGGGCGGGGGTCACGTCGGTGAGCTGGTCGCGCCCCCGTCCGCGGAACGGCCCTCCGGAGGCGGTGAGGATGAGGCGGCGCACCTCGGACGCCTTGCCTGCGCGCAGTGCCTGGGCGAAGGCCGAGTGCTCCGAATCGACGGCCACGAGCTGGCCGGGGGCGGCGGCGTCGGTGACCAGGCGTCCACCGATGACCAGCGACTCCTTGTTGGCCAGCGCCAGCATGGTGCCGGCCTCGAGGGTGGCCAGCGTCGCCATCAGCCCGGCGGCCCCGGTGATGGCGTTGAGCACGACGTCACAGGGCAGGCGGGCGGCGGTCTCGTTGCCGCCGTCGCCGGCGATCTCGACGTCGACGCCGGCCAGCTTCGCGCGCAGCGGCTCGACGGCGGCATCGGGCACGGCGACGAACCGTGGCGCGAAGGCGCGCACCTGTTCGGCCAGCAGGTCGAGCTGGGAGCCACCGGCGGTGAGGGCCACCACCGCGAACTCCTCGCGCCGGGACGCGATCACGTCCAACGCCTGGGTGCCGATGGAACCGGTACTGCCGAGGATCACGACGTCACGCACGGGAGCTAGTCTCTCACCATGCGCGCCGAGATCGAGACCATCGAGGCCTTCGACGCCCACGTGCGGGCCGAGAAGTCCCTGGCCGGGTGCGTCGTCCAGTCCCTCGACCTGCGAGGCCGCGGCGACATCCTGGAACGCACGCCCGTGCACAACGCCTTCTTCCTGGGGTGCCGGCTCAAGCACCGCGTGGCGGCCGACCTGGCCGGACGCGGGGCGTCCCTGTTCCCCCGGCTGCCGCAGCTCCCCTTCGACGCCTACCCCGCCCGGCTCTACACCCCCCAGGACCTCTACGCCGGCCTCGACGACGGCTACGCCGGCACCCCGGACGCCACCGTGTACGGCTGGACGCTGCGGGACCGCGCCCGCCTGCTGGACGCCACCTTGGCCCAGTCGCTGCACGACCACTTCGTCAGCGACGCCCTGCTCGACGTGGTGACCACCCCGCGCTCCGGCGTGGGCATCATGGGCGGCCACTCGGTCGGACGCGGTACGCCCGAGTTCGAGCAGTCGGCCCTGCTGGGCCACGGCCTGGCCGAGGCGGGGCACCTCGTGCTCACCGGCGGTGGGCCCGGCGCGATGGAGGCCGCCAACCTGGGCGCAAGCTTCCGCGACGGAACCGACGCGCTGGTCGAGGCCTGCACGACGCTGGCCCAGGTGCCCTCGTTCGTACCCGAGCCCGGCGCGTGGGCCGCGGCGGGCTTCGCGGTCAAACAGCGCTGGGACTGCTCGCGGCTGTCGATCGGCGTCCCGACCTGGTTCTACGGCCACGAGCCGCCCAATGTCTTCGCCAACGCGATCGCCAAGTACTTCGACAACGCCATACGCGAGGACATCCTGCTGCGCCTGTGCGGCGCCGGCATCGTCTACTCGCCGGGTCGGGCCGGCACCACCCAGGAGATCTTCCAGGCGCTCACGCACAACTTCTACGCCCTCGAGCTGGCGGCGATCCGGCCCATGGTCCTGTTGGGGCACGAGTACTGGACGCGCACCGTCCCGGCCTGGCCGTTGCTCAAGGCACTGGCCAAGGGCCGTCTGATGGAGCCGCACATCCACCTGGTCGACTCGGTGGACGAGGCCGTCGGCGTGCTCGCCGCCTCAGCGCCGGGCTGAGCGCGCCGCTGAGGAGGTCGACAGGGGTCGACGTCGCGGTCGGTCCGCGCGCACCGCGTCCGCGACAGCGAAGGGGGCGTACGACGCCGCGAACCAGGCCGCCGCGAGCGCGACCAGCACGGGGACGTAGCCAGGCCACGGCGGCATCGTGTCCAGGATGCTGGCGGTGTCCGGTTTGCGGGTGACGAACATGTAGTTGCTGCCCACCCGGCGGTTCACCAGGTGCGCCACGCCGGCGTGCGCGAGCAGCAGGCTCCAGGCGCGGACGCCGCCGGCGGCAGTGGGGCGGCGGCCCTCGACGACGACCTGCCACAGCGGGACCACCAGCACCAGGCCGTGGCTGGCGAAGAACTGGTGGAACCGGAAGTGGCGCGCGCCGAACTCGGCCAGGTCGGGGGTGAGCAGGGCCTGCGGCGCCCCGGCCATCCCCCAGTACCAGGCCAGGTCGTCACCCGACCGGGTCGGGCGTAGCAGGTTGGCCCCGCCCACCCACACCAGCACCGAGCACAGGTGCAGCGGGAGCATCTCCTTGAGGTTCCACTGGCCGTGCCAGGCCTTCCAGCCGTGGTAGACGGCTTCCTGGCCCCACAGGCCGGCCACGAGCACGGCCCGGGTGCGCCGGCGTCCGGGCTCGTCCTGGGCTCGCCCGAGCGCGAGCGTGGCCGCGATCCCCAGGCCGGTGGCCGCCAGGGCGCCGAGGTGCCGGGGGCCGAACAGGCGGAAGGCCTCGCCGTGGGCGCGGCCGGACCAGTAGCCCATCAACGCTCCTGGGCGGCGAGCTGCCCGCAGGCCCCGTCGATCTCCTGCCCCCGCGTGTCGCGGATGGTGGCGGCGATGCCGCGCGCGTTGAGGCGCCGGACGAACTCCTGCTCGTCGGCGCGGCGCGAGGCGGTCCACTTCGACCCGGGTGTCGGGTTCAGCGGGATCGGGTTGACGTGCACCCAGTGCGCGCCGCGGCCCTTGCTGGTGAGCAGGTCGGCCAACGCATCGGCCCGCCACGCCTGGTCGTTCACGTCCCGGATGAGGGCGTACTCGATGGACACGCGGCGTCCGGTCGTCTCGAAGTAGGCGTGCGCGGCGTCGACCACCTCGGCCACCTTGTGGCGGGTGTTGATCGGCACCAGCGTGTCGCGCAGCTCGTCGTCGGGGGCGTGCAGGCTGACCGCCAGCGTTACCGGGATGCCCTCGGTGGCCAGCTTCTCGATGCGCGGCACCAGCCCGACGGTCGAGACGGTGATGCCGCGGGCTGAGAGCCCCAGGTCGTCGGTCATCCGCCGGATGGCGCCCATGATGGCCGGGTAGTTCGCCATCGGCTCGCCCATGCCCATGAACACGATGTTGTTGAGCCGGACGCGCTGGCTGGCGGCCACGACCTGGCCCACGATCTCGGCGGTGGACAGGTTGCGCTGCAGGCCCCCCTGTCCGGTGGCGCAGAACGGGCAGGCCATGCCGCAGCCGGCCTGGGAGGAGATGCACAAGGTGGCGCGGTGGCGTCCGCTGCCGCTGGAGGGCTTGCCGGGGACGCCGTACTCCATGAGCACGCTCTCGACGAGGTTGCCGTCGTGGAGGCGCCACAGGGTCTTCATGGTGGTGCCCTCGTCGGCGGTCTGGGTGCGCACCTCGTGGAGCAGGTCGGGGAAGAAGGTCACCGCGACCTGTTCGCGCAGGGACGCCGGCAGGTCGGTCCACGTGCTGGGGTCGGTGTTGGCGTGCCCGTAGTAGTGGCTGTCGAACTGCGAGGCACGAAAGCCCGGCAGGCCGGCCTCGGTCACCGCCGCCTTGCGCTCCTGCGGTGCCAAGTCGGCCCAGTGGCGCGGCGGCTTGCCCCGGCGGGGGGCGTCGAAGACGAGTGGCAGGACGCGCCCGGCGCGGGCATGGGCGTCCAGCTCGTCGGCACGGGCGCGTTCGGCGTCGGTCAGTCCCTTGGTCACCGCACGAAGGCTACCCGCCGGGGACGAAGAGGTACATCACCAGCCAGGCCGGGGCTGCGGCGACCAGCAGGGAGTCGAGGCGGTCCATGACGCCGCCGTGCCCGGGCAGGATCGAACTCATGTCCTTGATGCCCACATCGCGCTTGACGGCGCTCTCGATCAGGTCCCCACAGGTGCCGAAGAACGCCGTCACCGCCCCGAGGATCACCCCGACCCACCAGTCCACACCCAGCACCCAGTGCGCCAGCGCGGCACCGGTGGCCATGGCGAACAGCAGCGAGCCGGCCATGCCCTCCCACGTCTTCTTGGGGCTCAGGGCGGGCGCCAACGGCGTCCGGCCGAACAGGACGCCCACCGCATAGCCGCCGGTGTCGTTGGCCACGACGCACAGCAGGAAGGTGACCATCCGCGCGGCACCCTGCTCACCGGCGAGGATGAGCGCGCTGAACGAGCCCAGCAGGGCGATGTAGCCGATGATGAAGACCGAGGCCGCGGCGTCGCGGACGAAGTTCTCGTGCCCGCGCGGGAAGCGGACGATGAGCGCCGCCAGGACCGTCGCCCCCAGGAACATCAACAGCACCGAGTGCCAAGGCATGCTCCACAAGGGGTTGACGTTCGTCGCCGCCGCATAGGTGCCCAGCGTCATGCCGAGCGTGCCCAGCACGATGGGCACCACCTCGGCGCTGAGGCCCAGCCGCCGCAGCGCCTGGTGCACCTCGATCGCGCCCAGGCTGAGCATGACGGCCACCAGGATGATGAACCCCCAGTGCCACCACGTCAGGGTGGCCACCACGATCGCCACCAGGCCCACGCCGACCGCGATGGCCGCCGGGAGGTCCCTCCCGGCGGAACGCGTCTTCGCGGGGGGTGTGTCTGCTGGCGCGGCGCTCATCAGACTTCGAGGAGTTCGGCTTCCTTGGCCTTGAGCAACTCGTTGACCTGCTCCTCGTACTTCTTGGTCAAGGTGTCGAGCTGCTTCTCACCGTTGCGGGCGTCGTCCTCGCCGATCTCCTTGTCCTTCTCCAGCTTCTTGATGCTGTCGACGGCGTGGCGTCGGTTGGCGCGGACGGACACGCGCGCCTCCTCGGCCTTGTTCTTGGCGACCTTGATGTACTCGCGGCGGCGGTCCTCGGTGAGCTGCGGCAACACGATGCGCACGTTCTGGCCGTCGTTGGCGGGGTTCACGCCGAGGTCGGAGTCGCGGATGGCCTTCTCGATGGCGTTCATCGAGCCGCGGTCGAAGGGGCTGATCAGCACCGTCCTTGCCTCGGGGACCTGGAAGGTGGCCAGCTGCTGCAGCGGCGTCGGGCTGCCGTAGTAGTCGACCATGATCTTGTTGAACATCGCCGGGTGGGCGCGGCCGGTGCGGATGCTGCCGAGCTCCTCCTTGGCGTGCTCGATCGTGTTCTTCATCTTCTTCTCGGCGGTGCTGAGGATGTCCGCGATCATCGGCGTTGCTCCTTGTTTCGTGAGTGGTCTCAGGCGTGGACGGTCGTCCCGATCTTCTCACCGTTGACGACCCGCGCGATGTTGCCGCGGACGCCGAGGTCGAAGAAGACCATGGGCAGGCCGTTGTCCCGCGCCAGGCTGATGGAGGTCGCGTCGGCGACCTTCAGGTCCTGGGCGAGGAAGTCGGTGTAGGACAGGTCGTCGTAACGACGGGCGTCCGGGTTGGTGCGCGGGTCGGCGTCGTAGACGCCGTCGGTGCCGTTCTTGCTCATCAACAACACGTCAGCACCGATCTCCAGCGCACGCTGGGCGGCGACGGTGTCGGTGGAGAAGAAGGGCATGCCCGAGCCGGCGCCGAACAGGACGACGCGACCCTTCTCGAGGTGGCGCACGGCGCGCAGCGGGATGTAGGGCTCGGCGACCTGCCCCATGGTGATCGCGGTCTGGACGCGGGTGGGGACGCCGGCCTGCTCCAGGAAGTCCTGCAGGGCCAGGCAGTTCATGACGGTGCCCAGCATGCCCATGTAGTCGGCGCGCCGGCGGTCCATGCCGCGCTGCTGGAGCTGGGCGCCGCGGAAGAAGTTGCCCCCGCCGGTGACGATCGCGATCTGGGTGCCGCCGGACGCGATCTCGGCGATCTCACCGGCGATGCCGGCGATGATGTCGGGGTCGACGCCGACGGCCCCGCCCCCGAAGGCCTCCCCCGACAGCTTCAGCAGGATCCGGTCGTAGGCGGGCATGCATTCTCCTTGTCGCGGGTTCGGGTGTGCGAAGTGGCGTGCACCACGTCAAGCGCGGTGCACGCCACTCTAGTTGATCGGGGCTGTGATCAGGCGCCGGCCGACAGGCGCACGAAGCGCTTGACGGTCACACCCTTCTCCTTGAGGAGCTGGCCCACGGTCTTCTTGTCGTCGGAGACGGACGCCTGCTCCAGCAGGGTCACCTCCTTGAAGAAGCCACCGAGACGACCCTCGACGATGCGGCCGATGATGTTCTCGGGCTTGCCCTCCTCCTTGGCGGTGAGCTCGGCGACGTGGCGCTCCTTCTCGATGACGTCGGCGGGGACGTCCTCGCGGGAGATCCACTGCGGCTGCATGGCGGCGATCTGCATGCAGATGCCGCGCACGAACTCCTCGTCGCCACCCTCATACTCGACCATCACGCCGACCTGCGGGGGCAGGTCCTGGCTGCGACGGTGCAGGTAGATCGCGACGGGCTCGGCGTAGGTCACCACGGCGGCCAGCTCGAGCTTCTCACCGATCTTCGCCGAGAGGGCCGCGACGGCCTCCTCGACGGTCCCGGAGCCGAGGGCGACCGCGTTGGCCGAGGCCACATCGGTCGCGCCGGCGGCCGCGACAGCCTCGGCGATCTCGGAGGCCAGCGCGACGAACTCGTCGTTCTTGGCCACGAAGTCGGTCTCGGCGCCGAGCTGGATCAGCGTGGTGCCGGACGCCGCCACGAGGCCGTTGGTGGCCTCACGGTCGGAGCGGCTGGACACCTTGGCGGCACCCGTGACACGCAGGATCTCGGTGGCGGCCTCGAAGTCGCCGTCGGCCTCGATGAGCGCCTTCTTGGCGTCCATCATCCCGGCGCCGGTGGCGTCGCGGAGCTTCTTGACGTCCTGGGCAGTGATTGCCATGACTATCTCGCTTCCTGGTTGTTCGTGTGGGTGGGTGTCACTTGTCGTCGGACGCCGACGCCGGGCTGGCCGGCGAATCGGGCGAATCCGGCGAGTCGACGGACTCCGGGGACTCCGGCGACTCCACCGAGGCGGGGCCCTCGGCCGGGTCCTGGGCGTGGACGGTCTCGGGGGCAGCATCCACCGGGACCTCCGGGGACGACAGCGCTGCGACACCCTCGGCCGCGGTCTCGGTGTGGACCCGCGGGGCCTCCTCGGCGACAGGCGCCTGCTCGGCGGCCTGGTCGGCCACCAGACGGTCCCGGGCCAGGGTGCGCAGG
>JAUNSA010000002.1:13577-47189 GCA_030539405.1 Propionibacteriaceae bacterium
TGCTCGGCGCCGCCCAGGAGCTCGCGCTCCCACTCGGCCATCGGCTCGGCCGCGGCCTGGCCGCTGGTCGCACCGCCGGAGCTGCGGGCCAGCAGACCCTCGGCCGCGGCGTCCGCGATGATGCGGGTCAGCAGGGCGACGGAACGGATCGCGTCGTCGTTGCCCGGGATGGCGTAGTCGACCTCGTCGGGGTCACAGTTGGTGTCGAGGATGCCCACGATCGGGATGCGCAGCTTGCGCGCCTCGTCGATGGCGAGGTGCTCCTTCTTGGTGTCGACGACCCAGATGGCCTGCGGCAGCTTGTGCATGTCGCGGATGCCACCGAGGGTCTTCTCCAGCTTCTCCTTCTTGCGCTCCTGCTGCAGGAGCTCCTTCTTGGTGAGGCCGGAGGCGGCGACGTTGGTGAAGTCGATCGCCTCGAGTTCCTTCATCTTCGCGGTGCGCTTGGAGATCGTGGCGTAGTTGGTGAGCATGCCGCCCAGCCAGCGCTGGTTCACATACGGCATGCCGACGCGGGTGGCCTGCTCGGCGATGGCCTCCTGGGCCTGCTTCTTGGTGCCGACGAACAGGATCTGGCCGCCACGGGCGACGGTCTCCTTGACGAAGGCGTAGGCCTGGTCGATGTAGGTGAGGGACTGCTGCAGGTCGATGATGTAGATGCCGTTGCGCTCACCGAAGATGAAGCGCTTCATCTTGGGGTTCCAACGACGGGTCTGGTGCCCGAAGTGGACACCGCTCTCGAGCAGCTGACGCGTGGTCACGACGGCCATGGCCGTTCCTTTCTCGGCGGACGGGCACCGGCACGCTGACGCGCCCGGGCGAGACCGCCTGGTTCGGTTCGTGGGGCTGACGTTCAACCCCGCCTGGTGCAGCGCTTCTCCTCCACCCCGTCTCCGGGGACCTTGGCGGGTCGGCGTGGTCTGCACGCGAAGTCGACCCGGGTCCGCCGGGTCGCTGAGGACATGCTACGGCTCAGCGGACCCTGCGACCAAACCGACGGTGAGGCGCTCGACTTTCCGCCGGGCGCCCCGCCGCCCCGACCGTCCCCCCCCCCGGCGTCCGCCCGTCGCCCGCCCGCGCCCGCCCGTCGCCCCCGGCGGACCGAACTGCGCCCCCACCGGGACCGAACTCATCGCCTGGCATGAGTTTGGTGCTGATTTTCGGGGTTTTGCGCAACGAACTCATGCCGGGCGATGAGATCGTCCCGCGCGAGGAGGCCCCCTTCCCAGCCTTGTAGACTGATTCATCTACACGACGTACGCTGGGGGCATGGCCGACACGACGACGATCCGCATCAGCCGGGACACGCATGCACGCGTGACCCGCCTGGCCGCCGAGCGCCACGAGACCATCGACGTGACCGTCAGCAAGGCGATCCGAGCGCTGCGTCAGGACGCCATGGCGCGCGACCTCGGCGCCGACCTGACCGCCGACGAGGCTGCGTGGCTGGATGCTGACGCCGGGTGACGTGGTTCGCCTCGACTTGGGTACCCCGATCGGGAGCGAGGCCGGGTTGAAGCGACCGGCGATCGTCGTCACGGCTGACAGGGTGCTGCGAGGCGTCCCGAATGTCGTCCAGGTCGTTCCCTTGACCCGGACGATCCGACACAGCAGCACCGAGGTGACCATCGAGGCCGACGAGAGCAGCGGCCTGCCGGCACCATCGTCGGCCCAGTGCCAGCACGTGCGCTCCATCGCGACCTCGCGCATCCAGGAGCGCACCGGCAACGTGGGGCCCGTCGTGCTCCGTGAGATCCGTGACGTGCTGAGCCTGCTCCTCGACGTCTAGGACTCTCTCCCGACGGCACGACAAACCCTTGGGGCGCCCGCGTGACACGCGCTGCCTAATGTCCTTGCATGAAAATCTCGATCGCCGTGGTGATGGCGCTGGCCCTGGCGCTGCTGGCTCCCCCCATCGCCCACGCCGAGCCGCTCGTTCCGGCGGGGTCGTCCTTGCGCCCGCTGTCGGGGCCGGTGGTCCGGGGTTTCGATCCTCCCGACGAACGCTGGGGTGCCGGCCATCGCGGCGTGGACGTGGCCGGACGCGTCGGCGACGCGATCATCAGCCCGCGGGCGGGGCGGGTCAGCTTCGCCGGGGTGGTTGCCGGACGCCCGGTGGTCACGGTCACCCACGGCGTCCAACGCACGACGTTGGAGCCGGTCGTCGCCGTCGTGCCGGTCGGAGCCGAGGTCGCAGCAGGCCAGGTGGTGGGCCACCTGCAGGCCGGGCACCAGCCGTGCCCGGCCGAGGCGTGCCTGCACTGGGGTCTGCTCGAGGGAGAGACCTACCTCGACCCGGTCGGGTCAGGGCCGGACGCCCCGCGCCTGCTGCCCGAATCAGCGGTCGCGGGCGTTCGGGAGCGAGCGGCGCAACGTGAGGCCGAGCGGTCCCGGCTGGGTGACTTTGGCCCCGGCGGTCCCGGGCGTCTGGCCTCCCCCACCAACGGGCGGCTCGGCTCGCGGTTCGGCCCCCGGTTCCACCCCATCTTCAAGGAGTGGCGGATGCACCAGGGCGTCGACATCTCCAACGCCTGCGGGACGCCACTGTGGGCGGCAGCGGACGGGGTCGTGAGCCACCGGGGGTATGACTCCTCGGGCGGCTGGCGCCTGGTGCTGGACCACGGCACCATCGACGGGGTGGCCCTGCAGACCGTGTACCTGCACGCCGAGGGCTACCGCGTCCGCAACGGAGAGCGCGTGACGCGCGGCCAGGTCGTGGGCACGATGGGCACCACCGGTTGGTCGACCGGCTGCCACCTGCACTTCGGCGTCAAGGCCAACGGACGCCACGTCGACCCACTGCCATGGCTCTCGTGAGACCCTCAGGCGTCACGGCCATCGAGCGGCTCGATGGTCACGCCGGGGTGGGACGCCTCGAAATCGTCGCCTTCGGCCCAACCACGGCGGATCATGGCCACGAGCACCTCGTGGTCAACGTCCTCCAGCTTGTTGACGTACAGGCAGCCCTTCCCCACCCGGTGCTTGCCGAGACGCTCAAGCAGGTCGGCATTCGACCCGTACAGCGTCAGCCCGTAGAGCGACAGCGCCGCCTTGCGAGGGCTGAAGCCGACCCGGGGCATCTCGCCGGAGTTCCCGGTCGCGTAGGTGTAGCGGAGGCGTCCGTACCCGACGATGCTGGGCCCCCACAGGGCGGGCTCCGCGCCGGTGACCTCGCTAAAGAGGTCCAGCAGTTCGAGGCCCTGGTCGCGGCGGCGGGGCGGCTCGACCGAGTGCAGGAACTCCAGCACGCTGCGGTCGGTGGGTCGGGTCTTGGTCTCGTAGGCCATGGCGGCACTTTAGGACGCCCGCGCGTCAGGCACGCGGGTGCGCCTGACGGAAGGCGTCGCGGAGCCGTTCGTTGGTCACGTGGGTGTAGATCTGAGTGGTGCCGAGCGAGGCGTGCCCGAGGATCTCCTGCACCGAACGCAGGTCGGCGCCGCCCTCCAACAGGTGGGTGGCCATCGCGTGTCGCAGCCCGTGCGGGCCCAGGCTCGGGGCGTCCGGCACGGCGTCCAGCGCACCGTGCACCACCCGGCGCACGACGCGCGGGTCGATCCGGCTCCCCCGCGCTCCGAGGAAGACCGCGGCTCCGGCGTCCGGACCCGCGAGCACCGCCCGCAGGCCCAACCACTGCTCCAGCGCGCGCCGCGCGGGCGCGCCGATCGGGGTGGAGCGCTCCTTGTCACCCTTGCCGCGCACGCGCAGCAGGCCGCGGGCCTCGTCGATGCTGGTGAGGTCGAGCCCGCAGAGCTCGGCGACGCGCAGGCCCGAGGAGTACAGGACCTCGACCATGGCCAGGTCGCGGGCGGCGACGGCACGGTCCCGGTCGTCCTCGGCCAGCTCGACCTGGGCGGTGAGGTGGTCGAACACGGCGTCCACCACGGCTTGGTCGACGGTGGGCGGCAAGGTCCGGGACGCCTTGGGCGCCTGCAGCGCTTGGCCCGGGTCGGCGTCCACGATGCCGTGGGCCTGCGCCCACGCGAAGAAGACACGCGCGGCGGTGGCCCGGCGGGCCATGGTGGTGCGTTCGGCCCCCCGGCGGTGCAGGTCGGCCAGCCAGGCCCGCAGCATCCGGTGGTCGACCTGCGTCCAGGCCGAGACGCCTCGGGTCGCGACCCAGCCGGCCAGGTCCTCCAGGTCGGAGGCGTAGGCGCGCCGCGTGTGCTCGGACAGGTTGCGCCCCAGGTGCAGGTGCTCGGCCCACATCTGCAAGGCAGCGAGGAGCCCCGGCGCCACGGCGTCGGCAGCGGCGTCCGCACAGCTCCCCATGCGGCCAGCGTGCCAGAATGGTCGGGTTGCCCAGCGCCCAGCCACGCGGACGGAGAAGACATGGCGATCGAAGAACTGATGACCGGCGGCACGGTCCTGCCCATCACCCGGTGGGGCACCCCGGTGATGCACGAGCAGACCGCCCCGGTGACCGAGTTCGACGACGCCCTGCGTGACCTGGTCCGCGACATGTTCGCCACGATGGATGCCGCCCGCGGGGTCGGTCTGGCCGCCACCCAGGTCGGGCTCGGGGTCTCCTTGTTCGTGTACGCCTGCCCGGACGCCGACGAGCACCTGCGCTACGGCGCGATCTGCAACCCGGTGGTCACCACGCCGACGGGGTCCGGCCGCACGCTGGACAAGACCGAGGAGGGCTGCCTGTCCTTCCCCGGCGGCTACCAGCCGCTCGCGCGGCCCGACCAGGCCACCTGCACCGGGCAGGACCCGTGGGGCAACGAGGTCACCGTCGAGGGCACCGGCCTGTTGGCCCGCTGCCTGCAGCACGAGACCGACCACCTCAACGGCACCGTGTTCGGCGACCGCCTGTCCTCGCGGGGCCGTCGCAAGCTCGAGGAGCAGCACGCCGAGCTGGTCCACCTCTACCCCGACGACTGGCCGGTCACCCCGAAGAAGACCACCGGCGACGACGACTGATCGATCAACGCAGTGCCCAGCACGCCACGGCGGTGGCTGCGGCGACGTTGAGGGAGTCCACCCCGTGCTCCATGGGGATCTGGACGACGACATCGGCCTGCTCCACCCAGCGCGCCGACAGGCCGTCCCCCTCGGTGCCGACGACCACGGCGAGCTTGTCCGGGAGCGGCCCGGCCGCGTAGTCGGCCAGGGAGACGGCGTCCTCGGTGAGCGCCAGCGCCACCACGGTGAACCCGGCGTCCTGCAGCGCCGGGATCGCGGTGCCCCACGCGTCGATCCGTGCCCACGGCAGCGAGAAGACCGTCCCCATGCTCACTTTGATCGCGCGCCGGTACAGCGGGTCGGCGGCGCGGGGTGCCAGCAGGACGCCGTCCCAGCCCAGCCCGGCGGCGTTGCGGATGATCGCCCCGACGTTGGTGTGGTCCACGATGTCCTCGGCGACGACGAGGCGGCGCAGCCCCAGGAGGTCGGACATCGGTGTGGGCTCGGCCCGGTGCACCGACGCCAGCGCCCCGCGATGGACATGGAAGCCGGTGACCCGTTCGGCGAGCTCCTCGGTGACGAGGTAGACCGGGGCGGCCGGGTGCTGCTCGATCAGGTCGGACAGTCCGGCGACCCAGCGCTCGGCCAGCAGGAAGGATCGCGGTCGGTGCCCGGCCTCGAGCGCGCGCCGGATCACCTTCTCCCCCTCGGCGATGAACAGGCCGCGTTCGGACTCCAGGGACTTGCGCAACGACGTGTCGCGCAACGCGACGTAGTCGGCCAGGCGCGGGTCCGTGGCGTCCGTGATCGGGACGCCGTTCACGCCCAGGTGACCTTGACGTGCTCGGCCCAGTCGGCCCAGAAGTCGGGGTCGGACGCCGAGGCCGACTGACCACGGTTCCACACCGACAGGTACAGCTCGCCGGCGGTCCCGGTGACCGTGACGTCGGCGTCCGGCACCTCTCCCGCGACCCTCGTGGTGACCGCACCGTCGTGGGTGAGGTTCACCCACCAGGACCGGGGCACGTCGGTGGCGGTGAACGCGATGGTCCGGCTGCGCGGCAGGTCCGTCTCCGGACGCCGCTTGACCAGGAAGCCGGTGAGGACCTCGTCGACCCCGTCGGCGGCCAGACCGGGCGCGACCCACAGTTCTTCGCCCCGGGGCGCCCGGCCGAGTCGGGCGGCCATGGCGTCCGCGGCGTGGATCGTCGTCTCGTGGACCTGCCGGCGCAGCCACGCGTCGCGCGGCGGCGGGGCGTCGGGCAGGAAGAACTTGATCTCCAGGTCGGCGGGGGCGCCCGCGATCGCATTCAGGAGCGTGACCATGCCCTCGTCGAACCACTCCAGCAGGTCGGGGGCGGCGTCGGCCTCGGCGAGCACGATGGGGTCGGGGGCCGGACGCCCCGTCCGCGCGATGTAGGCGGCCGCCCACCGGTGGACCAGCCCCTGGTGGGCCACCAGGTCGCGCACCGTCCACCCCGGGCAGGTGGGGACGGGGGCGTCCAGCCCTGCCGTCACGGCGTTGTTGCGCAGGACGGCGCAGGCATCGCCCAGCGCCTCCCCCATCTCCCGGAAGTCCCTCACCTCGACCATGGGCGAAACCTTAGCCGCGCGTCGGCGTGATGCTGCGGCGCCGGGCGAGCAACTCGACCAGGACCACGGCAATGGCCGACGACGCGATGGACATCACGGCGCCGAGGACGCTCGCGTTGCTGGCGTCACTCACCATGCTCGTCATCAGCGGGACACCCAGCAGCGCCTGCCCGACGAGGATGGCCACGTTGTTGACGGTGTGCAGCGCGACGGCTGCTTCCAGGCCACCGGTGCGCCAGGTCATCCAGCACGCGGCCACCGAGGAGGCTGCCAGGGAGATGAAGATCCCGGGGTTGAGGCTCCCGTGCGCCAGCGAGAACAGGATGGTCGACACGATCGTGGGGACGACCAACGCGACGAGCGGGCGCGGGATCGCCACCCCGATGTTCTGCAGCAGCCAGCCGCGGAAGAAGTACTCCTCGCCGGCGGCCTGCAACGGCGTGGTCAGCAGGCAGACCAGGATCAGCGCGGCGGTGACCAGGGGCGGCTCCACGCTGGTGAAGAAGGGCAGCGGATCCACGGCCCAGCCGATGGCGAGGTACACCGCCCACACCGGCACGAGGACCGCGGCCACGATGCCGAACCACCCGAACCGGAACCGGCCGGCCACCGAGTGGGTGTACCCGCCGGGGAGGCGGTGGGCGAACCGGTTCGCCAGCAGGACCGCCGGGATCAGCCCGGCCAGGATCAAATTCAGGCCCAACAGCACCCCGACGCTGCCCCACCCGGTCGGGGCGACCCCGCTGAGGAGGGCTTCCGGGTCCGGGACAAAGGGGGCGCCCGCGATGATCAGGACGCCGGCCAGGATCACGAAGGCGACCATGAAGACGAGGTAGAAGGCACCGAACAGCACCAGTGAGGCCAGCGGACGCCACCAGCGGCGGTCAGGCTCGCGGAACAGGTGCTGGTAGGGGGTGCCGGGGGCGGGCTCGAGCGGAGCGGTGTTGTCGTGGTCGGGGCCGGCGGGCTGGGCCGCGGGACCGTGGGGGGTGAGCGTGTTCGTCATGGTCCCACCCTCGTGCCACCACCCGGCTGTGCGGAACCGGCGGCGGGCCAGACCCGCGCCGCCCCGGGTCGACCCCCGGGCGGACCGAGGTCGGTCCCCGCAGGGCCACTAGGGTGTTCGGCGTGGCACGCACGGCACGGATCAAGCTCGACCCCTTCCTCATCGCGATCATGGTCGCGGCGCTGGTGGCGTCGGTCCTGCCCGCGACCGGGCTCGGCGCGGAGGTCTTGTCGGTGGCCACCAAGGTGGCGATCTTCTGCCTGTTCTTCCTCTACGGCGCGCGCTTGCACCCCCAGGAAGCGCTGCGTGGCCTCAAGCACTGGAAGCTCCACCTGACGATCCTGGCGTTCACCTTCGTGCTGTTCCCGCTGGTCGGGCTGGCGATCGGCCTGCTGCCCGGCTGGGCGCTCGCGCCCGCGCTCATCCCGGGGCTGGTCTACGTCACGCTGTGCCCCTCCACCGTGCAGAGCTCCATCAACTTCACCTCGATCGCCCGCGGCAACGTCGCCGGCGCGATCGTGAGCGCGTCGGCGTCCAACCTGCTCGGGGTCGTGCTCACCCCTCTGCTGGCGATCGCTTTGATGAACACGACCGGCAACGCGAACGTCGGCTTCGGGTCCATCCTCGACCTGGTCGTGCAGATCCTGCTGCCGTTCGTGCTCGGCCAGTTCTCCCGCCGCTGGACCGCCGACTTCGTCGCCCGCCACAAAAGGCTCAAGCTGTTCGACCAGGCGTCCATCGTGATGGTGGTGTACTCGGCGTTCTCCCAGGGCATCCGCGAGGGCATCTGGTCGATGGTCGGCTGGGTGGACATCGTGGCACTGGTGGTCGTCTGCCTGGTCCTGTTGGCGTTCATGCTGTGGCTGACCTGGTTCGCCGCGCGGCGGTTGGGTTTCAACCGCGCGGACGCCATCGCCATCCAGATGTGCGGCACGAAGAAGTCGCTGGCCACCGGCCTGCCGATGGCGACCGTGCTGTTCGCCGGCCAGCCCATCGGGCTGATCATGCTGCCCCTGATGGTCTTCCACCAGGCGCAGCTGATGGCGTGCTCGTGGCTGGCCGCCCGCTACGCCCGCGATCCCGAGCCGGACGCCCCGGCACCGGCCTGAGCGCTACCCCACGCGGCGCAGCAACGCGAAGCCGTCCCAGCCCTTCTCCCCCACGGTCTGGGTGATGGACACCTGGACGCGGTCGTCGCCCTGCAGCGCGGCCAGCGCGTCGACCACGCCACGCACCTGCGGGTCGTCCCCCGGGTCCAGGATGCGACCGCCGCGCACGACGTTGTCGACGACGATGAGGGCGCCGGGACGGGTCAGCTCCAGGGCGCGCTCGACGTAGGTCGGCAGGTTCGCCTTGTCGGCGTCGATGAAGACGAGGTCGAACGGCTCGACGCCCGCGGCGACCATGCGGGCCGACACGTCGGCGGCCGGCCCGCAGTGGATGTCCACCCAGGCCGAGACGCCGGCGGCCTCGAGGTGGCGGCGCGCCACCGCCGCATGGTCGCGGTTCACCTCGATCGAACACACCCGTCCGGTCGGGCCGACGGCCCGGGCCAGCCAGATCGTCGAGTAGCCGGCCAGCGTGCCGAACTCCAGCACGCGCCGGGCGCCCGCGGCGACGGCGAGCGTGTGCAGGAGGCGTCCGAACTGCCGGGAGACCTCGATGCCCGGGCTCGCCACCTCGGTGGAGGTGCGCGCAGCGGCCAGTGCGGCGTCCTCACGGGCGAACACGGCCAGCCGCTCGTCAACGGCCGCCCACTCCTGTGGCCCGGACGCCGTCATGGCTCAGTCCGCCTGCGCCGGTGACGGCTCGACCGGCGCCCAGGCCGGACCGGTCTGGCCGAGGGTGTCGTCGAGCTTGGCGAAGATGGGCGTGGGCTTGGCCAGCGGCGTCCCGACCGCGATCGGGGTGGACGCCCAGCGCGCGGCCTCCGAGGCGTAGTCACCCATGAGCACCGGGTAGTCGGGCGCGCCCTCTTCGGAGACGGTGACGATCTCGGGCTGGGCCGCCCACACGCCCTGCCCCCCGAGTGCCTCGAACACCTTCTGCGCGGCGTGCGGCAGGAAGGGGGTGAGGAGGGTGTTGCAGTCCTGCACGGCCTGCAGCGCGACGTGGAGGATCGTGTCCCGGCGGGCCGGGTCGTCCTTCTTCTTCCACGGCTCCTCATCGGAGAGGTACTTGTTGGCCAGGGAGACGATCCGCATCGCCTCGGTGATGGCCTGCTTGAACTTGGCCCGGCCGAGCAGCTCCCCGATGGTGTCGTAGCCGGCGCGGCAGGCGTCCAGCAGGGCTTGGTCGGCCTCGGTGAGGTCGCCGGCGGCCGGGATCGACCCGACGTTCTTGTGCGCCATCGACACCGACCGGTTGACCAGGTTGCCCCACTCGTTGGCGAGCTCGTAGTTGGTGCGGCGGACGAACTCGTCCCACGTGAAGTCGGTGTCCTGGTTCTCCGGCCCGGCCACCGCGATGTAGTAGCGCAGCGCGTCCGGCCCGAACTCGGCCAGGAAGTCGCGCACGTAGATGACCTTGTTGCGGGAGCTGGAGAACTTCGACCCCGACATGGTCAAGAACTCCGAGCTGACGATCTCGGTGGGCAGGTCGAGCTCGCCGAAGGCCGATGGCGTACCCCCGCGCGAGCCCTTGCCGTTGGCGCCGAGCAGGATGCCGGGCCAGATGACGGTGTGGAAGGTGATGTTGTCCTTGCCCATGAAGTAGTAGGAGCCCGCACCCTCGTCGGTCCAGTACTTCTGCCAGGCGTCGGGGTCGCCGGTGCGCCGGGCCCACTCCACCGAGGCAGAGAAGTAGCCGATGACCGCGTCGAACCAGACGTAGATGCGCTTCATGGACGCCTCGGACCAGCCCTCGAGCGGGATCGGGACGCCCCAGTCCAGGTCGCGGGTGATCGCACGCGGCTGCAGTTCCTTGGCGAACTGCTCGCTGAACCGGATCACATTCGGACGCCAGTCGGTGCGGGTGGCCAGCCACTGCTGGAGCTGCTCGGCCAGCGCCGGCAGGTCGAGGAAGAAGTGCTCGGTCTCGACGAACTGCGGCACCTCGCCGTTGATCCGGCTGCGGGGGTTCTTGAGGTCGATCGGGTCGAGCTGGCGTCCGCACTGGTCGCACTGGTCGCCGCGCGCGCCCTCATCGCCGCAGAACGGGCAGGTGCCCTCGATGTAGCGGTCGGCCAGGGTCCGCCCCGTGGACGGCGACAGCGCGCCCATCTGCTTCTTCGCCACGACGTAACCGTTGCGGTGCAGGGCGGTGAACAGCTCCTGGACGACGGCGCGGTGGTTCAGCGTGGTGGTGCGGGTGTAGAGGTCGTAGCTCAGCCCCAGGCCCTGGAGGTCCTCGACGATGATCTGGTGGTACTTGTCGGCGGTCTCGCGCGCCGTGAGGCCCTCGGCGTCCGCCTTCACCTGGATCGCGGTGCCGTGCTCGTCGGTCCCCGACACCATCAGTACGTCGTTGCCCGCCATGCGCTGGTAGCGGGAGAAGACGTCGGCCGGAACGGCGAAGCCGGACACGTGCCCGATGTGGCGCGGGCCGTTGGCGTACGGCCAAGCGGCAGCGGTGAGGATCCGAGAGGTCATGGGCGGAAGTCTAGGGCAGCAGCGGACGCCCTCGGGCCGCGGCGTAGCCCGGCTCGATGACCTCGGCGATCAGGCGTTCGCGCTGCTGGTGGGGCAGGAAGGCTGCGCGCATGGCGTCCACGGTGAACCGGCGCAGGTCCGCGACGGTGTAGCCGAAGGCGTCCACCAGCAGGCCCAGCTCGCGGGTCGGCGAGGTGCGGCTCATCAGCCGGTTGTCGCAGTTGACGGTCACGACGAAGCCGAGGCGCTCCAACAGCCCGAACGGGTGCTCGTCGATGCTCGCGCACAGGCCGGTCTGCAGGTTCGAGCTGGGGCTGACCTCCAGGGGGATGCGTCGGTCCAGCACCCAGCGCGCGACCGGGCCGAGCCGGTGGCCGGACGCGTCGCGGGTGATGTCCTCGACGATGCGGACGCCGTGGCCCAGCCGCAGTGCCCCCACCTCGAGCGCGCCGGCGATGGACGCCACCCCGGCCGCCTCACCGGCGTGGACGGTGACCGGGGTGAGGGACTGCCGTAGCCGCGCGAAGGAGGCCGCGTGCAGGGCCGGGGCGAAGCCGTCCTCGGGGCCGGCCAGGTCGAAGCCGGCGACGAGGTGTTCGCCGGCCACCGCGAGCTCGACAACCTCGGGGTTGGGTGCGGTGTGCCGCAGGGAGGTCACCAGCTGTCGGGCCACCATGGGCGTCCCGGACGCCGCGGCCGCGGCCATGCCGTCGGCCAGGCCGGCGCCGACGGCCTCGACCGCCTCGGCCAGCGTGAGCCCGGCGCGGGTGTGCTGTTGCGGCGCCCACCTGGCCTCCCCGTAGACGACGCCGTCGGCTGCCAGGTCCTCGACCCACTCGCGGGCGACGCGGTGCAGGTGCTCGGCCGTCTGCATGACGGCGATGGTGTGTTCGAAGGTGGTCAGGTAACGCACGAGCGAGCCGGAGTCGGCAGCGGCGAAGAACCAGTCGGCCAGGCCCTCGCGCGGCGCGGGCAAGGAGTGCCCGACCTCGGTGGCGATGTCGGCGACGGTCCCGGCGCGCAGGCCCCCGTCCAGGTGGTCGTGCAGGACGACCTTGGGCAGGGAGCCCAGGGTGGCGGGGTCGGTCAGGCCCGGGCGCCCCTCATCGGGTCCAGTTGCCCTCATCCCGACGAGGGCGTCTGGACAGGTTCAGGGGCGTCCGGGGCGAGCGCCTCCGGCCCGAAGGCCTGGGGCAGGACGGCGTCCATGCGCCAGATGCCCTCGGGGGTCTCGACCAGCAGGTCGGCACCGCCGTGCTCCCACAGCAACTGGCGGCAGCGGCCACACGGCATGATCCGCTCGCCACGCCCGTTGCAGCAGGTGAACGCGACCAGCCGTCCCCCGCCGCCGAGCACCAGGTCGCTGACCAGGCCACACTCGGCGCACAGGGTCACGCCCAGGCCGGCGTTCTCGACGTTGCAGCCGCTCACGACCCGGCCGTCGGAGACCAGGGCCGCAGCCCCGACCCGGTAGTTCGAGTAGGGCGCATAAGCACGCTCGGCCGCCGCGGCGGCAGTGGACCGCAGTACCTCCCAGTCGATGTCCACGCGAGCGCCTACTTCGTGTAGGGCGTGCCGTCGGCCTTCGGTGCGCGCGAGCGCCCGATCAGGCCGGCGACGGCGATCACCGTGGCGAGGTAGGGGAACAGGCCGAGCAGCTCGCGCGGCATCGGGGCGTTCATGGTGCCGAGCTGGGTGGACATCTGCGTGACGAAGCCGAAGAACACGGCCATCATCGCCGCACGCACCGGGTGCCAGCGGCCCATGATCAGGGCGGCCAGGGCGATGAAGCCATTGCCGACGGTGATGTCCTTGATGAAGCCGCCGGTGGAGCCGATGGTGAAGAAGGCACCCCCCAGCCCGGCGAACAGGCCCCCGACCAGGACGGCCTGCCAGCGCACGGCCCGCACGTTGATGCCGACGGTGTCGGCCGCCTCCGGGTGCTCACCGACCGAGCGGACCCGCAGGCCCCAGCGGGTGCGGTAGAGCAGGAACCAGACCAGGGCCACCGAGAGGATCGCCAGGTACACCAGGATCGTCTGGTCGAACAGCACCGGGCCGATCAGCGGGATCTGGGACAGCCCGGGGATCGCGATCCGCTGCATCGTGGGCGCCGAGTTGAGCGCGGCACCGTTGGGCTGGACGAGCTGGTCGAACAAGAACCCGGTGATGCCCGAGGCGAGCAGGTTCAACACGACACCCAGCACCACCTGGTCGACCCAGTACTTGATCGAGAACACCGCCAGCAGCGCGCCCATCGCCATGCCGGCGAGCACGGCCGCGATCAGGGCGACCGGGATGGACCCGGTCACCGACCCCACGGTGGCGGCGGTGAAGGCGGCGACGAGGAACTGGCCCTCGATGGCCACGTTGACCACGCCGGCGTTCTCGCACAGGACGCCCGCCAGGGCGCCCAGGACGAGGGGGGTCGCCAGGGCCACGGTGCCCGAGAGCTGGTTGGCCACCGGAAAGGCCAGCGCGTTGCCGGCCACGGCCCACGTGATGAACCCGATCAGGACGGCGAGTCCGGCGACCGTGGCAGCGGCGGTCCGGCTGCGGCCCCAGAGCCGACCGGACAGGAAGCCGGCCCCGGCGAGCAGGGTGAGCACGGCGGCAACCAGCACCGTCGGCATCCCCGGCACGGTGATGGTGGGCAGGGAGACGGCGGCGAAGGCGTCCGACAACGAGAAGGACGCCGACCCGCGCGTGGCCAAGCCCGCGCCCAGCAGGGCGAGGCCGAACACGACCAGCAGGGCGCCGGTGGACAGGCGCGCCCGGCGGGCAGCCCGCGACTCGGTGGCCTCCAGGTGGATGGGAGCGTCGTCGATGACGGTGGTGGTGTCCGGGGCGCTCATGCCTCACCTCCGACGAGGCTCGTGGTCTTCGGCGCCTTCACCTTGGGCAGCAGCGCGCCGACGAGGGCGGGCGCGGCCACGAACAAGACGATGAGGGCCTGGAGGACCGTGGACAGGGTCAGGGGCGTGTCCGCGATGCTCTGCATCGCCAGGCCGCCGGAGTGCAGGCCGCCGAACAGCAGGCCCGCGAAGATGATGCCGAACGGCTTGCTGCGCCCGAGCAGGGCCACGGTGATGGCGTCGAAGCCCACGGTGCCGACCAGGCCGAAGGACAGCGGGGTCGGGACGCCGTTGGCGCCGGGCCCGAGCGCGTACTGGACGCCGGCCAGGCCGGCGAGCATGCCCGAGATGGCCATCGCGGTGATGGTGGTGCGCGACACGCTCATCCCGGCGGTGCCGGCAGCACTGGGGTTGGCCCCCACCGCGCGGATCGCGAAGCCCGTGGTGGAGCGGTCCAGCAGCCACCAGGCGGCCACCGCCGCCAGCAGCGCCACCAGGAAGCCCACGTGGAGCTGGCCGAAGATAATCGGGAACATCGCGGTCCCCTCGATCGGCGGGGCGATCGGGTCGATGCGGCCGGGCCGCAGGAACGCCGGCGTGAGCAGCAGCCACGCCAACAGGCCCGAGGCGATGTAGTTGAACATGATGGTCACGATGACCTCGTGCGCGCCGGTCTTGGCCTTGAGGAAGCCGACGATGCCGCCCCACACGGCCCCGGCCAGCATGCCGGCGGCGATGGCCACGACCAGGTGCAGGACGATGGGCAGGTCGAGGGCGAAGCCCACCCACGCGGCCGCGATGGCACCCATGATCGCTTGGCCCTGCGCGCCGATGTTGAACAGGCCGGCCCGGAAGGCCAGGCCCACGCCCAGGCCGGCGCAGATCAGCGGCGCAGCCTGCCAGGCCGTCGCGGCCAGCGCTCCGGGAGATCCGACGGCGCCCAGGAACAGGGCGCCATAGGCGCTGGACACCTTCGCCCACGTGGCCGCCAGCGGCAGGCCGGGTGCGGTGAACAGGTAGGCGTACAGGCCGATCACGTCGGGGTCCGACACGACCATCAGCACCGCGCCCGCCAGCAGCGCGAGCACGATCGAGCCGGCCGTGATGGCCCAGGCCCGGCCCCGTGCGCGCCAGGCCGTCGAGGTTGCGGCCTCAGCCATGGCTCTCCTCCTTGTCGTCGGTGGACGCCATGCGGGCGGCCTCGTCTGCGGGCACGCCGGCCATCATCAGGCCGAGCACCTCGCGGGGCGTGTCGGGGCCGACGATGCCCACGATCTTGCCCCGGTACATCACCAGGACACGGTCGGCCAGCGCCTCGACCTCGTCGAGCTCGGTGGACACCAGCAGGACCGCGGTGCCCTTGTCGCGCTCCTCGACGATGCGGCGGTGCAGGAACTCGATGGCCCCGACGTCGACGCCGCGGGTCGGCTGGCTGGCCACCAACAGCGACAGGTCGCGGGAGAGCTCTCGGGCGAGGATGACCTTCTGCTTGTTGCCCCCCGACAGCGCCGAGATGGGGTCGTTCACGGACTGGGCGCGGATGTCGAACTCCTCGCGCAACCGCTCGGCGTTGTCGGCGATGGCCCCCATGTTCAAAGACAAGCCCTGGGCGAACGGGGCCTTGGTGCTGCGGTTGAGCACGAGGTTCTCCGCGATCGAGAACGTCGACACGAAGCCGTCCGCCTCCCGGTCCTCGGGGACGAAGCCGACGCCCGCGTCGATCGTCTGGCGTGGGAGCGCCTTGCTGATGTCGACGCCGTCGAGCCTCAGCTTGCCGGAGAGGGGCGTGATGTTGCCCAACAGGGCATCGGCGAGCTCGGACTGCCCATTGCCCTGGACGCCGGCCACGCAGAGGATCTCTCCCCCGCGCACGTCGAAGCTGATCCCGTCCACCACGATGCCGCCCGCAGCGTTGGCGACGCGCAGGTCCGCGACGTCGAGGCGCACGTCGCGAGGGGCCGCGGGCGCCTTGTCGACCCGCAGGTCGACCGCACGGCCCACCATGAGTTCGGCCAGGTCGGTCTCGGATGTGCCGGGTTCGGCGTGGCCGACGATCTTGCCGCGGCGCATCACGGTGATCCGGTCGGCGATCGCGCGCACCTCGCGGAGCTTGTGGGTGATGAAGACGATGCCCTTGCCCTCCTCCTTCAGGGCCACCATGACCCGCATGAGGTCATCGATCTCCTGGGGGGTGAGCACGGCGGTCGGCTCGTCGAAGACCAGGTACTGGGCGTCGTTGGCCAGCGCCTTGAGGATCTCCACGCGCTGCTGGACGCCGACGGGCAGCTCCTCGATGACGGCGTCCGGGTCGACGGGCATGCCGTAGCGGTCGGAGATCTCGCGGACGCGGCGACGCGCGGCGGCCGGGTTGAGGACCGCCCCACCCTCGCGTCCGAGCATGAGGTTCTCGGTGACGGTGAACACCTCGACCAGCATGAAGTGCTGGTGCACCATGCCGATGCCGGCGGCCATCGCCTGGCGCGGGTTGGCGAAGGTGCGCGGCACGCCGTCGATGATGATCTCGCCCCCGTCGGGCTGGAGCAGCCCGTACAGGACGTTCATCAGGGTCGACTTGCCTGCTCCGTTCTCACCCAGCAGGCAGTGGATCTCACCGGGGACGACGTCGAGGTCGACCGCGTCATTGGCGGTGAAGGTGCCGAACCGCTTGGTGATGCCGCGTAGCCGCAGCCCAGACGTGTCGTCGTTGCTCACGCCGGAATCCTTCCATGGACGTCGTGACGTTGCGAGGGGACGCGCGAGGGGAGGCCGCAGCGGCCTCCCCTCGCTGACGTGGGACGTGTCAGGACTCGATGGTCACGGTGCCCGCGATGATGTCAGCCTTGAGCTTCTCGATCTCGGCCTTCACCTCGGCGGGAATCTTGCTGTCGAAGTCGTGGAACGGAGCCAGGTAGGCGCCACCGTTCTCCAGCGTGCCGACGTAGACCTCGTTGTCGAAGTTGTCGTTCTTGGAGGCGGTGATGGCCTCCTCGACCGCGACGTCCATGCCCTTGCCGACCGAGGTCGGGATCACGTCGGCGTACTTCGGCATCGACTCGAAGCCGTCGGAGTCGACCCACATCGAGACGATGTTGCCGCCGGACTCCTGGGCGACCTGCAGACCACCCTCGGACGCCGGCCCGGCCACGGGCAGGATCACGTCGGCGCCCTGGGAGGCCAGGTTCTGGGCGAGCTGCTTGCCACCGGCGACGTCGGAGAACTTGTTGCCCGGGATGAAGGAGCCGTTCTTGGACGCGCGGTCCCAACCGACGACCTTGACGTCGGCGCCCTTGACCTCGTTGTAGTGCTCGACGCCCTGGGCATAGCCGTCCATGAAGATCGTGACGGTCGGGAACGGCGCGCCGCCGTAGGTGCCGACGGTGCCGGTCTTGGAGATGGCGGCGGCGAGGTAGCCGGCCAGGAAGGCGGGCTGGGCGGTGTCGAAGGTCAGGCCCTTCAGGTTGTCGGCGGGGGCCTCGTAGCCGAAGTCGACGATGGCGAAGTCGATGTCGGGGTTGGCCTTGGCCGCGGCCTCGGTCGCGTCACCCAGGGCGAAGCCGACGGTGACGATGATGTTGCAGTTGGAGTCGACCATCGCCTGGACGTTCTTGGCGTAGTCGGACGCGGTCTGCGACTGCAGGTCCTTGACCTCGATGCCGAGGGCCTCCTTGGCGTTCATCATGCCGTTGTAGGAGGTCTCGTTGAAGGACTTGTCGTCGAAGCCACCCTCGTCGGAGACCATGCAGGCCAGGAAGTCGGAGGCGGCGGGCGCGGAGCCGGCGGGATCGGCCGGGGCTGCGGTGTTGGCGGGCGGCGGCGTGGCGCAGCCGGCCACCAGGAGCGCGGCGGCCACGCCGGAGACGATGAGGGACTTCTTCACGGGATGCCTCCTAGGCACGTGTCTTTCAGGGCCGGTTGTGTGTATCCGGGTGTTGGGGGATCATAACGCCGCGCCGCCCCCCACCCGTCGGCCGGAGCTCCCCCGGCGAGGGTTGATACCGCTTTGTGATGTAGTTAACTCACCTGTCTCACGAGCGCCTCGGCCGAGTCGAGCATCCGCAGCGTCTCCCGTTCCCACTCCGGCTCCTGTCCCCGGTACGGGCCGGTGGCCAGCGAGATGATCACCGCGGCGGCACGCAGGCGCAGCTCCACCGGGTCGACCCGGCGGTCGAAGACCGGCACCCACTCGCGCAGCAGCCGGTGGACGCGCTCCTGCTGGCCCGGGTTCATCCGCTGGATCGTGGACAGGTGGGCGATCAGGCAGGCCAGGTCGTCGGCGCGGCGTCCGGGCCCGATCGTGTCGACGTCCAGGATGCCGACCACCAGGCCACCCTCGACGTGCACCTGCCCCTCGTGGAAGTCGCCGTGGGTGGGTTCGTCGCCGGGGGGAAGCCCCGCCAGCCCGGCGCGGATCGTGCGGGTCAGCGCGTCCAGTCGTTCCTGCTCGGCGGGCAGCGCGGCGGCGACCATGCGGGCGTAGTGGTCGACCGAGTCGGCCCAGGCCGGACGCCGCTCCAGCGCCGCGACGGCTGGCGGCATCGCGTCCAACACCTCGATCAGGCCCTCGGCCGTGCACGGCGGCACGGCGTCGAAGACCGCGCGGGCGAGCGGACGCCCGGGCAACTCCCCCAGCACGAGCAGGAAGTCGGCCGTCCCGGCGGCGATCCGCGGTGCCGGCACCCCGGCACCCAGCAGCAGCTTGTGCCGCTTGGAGACGTCGTGGAACAACCGCTCGCGCAGGACCTTGACGTAGAACGTCTCCCCGTCCCGAACGCCCGCGCGCAGCACGGCGCGGCGCCGCGGCCGGTAGGCGATCATCTCCAGGTCGAGGTCGTCGGGGGCGACCGGGGTCGGGACGGCACGGTAGGCGTTCAGGACGGCCGCCATCGAACTCGGGTAGGCGGCGCGCGCCAGGCCGGGGAGGTCGGGATCGTTGGGGTAGAGCCACACGGCGACCTCCCGGTCCCCGTCGGCGAAGATCTCGGCCCGGTTGTCGGAGGCGGACAGGCCGCGGGCCCGCGCGCTGACCCCCAACAGTTCGTCGCGGCGCCCGTAGGGCCAGTCGACGATGGCCGAGTAGGTGGCGGTGGTCGACTGGTTCGGGTTGGCGTCGACGTGGTCCAGCGTCCAGGCCACCAGCGCGCCACCGGCGTGGGACACCGCGGCGCTGAGCAGGCCGCCCACCCCGTCGGAGGTGAGCAGGCCGGCGCCGTCGTCGGCGGTCATGCCTCGGCCCCGGACCGGGCCAGGCGCAGCCGGGCGGCGCGGCGTCCGTCGAGTTCGAGGACGGAGAAGGTGAACTCCTGTGCCTCGGCCTCCTCGTCCCCGACCGGCGGCAGCGAGGCCTCCACGGCGTCCCCGACCTGCGGCAGCCGGCCCAACTCGGCCATCACATAGCCGGCCACCGTGTCGTAGGGGCCCTCAGGCAGGGTGACCTCGAACCGCTCGGCGAACTCCTCCAGGGTGGTCAGCCCGTCCAGTTCGTCGCTCGGGGTGGTCGCGGCATCGTCGGCGTCCAGGTCGAACTCGTCGGTGATGTCGCCGATGAGCTCCTCCATGAGGTCCTCGATCGTGACGATGCCGGCCGTGCCGCCGTACTCGTCGCGCACGATGACCATGTGGTCGCGGGCCGCCTGCATCACCGACAGGGCGTGCAGGATCCGGACCGTGCCGGGCAGGGCGTTGATCGGACGGACCAGTTGGCTGATCGGCGCCTGGCGTGCGGCCGGGTCGAGGTCGAACAGGTCGCGCATGTGCAGGAAGCCGAGCACGTCGTCGACGTCGCGTCCGACCACCGGGTAGCGCGAGTGGGCGCCGTCGGAGACGATCCGGATGGCCTTGTGGGCGGGCATGTCCCCGTCGAGGAAGTCCACCTCGGTCCGGGGCACCATGGCCTCGCGCAGGGTCACTTGGCCGGCGGCGAAGACCTCGTCGACGATCTGGCGCTCCTCGTCCCCCAACGTCACCGAGCTGGACACCATCGCCCGCAGCTCCTCATCGGTGACCTCCTCCCGGGACGCCTTCGGGTCGCCACCCAGCAGCCGGACGGCCACATTGGTCGAGACGCCCAGGAACCAGATGATCGGTCGGGCCACCAGGGCGATCACGTTGACCAGCGGGCCGAGGGTGAGCGCGAAGGTCTCGGCGCGCTGCATCGCCAGCCGCTTGGCGGTGAGCTCGCCCAGCACGATGGAGAAGTAGGAGATGACGACCGTCACCAGCACCAGCGCCAGCGTGCCGGCCACGGCCTCGGGCAGGCCCCAGCCGATGAGCAGCGGCGCGAGCTCGGCGGCCAGCGTCGCACCACCGAACGCGGCCGACAGGAAGCCGGACAGCGTCACGCCGATCTGCACCGCCGAGAGGAACAGGTTGGGATCCTCTGCCAGGCGGGCCACCGTGGCCCCCCGCTTGCCCTTGGACGCCAGCGCGCGGACCTGGCTGTCCCGCAACGAGACCAGCGCGAGCTCTGCTGCGGCGAAAACGCCTCCGATCAGGATGAACAAGAAGATCAGCAGCACATTGGACAGCGTGGGACTCACCCGGTCAGCGTAGCGGGGGGTCGCGGCCGCGTGATTGCACTGCTGGGCTAGGGTCGAGACATGGGAGTTGACGCCAGGACCGCGACGCGCGTCGTCGGGGTCGTGGTGGCGTGGAACCGACGCGACCTACTGGCCCAGACCCTCTCCGGCCTCGCCGCCCAGACTCGTGGTTTGGACGGGCTCGTGGTCATCGACAACGCCTCCACCGACGACTCGGCCGCCCTCGCGCGCGCGCACCCGGGCGTCACCGAGGTCGTCACCCTGCCGCACAACACCGGGGGCGCCGGGGGCTTCGCCGCAGGCATCGCCCGCGCCGTGGCCACCCACGACGCCGACCTGGTGTGGCTGATGGACGACGACACCGTGCCCACCCCCACCGCCCTGGAGGCCCTCCTGGACGCCCGGGCCGCCTACCCCGGCCGCGTGAGCGTCGCCGCCTCCCGCGCCGACTGGCGCGACGGCCGCGAGCACCCGATGAACCGGCCTCGACCGCGTCCCGGCGCCTCCCGCGTCCTGCGCGGCGCAGCGGCGATGGCGGACGCCGTCCCGATCCGGTCGGCCTCCTTCGTGTCGATCCTGGTGGACGCCGCGGCCGTGCGCCGCCACGGCCTGCCGGAGGCCGACTACTTCTTGTGGAACGACGACTTCGAGTACACCGCCCGGCTCCTGCGTGACGGGGTGGGCCTGTACGTGCCCGCCAGCCGCGTGTACCACCTGACCAAGGTGTTCGGCTCCTCGGACGCCGACCCGGGTCCGCGCTTCGTCAACGAGGTGCGCAACAAGCTGTGGGTCTTCACCCGATCGGATGCCCTCGGTCCGGCCGACCGCGTGCTGTACGCCGGCGCCACCGCCCTGCGCTGGGCCAGGATGCTGGCCCGCTCGCCCCACCGCGGTCCCCTGCTGGCCTGGGGCCGCGAGGGCCTGGCCGCCGGGGTGCGCGCACCGCGTCCGACCCGACAGGTGCTGGCGGGGACGCCGGTCGCCGCCGATGTCGAGCAGATCGAGCGGGGGGCCGGACGTGCTTGAACCGTTCAGCGTGCTGCTCCCGGTCTATGCCGGGGACGTCCCGGCCCACTTCGAGCGGTCGGTCCGCTCGGTGACCGCCGACCAGGCCCTGCGCCCCGACGAGCTGGTGATCGTGGTCGACGGCCCCGTCCCCGCCGGGATCAGCGCCGTCCTGGCCCGCGCCGAGTCCGGGACGCTGTGCGCCGGGGTGGGCGTGAGGGTGGTGTCGCTGCCCGACAACGTCGGGCTGGCGCGGGCACTGGACGCCGGGCTGGCCGCCTGCACCCACGAGGTCGTGGCCCGGGCCGACGCCGACGACATCTCCCTGCCGCACCGGTTCGCGCGGCAGGTCCCCCTGCTCGCGGAGGGGTACGACCTGCTGTCCAGCACCATCGTGGAGTTCGAGCACGACGAGCGTCGCTGGGGACTGCGGCGTGCCTGGCCCTCCGACCCGGACGCCCTGGCCCGGATCGCCCGGCTCGCCGACCCGTTCAACCACCCCTCGGTGGTGTACCGGCGCGGCGCCGTGGCGGCGGCGGGCGGTTATGAGCACCTGGCCCGGCTCGAGGACTACTGGCTGTTCATCCGGATGCTTGACCAGGGCGCGCGCGTCACCAACGTGGCCGAGCCGCTGGTGCTGTACCGGATCGGCGCCGGCGCCTACCGGCGGCGCGGCGGCTGGGAGCTGTTCCGCTCGGAGCTGACCCTGCAGGCCCGCATGCTGGGGATGGGGTTCACCACACCGTGGCAGTACCTGCGCAACCTGGTGGTGCGCGGCCTGTGGCGGTTCGCCCCGCCGTTCCTGCGGCGTCCGGGCTACGCCGCCTTCACGCGCTGGCGCGGCGACGACGACACCCGCTGACCCGTCGCACCCGTCCGGGGCGCTCAGTGGCGCTCGCGCAGGAACGCCACCGCCTCGGTGCAGGGGCCGTCGAAGACCTTGCGGCCCTTCTCCATCACGATGCCGCGCTGGCAGATGTCGGCGACCAGGTCGAGGTCGTGGCTGACCACGACCAGGGTCTTGCCGGCCGCCACCAGCTCCTTGATGCGGCGGATGCACTTCTTCTGGAACGGCTCGTCGCCGACCGCCAGGATCTCGTCGACCAGGAATACGTCGGGATCGGTGTGCACGGCGACGGCGAACGCGAGGCGCAGATACATGCCCGAGGAGTAGAACTTCACCTCGGTGTCGATGAACTCCCCGATCTCGGAGAACGCGACGATGTCGTCGAAGCGCGCATCGATCTGCTCCTCCTCCATCCCGAGGATCGCCGCGTTGAGGTACACGTTGTCGCGGCCGGGCAGGTCGTGGTGGAAGCCGGCGCCGACCTCGATCAGCCCCGCCACGCGTCCCTGCACCTCGACCGAGCCCTCATCGGGGCGCATCACGCCGGAGATCAGCTTCAGCGTGGTCGACTTGCCCGAGCCGTTGAACCCGAGCAGCGCCACCGACTCGCCCTCGCGGATGTCGAGGTCGACGCCGTCGAGCGCCTTGAACTTGGCCGACAGGTCCCCCTTGCGGCCCTTGATCAGCCAGACCAGGGCCTCCTTCATCGAGCGGGTGTGCCGCAGGACGAACTCCTTGCCCACGCCGCGCAGGCGGACCATCACTGTGTCGCTCATCACAACTCCTGGGCGAAGTGGCCCTCGTAGCGGCGGAAGATCGCATCCCCGACGACCACGAGCGCGGCCGCGATGGCCAGGGCCAGCGGCGTCCAGACCGAGAACAGGTGGGGTGGCACCTGCCACGCCCCCAGGTTGTCGGTCGTGGGCACCCAGAAGCCGTAGTGGAACAGCTCCACCGCCACCGTCAGGGGGTTGGCCAGGTACAAGGTGAGCAGCCAGCCCGGAGACTCGTCGCGCACCATCGTCCACAGGTAGAGCACCGGGGACGCCCACGTGGCGACCATGGCGATCAGGTCGACGATGTTCTCCGCGTCCCGGAAGAAGACGTTGGCCGTGGTGAAGACCAGGCCCAACCCGAGCGCGAACACCGCGACGATCGTGAACCCGGCCGCGATGGCTGCCAGGTGCAACAACCCCGGACGCCAACCCACCACGAAGCACGCCACGAGCAGCACCAGCAACTGAGGCACGAAGTGCACCACCGCCACCCACAGCGACGACACCGGGAACAGCTCGCGCGGCAGGTAGATCTTCTTGATGAGCTGGCCGTTGCCCACCACCGAGCGAGCGGCGTTGCCGAAGGTCTCGTTGAAGAAGTTCATCACCACGATGCCCGAGAACAGGTACACGGCGTAGTTCGACATGCCCTTGTTCAGGCCGAGGAACACGCCCATGGCGATGTAGAACACGACGAACTGGATCGCCGGCTTGATGTAGCTCCACAGGATGCCGAGCACGGACCCGCGATAGCGGACCTGGACCTCCTTGCGGACGATGAGACGCAACAGGTAGCGGTTGCGCCAGACATCGAGGAGCCCGCGCCCCTGACCGGGGGGCGCCAGCGCGTCCGTGGACACTAGCGGGTGAGTTCCGACTCGGTGTGCTTGGCGAACGTGTCCCCCCACGCCTCCAGCGACGTGATGCGCGGCAGGGCCTCCTGGTAGGCGGCCTTGAGGCGCGGCCACTCGAGGAAGATCTGGGCGTGCAGCTTGGTCGCCTCGGCGAGGTCCCGGCGCACCCGCTCGGGGTCGCGCCGGTACCACGAGGCGGCCGTGCCGTCGGCGTTGCTCACCACGGCGGAGTCGTACTGCGACATCCGCCACCACTTGTTGTCGACGTGGGCGACGACCGCCTGAGGACGGTCCTTGGCCGACTCCTTCACGGGCAGGCCGACCTGGCGCACCAGCGTCTTCAGCGCCCACGGCACGACGCCGGACACCGAGGGCTGCTGGAACCCGCGCCCGCGGCGCGGCGGCTTGGCCGTCTTCGCCCCGGGGAAGTCGTCGATGCGCGGCTTGAACACGCTGTCGGAGTGCTCGGCGGCCATCCCCCGGATCTGCTTGATCCGCTCGTCGAGGATGTCGTGGAGCTGGTCCGGCCCGGCGAGGATGTCGCGCAGCGCCATGAGGCGTCCGGCCTCGGTGTAGTACTGCATCGAGATCAGGTGCTTGACGTCCATGTAGTTGGACTCGCGCACGAGGCGTCCGCCCCGTTCGTACGGGGAGTGGATCAGCGCGGCGATGAAGCGGTTGCGCTCGTGGAAGTAGGCCTGCCAGCCGACCAGGTCGTCCTTGTCCCCCCACGAGATGTGCCACACGGCCGCACCCGGGAGCGAGACGGTCGGGTAGCCGGCCGCCTTGG
Organism: Propionibacteriaceae bacterium; assembly: GCA_030539405.1. Classification (GTDB taxonomy): domain Bacteria; phylum Actinomycetota; class Actinomycetes; order Propionibacteriales; family Propionibacteriaceae; genus Propioniciclava. The sequence goes on from JAUNSA010000002.1 coordinate 38,335, forward strand.
CGCGCAGGCCGAACTCGACGTCGTCCCACTTGATGAAGACGGGCAACGAGAGCCCGATCTCCTTGATCACGGAGGTGGGGATCAGGTCCATCCACCAGCCGTTGTAGTCGGCGTCGATGCGCCGGTGCATCCAGTGCGTGCTGCGCAGGTTGCTGAGCGCCAGGTCGTGACCGGTGACCTGCTCGGGGATGGCCTTGTCCGGCTGGAACCGCCACGGGTTCACCACCTCGCCCATCGTGTGCAGGGCGGTGCGGTTGTACAGGTCGAACATGTGGCCGCCGACCAGGGTCGGCCGCACGCAGTAGCTGGCGAAGGTCAGCAGCCGGCCGATGGAGGCGGGCTCGATGACGATGTCGTCGTCGCACAGCAGCACATAGTCCGAGCCGTTCTGGACGGCCTCGTACATGCCGCGGCTGAACCCGCCCGAGCCGCCCAGGTTGGACTGGTTGATGATCCGCAGCTTGCCGCCCAGGGTGGCCGCGGCCTCCTCGAAGCCCTCCTGCTCGGACACCTTCTGGGTGCCCTGATCGACGATCAGGACCTCCTTGACGTGTTCAAGCGCGTCGGGGTTGGCGCCGAGCAACGCGATGTTGTCCACGCAGTAGTCCGGCTTGTTCATGGTGGTGATTTGGAGGGTCACCTCGCCCATGTCCTTGCCGTGGTCCTCCCCCAGCCAGGCCGCCTCGACCAGCAGGAGGTCGGCGGCGCCGGCGGCGAGGTCGAACCAGTACCAGCCGCCGTCGCCGAAGGGCTTCAGCGGCAGGTCGAACGTGAAGGTCGCCTCGCCGTTGACCCGCTCGGAGGTGACCCGCTGCAGGGCCCCCTTGGCGTTGGACTTGTAGACGATCAGCGTGCCGACGCCGTCCACGGCCACCGACAGCCGCACCGTCTCCAGCGCCGTCCACCGACGCCAGTAGGAGGCGGGGAAGGCGTTGAAGTAGGTGCCGAAGGAGACCCGGTCACCGGCGCGGACCACCATGGAGTGCCGTCCGCCGAAGTCCTCGGCGTGCACGTCCTCGGCCGCGGCGGTCAGGGTCTGCTCGACGGGGCGTCCGGTCATCGTGTCCTGCTGGGCACCGACGGCACCGCCGGCGTCCACGTACAGGGGGACGGTGTCGAGCTGGGCCTCGGTCGGCAGGATGATGCGCTGGAGGACGCGCATCCCGTCCACCACGGCGTCCGTGAGGGGCGACTCGATCTGCGTGGAGCTCATGCGTCCACACCTCCGCTCTCCAGGGCCGCGCCCTCGGCGAAGTGCGGCTTGATCTTGTTGTCGAACATCGACAGGGCCGAACCGATGGCCATGTGCATGTCGAGGTACTTGTAGGTGCCGAGGCGGCCACCGAACAGGACGTTCGACTCCGCCTTGGCCAGGTCACGGTAGGTGAGCAGGCCGGCGCGGTCGGCGTCGGTGTTGATCGGGTAGTACGGCTCGTCGTCGGCCCCGGCGAAGCGGCTGTACTCCTTCATGATGACCGTGGCGTCCTTGGTGTAGTCGCGCTCGGGGTGGAAGTGGCGGAACTCGTGGATGCGCGTGTAGGGGACGTCGGGGTCGGGGTAGTTCATCACCGAGGTGCCCTGGAAGTCCTCGATCGGGAGGACCTCCTCCTCCAGGTCGATGGTGCGCCAGCCGAGCTGGCCCTCGGCGTAGTCGAAGTAGCGGTCCACCGGGCCGGTGTAGACGACCGGGACCTGCCCGACCGTGGCGCTCTTGCCGAACTCGGGGTCGGTGAAGAAGTCGGTGTCGAGCTTCACCGTGATCCGCGGGTTGTCGATCATCCGCTCGAACCAGGCCGTGTAGCCGTCGACGGGCAGGCCCTCGTAGGTGTCGTTGAAGTAGCGGTTGTTGTAGGTGTAGCGCACCGGCAGGCGGCTGATGATGGACGCCTCGAGCTGCTCGGGGTCGGTCTGCCACTGCTTGGCGGTGTAGTGCATGATGAACGCCTCGTACAGCGGGCGTCCGATCAGGGAGATGCCCTTCTCCACGAAGTTGGCCGGCTCCTTGTCGCCCAGCTCTGCGGCCTGCTCGGCGATGAGCGCCCGCGCCTCCTGCGGCCCCATGGCCGAGCGGAAGAACTGGTTGATCGTGCCGAGGTTGACCGGCATCGGGTACACCTCGCCCTTGTGGGAGGTGTAGACCTTGTGCTGGTAGTCGGTGAAGGCCGTGAACTGGTTCACGTAGTTCCAGACCCGCTCGTTGCTGGTGTGGAACAGGTGGGCGCCGTAGCGGTGCACCTCGATGCCGGTCTGCGCCTCCTTCTCCGAGTAGGCATTGCCGCCGATGTGGTGACGCCGATCGATGACGACGACGTTGAGGCCGAGGTCGTTGGCGGCGCGCTCGGCGACGGTCAGCCCGAAGAGGCCTGAACCGACGACCAGGAGGTCTGCGTTCACGGGAGCGTTCTCCGATCTCTCACGGCGTCCGGGGTGGCGCCGGGGTTGTCTCGCTGCCCAGCCACCCTATCTCCCTCGGCTCGGCGCCGCGCGCTAACACCCCACACGCCCAACGCGGTTGCCGCCAGCAGCGCACCGACGAACGCGGCGATCTGGAGCCGCCAGCCCGGTGGACGGAAGGTCACCTCGACGGTCGCGCCGGGCGCGGTGCCGGCCGGGACGTCCACGGTCAGCAGGTAGCCCCGGGTCGCGGGGGCGAGGGTGCCGCCGTCGACGCGGTACCCCGGCCAGGCCACGCGCGGCAGCACCAGCCGGCCGCCGGCCGCCGGCACTTCCTCCACGGTGAACGTCACGTGCAGGTCGTCGGCCGATTCCGGCCGCACGCGCAGCCCGGGCGTCTCCCAGACCCCGGACGCCGCGGGTTCGGCCCCGGCCTCGCGCACCCAGGTGACCGAGGCGTCCCCGACGGCGTGCTGCCGCCAGCCCGGGGGCGGCACCATCGCCTCCAGGTCGGCCAGCGTGCGCCCCTCGACCGCCAGCAGTTGGATCGTGTCGACCCCCAACAGGTCGACCACCCAGGCGCCGGTGTCCGCGTCGGTCTCGAACAAGCGGTAGACCAGCCCGAAGCAGGTCGCGCCGTAGTAGGAGGACATGCACAGGTCGTCGTTGAACGGCGTGAACCCGGTCGGTGAGTAGAGGTTCAGCATGTCCACGTGGTCGACCAGGTACCACAGGTTGCCGGTGGCGGTTTCGTCCCACCGCTGGTCGGCCGGGACCTGCCACGGGTCCCCCACGACCACGCCGGTGCCGCTCGCGCTGGGCACCAGGGACGCCATGGCCTGGGTGTCGGCCGGGAAGTCCCGCTTGCCGAAACCGGCTCCCGTCTGCGCCATCGTGACGGTCTGGACGCCGGCGACCACGCACGTGGTCAGGGCCACGACCCCGAACAGGCCGTGGCGTCGCAGGAGGGCCGGAGCGCGGAGGGACGGAGCCCAGGCCGCGGCCCCGATCGCCAACGCCAGCACCACACCCTGGAGGGCCAGGTGTCCCCCGGTCTCGGGCGTGCCGGCCCAGGCCAGGTAGTGGCCGGCCAGCGTCAGCACCACCACGGCCGGGACGGCCACGCGGTGGGGACGCCGTTCACCGGCGTCCACGCGGGTCAGGGACAACGCCGTCCAGACCAGCAGCACCATCGCCAACCACGGGACCGCCCGGGCCGGGAAGCGGAACAGCGCCAGGTCGGAGGGGCCGACGGCCACGAGCAGGAGCAGCCCGGCGAAGAGGACCAGCGTGAGCCGGGCGCGGGCCTGGGCCAGCAGCGTCCGGGCCGGGACGAGGACGAGCAGCGGCAGGAACCAGGCGATGTAGGTGAGCGGATTGAGGGCGTAGCGGCCCCACCAGCCGGCCAGGTCTGGTTGGGCCAGGGGGACGGCCGCGACGGCCAGGCCGTTCAGGGTCAGGGTCATGAAGCCTGAGTTGGTGATCTCGGTCTCGCGCACCGTCACCCCGGAGGAGAGCAGGGCGGGCAGGTAGACCATGACGGTCACCAGCCCGAGCACGACCCCCGCCCCCAGCACGCGGGCGACGCGGCGCCAGTGGCGGTCCACGGCGGCGTGCAGGAGTAGGGCGGCCATGAACAGGATCAGGTAGAGCGTGCCGTGGACGTAGCCGACCGTGATGACGAGGAAGCCGCCGCCGAGCGCGGCGACCAGTCCGCCGCCCCGGTGCACCCAGCGCAGCAGTCCACCGTAGGCCCAGCCCGACCAGGCCCAGACCATGAGCTGGGTGACCCAGGTGGTGGCGTCCATGCCCCAGGTGAAGCCGGCCAGCGCGGCGGAGACGCCGGCCAGGGCGGCCCAGCGTGGTGCGGCCCCGATCGTCCGCGCGAGGTAGTGGACGCCGCAGCCGCCCACCATCAGGAAGACGGTCTTCACCGCGGCCGTGAACACGGCCAGGTCGGTCGCCCCGACCGACAGCAGGGCGATCAGCAGGGTCGGCGGGTTGAGCAGGCCCCACTGTTCCATGAGGTACTGCCCGGCCATGCCGGCCTCGAGGTTCAGCATCGGCCAGGTGCCCGCCCACAGCTGCTGGCCGAGTTCGTACCACTGCCCCACCGCGCCGCCGGGGGTGTCGTCGAGGTAGAAGAACTGCGGGTTGACCGCGTGCGCCACGACGGCGGCGACCGCGATGAGTGCGGCGGTGACGGCGTACCACGCCAGGGTGGCCCACCGCCCCACCGTGTCGGGGGACGGCTGGGCACGCATGGTGCCTGATCGTACGCTGCTGCTCCGCGTCTAGGCTGGCGCCATGCGCATCGCACTCGCCCTCGGCTCCGGCGGCGCCCGTGGCTACACCCACATCGGCGTCCTGGAGGAGGCCCAGGCGCGGGGGCACACCGTCGCGGCCATCTCCGGGACGTCCATGGGCGCGGTGATCGGGGGGCTGCAGACTGCCGGCCGGCTGGACGCCTATGTGGACTGGGTCTCGGACCTGCGCCAGAGCGATGTGTGGCGGCTGCTCGACCCGGCCTTCACCGGGCCGGGCGTGTTCTGGGGCCAGAAGGTCATGGAGCGGGTCGCCGACCTCCTCGACGGCGCCCGGATCGAGGAGCTGCCCATCCCGTTCACCGCCGTGGCCACCGACCTGACCACCAGCCGGGAGGTGTGGTTCCGCAAGGGCTCGGTCGCCACGGCCATGCGGGCGTCCATCGGGATCCCCAGCGTGTTCACCCCCGTGGTCGTCGGTGGACGCCTCCTGGCCGACGGCGGCCTGCTCAACCCCGTCCCGGTGGATGCCCTCCTGGGCGTGGACGCCGACACGACCGTCGCGGTGAGCCTGTCCGGACGCCGCGCCGACGACACCACCTCCTTCCCCGTCGCCGAGGACGCCGACAGCGAGGGCGTCCTGGGTGAGATCTCGGGGCTGTTGCGGCGCGGCGTGCTGGAGTCTGACGCCGTGCGCGGCCTGCGCACCTGGTGGGCCGATCGATTCGCCCGCGAGCCCGGCGAGCCGGTCGCCCGCGACTTCGACTTCGGCGAGCTCCCCCGCGGCCTGCGGACCGCCGACGTGGTCTCGCGTTCGCTGGAGACCGCCGAGGCCCTGATCACCCGCTTCCGGATGGCCGCGAGCCCGCCGGACATCCTGATCGAGTTCCCGCTCGACATCGCCTCCACCTTCGACTTCCACCGCGCCACCGAGCTGATCGCGGCCGGCCGGTCGGCGGCGGCCGAGGCGTTCGACGCGGCCGGGTTGTAGAGTCGGCCGGCGTGACCGGATCCTCCCACTGGGTGTTGACCCTCGAGTGCCCCGACCGCCCCGGCATCGTGCATGCCGTCAGCGGGGCCGTCGCCGCAGCCCAGGGGAACATCACCGAGTTGCAGCAGTTCAGTTCCGACACGGGGCGCTTCTTCATGCGCGTGCAGGTGCAATCGGGCTTCGAGCGCAGCGCCTTCGAGGAGTCCGTGCGCCCGCTGGCCGCCTACCTGCAGGCCCGCTGGCACCTCGACGAGGTCGGACGCCCGCGCCGCACCCTGATCCTGGCCAGCAAGGCGGCCCACTGCCTCAACGACCTGCTGTTCCGGCAGCGCTCCGGGCTGATCCCGATCGAGATCACCGGCGTGCTGGCCAACCACCCCGACCTGCGTCCGTTGGCGACGTTCTACGGCGTCCCGTTCAGCGACCACGCCGTCCTGCCGGACACCAAGGCCGACTTCGAGCGCCTGGTCCTGGAGCGGGTCGAGGCCGAGGACATCGAGCTCGTGGTGCTGGCGCGCTACATGCAGATCCTGTCCCCGGAGTTGTGCGAGGCCCTGCACGGCCGGGCCATCAACATCCACCACAGCTTCCTGCCCGGCTTCAAGGGGGCCAACCCCTACCGCCAGGCCCATGACCGCGGGGTCAAGCTCGTGGGAGCCACGGCCCACTTCGTGACCTCCGACCTGGACGAGGGCCCGATCGTGGAGCAGAACGTCACCCGGGTGGACCACACCAAGACGGTGCCCGAGCTCGTCGCGCTGGGCCAGGAGCAGGAGAGCCGCACCTTGGCCGAGGCGGTGCGCCTGGTGGCCGAGCACCGCGTGTTCCTCGACGGGCACCGCACGGTGATCTTCCGCTGAACTATCTCCACAAGGAGATACTCGACATCAAGCATTTGTCACGGAATCACAACGATCCGCTACGACACCGTGTAGTGGTGTTGACGACCTGTCGGGATGGACTACTAGGGTGCCGCTGCCAGCAAGTCGGCGTTCCTTAACCAACGGAGGTTTCATGACCGACCCGCGTCCCCCCCAGCCCTCGGACGATCCCGAGGCCCATCTGCCCCCCAGCCACAACCCGCTCCCGGAGTTGAGCGGCGGGCGCAAGACGGCCATCTCGGAGGATGCCTACCTGGCCGCTCAGGAGTCCCCTGAGTTCGACCAACTCCGGCGCAAGTTCCGCGGCTTTGCCTTCCCCATGACCGCGGCCTTCCTCGTGTGGTACTTCGCCTACGTCCTGTTGTCGGTGTACGCCAAGGACTTCATGTCCACGCCCGTGATGGGCAACGTCAACCTCGGCGTCCTGCTGGGCCTGGCCCAGTTCGTCACGACGTTCCTGATCACGTGGCTCTACATCCGTCACATGAACAACAACATCGATCCCTTGTCCACCCAGCTCAAGGCCAAGCTCGAGGAGACCGTGTCGTGACGCAGACCATCCAGCTCGGCAACCCCATCGTCAACATCATCATCTTCGCGCTGTTCGTGGTGGGCACCCTGACGGTCGTCATCAAGGTGACGGCCGGAGCCAACAAGAAGTCCTCGGGCGACTTCTACACCGGCGGCGCGCAGTTCTCGGGCAAGCAGAATGGCTTCGCCATCGCGGGCGACTACCTGTCGGCCGCGTCCTTCCTCGGCATCGTCGGCGCCATCGCCTTCTCCGGCTACGACGGTCTGCTCTACTCGATCGGCTTCCTCGTGGCCTGGCTCGTCGCCCTGCTGCTGGTGGCCGAGCCGCTGCGCAACACCGGCAAGTACACGATGGCCGATGTGCTGTCCTTCCGCGTCAAGGAGAAGCCCGTCCGCATGGCCGCGGCGATCTCGACGCTGGTCATCTCGTTCTTCTACCTGATCGCCCAGATGGCGGGCGCCGGCGGCCTGGTGTCGCTGCTGCTCGGCCTGTCCGGCGACCTGGCCCAGACCGTCGTCATCGCCCTGGTCGGCACCCTGCTCGTCGTGTACGTGCTCATCGGCGGCATGAAGGGCACCACCTGGGTGCAGATGATCAAGGCCGTCCTGCTCATCGCCGGCGCTGGCGTCATGGCGATCTGGGTGCTCGCCGCGTTCGGGTTCAACCTGTCCGCCGTGATGCAGCAGGCGATCGAGATCAACACGCCCGACATCGAGGGTCCGTCGAACCCGCTGCTGGCTCCCGGCAGCCGGTACACCGATCCGCTGGGCTTCATCTCGCTGGCCATCGCGCTGGTCCTCGGTACCGCGGGCCTGCCCCACGTGCTGATGCGCTTCTACACCGTGCCCACCGCCAAGGAGGCTCGCAGCTCGGTGACCTGGGCCATCGGCCTCATCGGCGCGTTCTACCTGTTCACCCTGGTGCTGGGCTACGGCGCCGCCGCGATCATCCCGGGCGGTCAGGACACGATCAGCACCATGCCGGGTCGCGCGAACGCGGCCGCTCCGGCACTGGCGTTCTTCCTGCCGGGCCACACGATGGTGGACGGCGTACCCGTGGGCAACGTGGGCGGCACGATCTTCCTCGCCGTCATCGCGGGCGTGGCGTTCGCCACGATCCTCGCCGTGGTCGCCGGCCTGGCGATCACCGCGTCGGCGTCCTTCGCCCATGACATCTACAGCTCGGTCATGAAGGACGGCAAGGCCGACCCGGCCCAGGAGGTCAAGGTTGCTCGTGCGACCGTGCTGGTCATCGGTGTCCTCGCCATCGGAGGTGGCATCGCGGCCAAGAGCATGAACGTGGCGTTCCTCGTGGCGCTCGCGTTCGCCATCGCAGCCTCGGCGAACCTGCCGTCGATCCTGTACTCGCTGTACTGGAAGCGGTTCAACACCCAGGGCGCGCTCTGGTCTATCTACGGTGGCCTCGCCTCGGCGATCATCCTGATCATCTTCTCCCCCGCGGTGTCGACCCCGATGGGGGCCGCCCAGCCGCTGGCGAGCGCGATGTTCCCGAACGCCTCGTTCGCGTGGTTCCCGTACGACAACCCGGCGATCGTGTCGGTTCCGCTGGCCTTCTTCCTGGGCTGGCTGGGCACGGTCCTGTCCAAGGAGGTCCCGAACGCCGGCAAGGCCGCCGAGATGGAGGTTCGCTCCATGACCGGCGCCGGCGCCGCGGGTGCCATCGCCCACTGAGTCGGTTCTCTCACCGGCAGGGCCGCGACGACCACCGGGCGTCGCGGGCCGGCAGCGGCGGCGGGGGGGTGGGGTGCCGCCTAGCAGAGCCTGCGCTGCCCC
>JAUNSA010000072.1 GCA_030539405.1 Propionibacteriaceae bacterium
CGAGCAGCAAATCCACCGCCTTGCGTTTGACGCGAATCACGCCTCCACCGGCAAACTTCCGAAAACGCATACTGCCGCCCTGGCGCCGACCTCACCGGCGCCGCGCGCAGAACCCGTCCGGCAGAACCGTCCAGTCAGCGCGACGAGGGAGACGCCAACGGGCCCGCGTGCCCCACGACGACGTTGTTGTAGCTCTGCAGGCGCCACCGGCCGTTGTGGTCCAGGATCGTCCAGGAGCAGTTCCACAGGCCGCTGAGGGCGAACGACGCCTCCATGCCCAGCCCGAGGAACAGCGACATCCCGACGCGCAGGGCCAGCCCGTGGCCGACCACGACGGTGGTCTCCAGGGGGTGGGCGTCCGCCAGGTCGGACAGGGCGGCGGCGACCCGCTCCCCCGCCTCGGCTGCGGTCTCGCCGGTCTCCGAGCGCCGGAAGTCGCGCCCTGCGGCCAGGGCGTCCTCGAACCATGGGTTCTCGGCCGCCACCTCCACCGACGTACGCCCCTGCCACGACCCCACATGAATCTCGCGCAGGCGCTCGTCGATGGTCACACCCACACCGGACGCCCCGGCGATAGCCTCGGCGGTGGCGTGGGCGCGCAGCAGGTCGGAGGTGACCACCCGCGCGGGCTTCATCCGGACGAGACGCTCGGCCACGGCGTCGGCCTGGGAGCGTCCGATCCGGTTCAGCGGCACGTCCTGTTGGCCCTGGAACCGCCCGGCGGCGTTCGAGTCGGTCTGGCCGTGCCGGACCAGCACCAGCTTGGTGCGCGGGGTGGCGTCCACGTCAGCGGGCGTCGACCGCGGCGGCCTCGTCAGAAGAAGCCTCGTCAGCGCCGAAATCGTCAGCGGCAGAATCGTCAGCGGCGGACTCGTCGATGTTCAGCTCGATGGCCGGGCAGTCGCGCCACAACCGCTCCAGCGAGTAGAGCTGGCGCTCCTCGGCGTGCTGCACGTGGACCACCAGATCGCCGAAGTCGAGCAGCACCCAGCGGTTCTCACCCCGACCCTCCCGGCGCAGGACCTTGGTGCCATCGGCGTGCAGCACCTCCTCGACCGCGTCGGCGATCGCACCCGCCTGGCGCTCGTTGGCGGCCGTGGCGATGAGGAAGACGTCGGTGAGGGCCAAGCGCTCGGACACGTCGAACGCCACCTGGTCGGTGGCCTGCTTGTCGGCGGCCGCGTTGGCCGCAAGCTGGGTGAGGTGGAGCGCGTGGTCAGTCGCCGCCATGAATCTCCTTGTCATCGGCGCCATCCAGGTAGAGGCCCCGTTTGCTGATGTATTGAACGATACCGTCCGGCACCAGGTACCACGTCGGCAAGCCGGACGCCGTGCGCTCGCGGCAGGCCGTGGAACTGATCGACAGGGCCGGGATCTCGATGAGGGTTACCTTGTCGGCCGGGAGATGGGCGATGTCCTTCTCGTCCAAGTCGACGCCGGGCCGGGAGACGCCGACGAAGTGGGCGAGCTCGAACAACTCCTCGGCCCCGCGCCAGGTCAGGATCTGCGCCAGGGCGTCCGCGCCGGTGATGAAGTAGAGCTGGGTCTCGGGCCCGCGCACGCGGCGCAGGTCACGCAGCGTGTCGACGGTGTAGGTGTCGCCGGGACGGTCGATGTCCACCCGGCTGACCGAGAAGCGGGGGTTGGATGCCGTCGCGATGACGGTCATCAGGTAGCGGTCCTCGGGCGGGGAGACCTTCTTGTGCGCCTTCTGCCAGGGCTGCCCCGTGGGGACGAAGACCACCTCGTCGAGGTCGAACCGCGCAGCGACCTCGCTGGCGGCGACCAAGTGCCCATGATGGATGGGGTCGAACGTGCCGCCCATGACGCCGAGACGCCAGCGCGGCCGGCCGGCACCGTTGGCCAGGCCGGTGGAGGTCATTCGCGCTCGGACACCGTGTGCGGTCGCGACGCGCCGACGCCCAGGACGACGAACAGCAGACCGAGCAGGCCGATGAAGGTGACGATCCCGGTGATGATCGCGCCGGTCTGGTCACCGTGACCGGCGGCTTCGAGCAGAAGGGTCATGGAGGGGAGCATAGCGAAAACCACACCCATCCCACCCGCCCCGATTCCCTTCTGCACAGCAGAAAACCGGCGCAGCACCCCGCCGGAGGCACCTAGGGTCACAGCACACGCTCCCCGCTTCACGGCGTGGGCCCAGGTCAAGGAGGATCAGGTGCAGTTCCACCACCACGGATATGTCTCGGGCGACCCCCGCATCGCCACCCCGGCCGGCGTGGGCGCCGACCGGTCCGGCGAACTCGCCGACACCCTCGACGTGCTCATCGTCGGGGCGGGCCCGGCCGGCATGATCGCGGCCGCCCAGCTCTCCCAGTTCCCCGACATCCACGCCGCGATCGTCGAGAAGCGCCCCCATCGCCTCGAGGTCGGCCAGGCCGACGGCATCCAGTCGCGCAGCGTCGAGACGTTCCAGGCGTTCGGCTTCGCCGAGGAGATGATCGCCGAGGCCCAGCGCATCGTCGAGACGACGTTCTGGAAGCAGGACCCGGCCCAGCCCGAGAACATCATCCGCACCGCGCGGACCCCCGATGATCCCCGCGACATCAGCGAGTTCCCCCACCTGATCGTGAACCAGGCCCGCGTCCTGGACTACTTCGCCGAGTTCGCCGCGCGCGGGCCGGCCCGCATGGGCGTCCACTACGGCGTCGAGTTCTGCGGACTCGAGATCGGCGAGGGCGACCACCCGGTCACCGTCCACCTGAAGGACGACCAGGGCGAACGCACCGTGCGCGCCAAGTACGTCATCGGCGCCGACGGCGCCCGCTCCGGCGTCCGCAAGGCCATCGGCGCCCAGCACGAGGGGGGCGTGTCCAACCACGCGTGGGGCGTCCTCGACGTGCTCGCCGACACCGACTTCCCCGACGTCCGGTTCAAGGTTGCCGTCTCGGCGGCCAGCGGCAGCCTGCTGATGATCCCGCGCGAGGGCGGCTTCCTGTTCCGCCTCTACGTCGACCTGGGCGAGGTCGCCGCCGACGACAACCGTGCGGTCCGCAACACCCCGCGCGAGGCGATCATCGGCAAGGCGCAGGCAGCGCTGCACCCGTACCGGCTCGACATCAAGGACGTCGCCTGGTGGAGCGTCTACGAGGTCGGCCACCGGGTCACCGACCGGTTCGACGACGTCCCCGCCGACGAGGTCGGCACGCGCACCCCGCGCGTCTTCATCGCCGGCGACGCCTGCCACACGCACTCGGCCAAGGCGGGCCAGGGCATGAACATGTCCATGCAGGACGGCTTCAACATCGCCTGGAAGATCGCCCAGGTGCTGCGCGGCCAGAGCCCGGCCGCCCTGCTGCAGACCTACACCGTCGAGCGGCGCGAGATCGCGCAGAAGCTCGTGGCCTACGACCGGGAGTGGTCCTCGCTGATGGTGTCCAAGCCGTCGGCCGACAACCCGCGCGCGCTGGAGGAGTACTACGAGCAGCACGCCGAGTTCCCGGCCGGCTTCATGACGCACTACCAGCCGTCCCTGCTCACCGGCGACGGCACCCACCAGGACACCGCGACCGGCTTCCCGCTGGGCAAGCGGTTCAAGTCGGCGCCGGTCATCCGCGTCTCGGACGCCAACCCCGTCCACCTGGGCCACCTCCATGCCGCCGACGGCCGCTGGCGCATCTACGTCTTCGCCGACGAGGCGCCTGCGGGCAGCGACTCGGCCGTGGCGCGCCTGGCGACCTGGCTGACCGAGGATGCGGCCTCGCCGCTGGTGGCCCACCGCGCCGAGGGCTCCGACCTGGACGCCACCTTCGACGTGAAGGTCGTCTACCAGCAGCCCTACACCGAGGTGGCGCTCGAGCACGTGCCGGCGGTGTTCAAGCCGAAGGTAGGCCCGTTCCAGGTGCCGGACCTCAACAAGGTGTTCGCGGTCGACCCCGACGCCGACATCTGGGAGGCCCGCGGCATCGACCGCGCCGGCGCCATCGTCGTGGTGCGCCCCGACCAGTACGTGGCCACCGTGCTGCCGCTGGACGCCCACGCCGAGCTGGCGGACTTCCTGCGTCCGATCTTCACCCCCTGACCGACGCCGGGGGCCGGACGCCGCCGCTCAGGCGCGCGTCTGGCCCCGTCCGGTCACCACGTACTTGGTCGAGGTCATCTCCGGCAGGGCCATCGGGCCGCGGGCGTGGAGCTTCTGGGTCGAGATGCCGATCTCGGCGCCGAAGCCGAACTCCCCGCCGTCGACGAACCGGCTGGACGCGTTGACCAGCACCGCGGCCGCGTCCACCTCGGCGACGAACCGGTCGGCGGCGGCCAGGTCGGAGGTCACGATCGTCTCCGAGTGGCCCGTGGTGTGCTCGCGGATGTGGTCGATGGCCGCGTCCAGGTCCTCCACGACGGCGGCGGCCAGGTCCAGGCTCAGGTACTCGGCGTCGAACTCCCCCTCGACCGCGGGCACCACGGCCTCGGAGTAGCCGCGCACGGCGTCCGTGCCGTGGACGGTCACCCCGGCGTCCGCCAGCGCGGCCAGCGCCGTGGGCAGGAAGGTCGGCGCCGCGTCGCGGTGGACCAGCAGGGTCTCCACCGCGTTGCAGACGCTGGGCCGCTGGGTCTTGGCGTTCAGCAGGATCTCCAGGGCCATGTCCTGGTCGGCCGAGGCGTCCACGAACAGGTGGCAGTTGCCGGTGCCTGTCTCGATGACCGGGACCTTGGAGCCCTCCACGACCGCGTTGATCAGCCCCGCCCCGCCGCGCGGGATCAGGACGTCGACGAGGCCCCGGGCGGCCATCATCTCGGTGGTGACCGACCGGTCCCCTTCGACGAGTTGCACGGCGTCCTCGGGCAGGCCGGCCTCGCCCACGCCCGCGCGGAGGGCGGCCATGATCGCCCGGTTGGACGCCAGCGTGGAGCTCGAGCCGCGCAGCAGCGCCGCGTTGCCGGACTTGAGCGCGATGCCGGCCGCATCGGCGGTCACGTTGGGCCGCGCCTCGTAGATGATGCCGACCACGCCGAACGGGACGCGCACCTGGCGCACCGCGACGCCGTTGGGGTTGGTCCAGCCGCGCACGACGTCGCCCACCGGGTCGGGCAGCCCGGCGAGCTGGCGCAGGCCGTCGGCCATGCCGACCAGGCGCTCCGGGGTCAGGCGCAGCCGGTCGATCAGCGCCCCACTGGTGCCGGACGCCTCGGCCGCGGCCACGTCGGTGGCGTTCGCGGCCAGGACGGCGTCCTGGTCGCCCAACAACCGCTCGGCCATCGCGTGCAGCGCCGCGTCCTTTGCCGCACGGGACGCCGTCGCGAGCGTGCGTGCGGCCGCGCGGGCGGCCCGGGCCTGGTCGGTGAACATCGTCATGGGGACCAGTCTAAGATTCGGCACCGCCCCCACGACCCTTCCCTTCCGACTGGTCGGCGCCTAGTCTGAACCCATGGCGCACACCATCGGGAGCTATGAGGCCAAGACGCACCTGGCCCGCCTGCTGGACGACGTGGAGGCCGGCGAGGCCTATGTGATCACCAAGCACGGGCGCCCGGTCGCGCGGCTGACCCCCATCCGGGGTTCGCAGCGTCCGGCCGTGGTCTCCGAACTGTTGGCGTTCCGCCGGGGCAAGCGGTTGGGCCTCCCGATCCGCGAGGCGATCGACGCCGGCCGGAGGCACTGATGGTGGTCGTGGACGCCTCGGCGATCCTGGCCGTCGTCTTCGACGAGAGCCCGGCCGAGGAGGCTGCGGCGCTGCTGGAGCTGATCATGCGCGATGGCGCCCTGGTGCCCGCCCTGTGGGACCTGGAGGTCGGCAACGCCCTGCTGTCGGCCGAGCGTCGCGGGCGCCTCAGCGCGGCCGACACGGATCGGGCCCTGAACCTGCTAGCCGGGCTGCCCGTCGAACTCGCCGAAATCGACCCCAGCATGCCGACGCTCCTGGCGTGTGCGCGCCAGTACGGGTTGACCACCTACGACGCCGCCTACCTGCTGCTCGCCATGCAAGGGGGCCTGGCGCTGGCCACCCGCGACGCCCGGCTCGCCGAGGCCGCCTCGAGCGCCGGCGTCCCCCTCGTCTGAGGCGTCAGCGGCGCAGCGTCCGGGCGTACCAGAGCAGGCCGATGCCAACGGCGAGCATCATCAGCCCCAGGCCACCCATCGTGGTCAGTGCCGGGCCGCCGGAGCGCGCGAAGGTCCCACTCAGGAACAGCAGGATCCCGCCGGCCGACATCGCCGCGCCGCCGCGGGTGAGGTAGCCGGCGAGCTGCTGCTGCTCGGTGGGGTCGGACGCCATGGCCCCACCCTAGACGCCGAGCCCCTCAGCCCCGGAACTTCTTGCGCAGGATGAGGGCGTCGCGGTGCACGAGTTCGCGCTCGAACTCCGGGCCCCGTTCGGTGGCGAGCTGGCGGGTCGAGCGGCCCAGCATTGCCGGCAGGTCGCTGGCCCCGTAGTTGACCAGCCCGTGCCCCACCAGCGAGCCGTCGGGCCCGTCGAGCCGGACGGGGTCACCGGCGTGGAAGACCCCTTCGAACCCCAGCACGCCGGCCGGCAGCAGGGACGCCCCCCGCTCGACGACCGCGCGGACGGCCCCGGCGTCCAACGTGAGGACCCCCTCGACCTGGGAGGCGTAGGCCAACCACAGCATCTTGCGCGAGCGGCGGCGTCCGGACGGGTGGAACAGCGTGCCGACCGGCTCGCCGGCCAGCGCGTCCGCCACGTCGGTGGCCGAGGCCAGGACGGTGGTCACCCCGGCGTGGGTGGCGATGCGCGCGGCCTCCAGCTTGGTGGCCATGCCGCCGGTGCCCACGCTGGAGCCGCCCTTGCTGGTGTCCACGACGAGGTCGTCGACCTCGGCCACCTCGGCGATGCGGTGGGCACCCGGGCGTGAGGGATGGTCGGTGTAGAGGGCGTCCACGTCCGAGAGCAGGAACAGGGCGTCGGCCCGCACGACGTGGGCGACCAGGGCGGCCAACCGGTCGTTGTCCCCGAAGCGCAGCTCGTTGGTGGCGACGGTGTCGTTCTCGTTGACGATGGGGACCGCACCCAGCTCCAGCAGCCGCGTGAAGGTGCGCAGGGCGTTGGCGTAAGACGCCTGGCGCGAGATGTCCTCGACGGTGAGCAGCACCTGCCCCACGCGCAGCCCGTGGGCGGCGAACAGCGAGGCGTAGCGGGCCAGCAGCAGCCCTTGGCCCACCGACGCGGCCGCCTGCCGGGTGGCCAGGTCGCGCGGCCGGCTCCGCATGCCGAGCGGGTCCAGGCCGGCTGCGACGGCGCCCGAGGAGACCACGACGACCTCCCGGCCGGACGCCCGGGCCGCGGCGATGGCGTCCACGAGCGCGTTCATCTGCGCGCTGTCGATGTGGCCCTGGTCATCGGTCAGCGACGAGCTGCCGACCTTGACCACGATCCGGCGCGCCTGGGCGACCGAGGCCCGCGTGGCGGGATGCACCCCTCAGTCCTCCTCGTCGGCGTCCCAGCGCCAGCTCTGCTTCGGGTCGCGCGGCTGGCCCTCGGCGGCGGCCTTGGCGGCGTGGTACTCGGCGTCCATCTCGCGGCGGCGGGTGACGGAGGCGCGCTCGCTGTGGAGGCGTTCGTCGTCGCCACGGCGGGTGAGCAGTTCGGCGCCGGAGCGCACCTGCGGCGCGAAGTCGAACACGACCGGGTCGTCCCCGGCTCCGATGGCCACGGCGTCGCCCTCGCGGGCGCCGATGCGCAGCAGTTCGTCCTCCACGCCGAGGCGGGTGAACCGGTCGGCGAGGTAGCCGACGGCCTCGGGGTTGGTGAAGTCGGTCTGCTTGACCCAGCGCTCGGGCTTGGCCCCCTCGACGCGCCACACGAAGCCCCCGGCACCATCCCCCATGCGGCGGATCGTGAACTCCGGGCCCGTGCCGGACACCGGCGTGGGCCGGATGACGATGCGTTGGGCCTCCGGCTTGGGCTGGGCCGCCCTCCGCTCGCGGACCAGCTCGGCCATGGCGAAGGTGAGGCCCTGGAGGCCCTCGGACGACTTGGTCGAGATCCGGAACACCTTCAGCCCGCGCGCCTCCAGCTCGGGGGTGACCAGGTCGGCCAGCTCGGCGGCGTCGGGGATGTCGACCTTGTTGAGGGCCACCAGCCGGGGCCGGTCCTCCAGGCCGCCGTGCGCGGTGAGCTCCCCCTCGATGACGTCGAGGTCGGTGACCGGGTCGCGTCCCGGCTCGTAGGTGGCGCAGTCGATGACGTGGACGATGGCCTGGCAGCGTTCGATGTGGCGCAGGAAGTCAAAACCCAGGCCGCGCCCCTCGGAGGCCCCCTCGATCAGGCCGGGGACGTCGGCCACCGTGTAGGTGGTGTCGCCGGCGACGACGACGCCCAGGTTGGGCACGAGCGTGGTGAACGGGTAGTCGGCGATCTTGGGCCGGGCCCGGGAGATGGCGGCGATCAGTGATGACTTGCCGGCGCTGGGGAAGCCCACGAGCCCGACGTCGGCGAGCACCTTGAGCTCCAGCAGGATGGTGCGCTCCTCGCCCTCCTCGCCGAGCAGGGCGAAGCCGGGCGCCTTGCGGGCCGCCGTGGCCAGCGCCGCGTTGCCCAGACCGCCCTTGCCGCCGGCGGCGACCACGACCTCGTCGCCCTCGCCGACGAGGTCGGCCAGGACGGCGCCGGTGTCCGCATCGGAGACCACGGTGCCCTCCGGGACGGCCAGGATGATGTCGGCGCCGTTGGCGCCCTGGCGGTGGTCGCCCTCGCCGGGCTGGCCGTTGGTGGCGCGGCGTTGGGACTGGCGGTGGTAGTCGACCAGCGTGGTCAGGCCCGGGTCGACGCGCAGGACGACCGAGCCGCCGTTGCCCCCGTTGCCGCCATCGGGGCCGCCGAGCGGCTTGAACTTCTCGCGGTGGACCGACGTGCAGCCGTGGCCGCCGTTGCCACCGGACACGCGCAGGGTGGCACGGTCGACGAAGGACGGGATGGCCATGGTGTTCTCCGGTCAGGGCAGGCGACGGACGGACCTGTGGATTCTACCCGGGTCCGCACAGGCTCAGCCCCGGCCGCGGAAGGCGTCCATCACGCGGCGTTCCTTCTTGGTCGGACGCCCCGCGCCCCGGTCGCGCACGGCCACCCTCCCGACCATCTCGGGGATGGGCGGGGGCTTGGCGGGCGTGTGGTCCACATAGGCCCGGCTGGCCAGCGATGCGCCGACCCGCTTGGACAGGGTCGGGTCCACCACCTCGACGATGCGTTCCTCCTCGGCGCGGCGGACGCGGATGGTGTCGCCGGTCGCCACGGGCTGGGCCGCCTTGGCCGGCTTGTCGTTGACGCGCACGTGCCCACCGCGGACGCCCGCCGTCGCGTCCGAACGCGTCCGGTACAGGCGCACCGACCACAACCATGCGTCCAGACGAGCCATGACCGCAGCCTACCCAAGCGTGCCGCCACGAAAACGCCGCGTGGGCGGCCCCGATCGGGGCCGCCCACGCGGAACGGTGTTGGTGTGGCTCAGGCCTGGTCGGCGAGCGCGATGTTCACGATCTTGCGACCGCGGCGGCTGCCGAACTCGACGGTGCCGGCCTTGAGCGCGAACAGGGTGTCGTCCCCGCCACGGCCGACGTTGTCGCCCGGGTGGAACTTGGTGCCGCGCTGGCGGACGAGGATCTCGCCCGCGTTGACGTCCTGGCCGCCGAAACGCTTGACGCCGAGGCGCTGCGCGTTGGAGTCGCGACCGTTACGGGAGCTCGATGCGCCCTTCTTGTGTGCCATCTCGGTTCTCCCTCAGCTCTCGATGCCGGTGACCTTGACGCGGGTGTAGCGCTGGCGGTGGCCCTGGCGCTTCTTGTACCCGGTCTTGTTCTTGTACTTGAGGATGCGGATCTTGGGGCCCTTGTGCTCGGCGATGACCTCCGCCGTCACGGACACCTTCGCCAGCTTGTCCGCCTCCGTGGTGATGGCGTCGCCATCCACCAGCATGAGCGGGGTGAGGTTGACGGTGGAGCCGACCTCGGCGTCGACGATCTTGTCGACGGTGAGGAGATCACCGACAGCCACCTTGTGCTGGCGTCCGCCGCTGCGCACGATCGCGTACACGCCTGACCTGCTTTCCTGAATGTGTCGTCTGTGTCGAACACGGCGCTGAAACGCCGTACTCACGCGGCGCCGGAGGCGACGGATGAACGCACGCCCGCACAGGCACCGGGGATCAAGACTACGGCCACCGGCCCGGACGGGTCAAACCGAGCGCCTCCCCAGCCAGCCGACCACGGCCGCGACCAGCGTCTCGGCGGTCCGCGACGGGAAGGAATGGGTGGCGCCGGGCACGACGACGAGCTCGCGGGGCCCGGCCTGGCCGTCGGCGATCGCGACCTCCAGTTCGTCCGGGGAGCCGAACGGGTCGCGCGCACCGCTGAGGGCCAGCACCGGGACGCCGACCGGCGCCAACTCCCCCACCCGAGACGCCTCCGGTTTGCCCGGCGGGTGCAGCGGGAACGACAGGGCGAGGATGCCGGCCAGGTCGTGGGTCCACGTGCGGCAGGCGATCCGGGCGCCGGCCGACCGACCGCCGCTCACCAGCGGCACCCCGGGCCACGTGGCGCGCGCGTGCGCGACCCCGGCCAGCCAGGCGGGGTCGGACGCCGGAGGCCGCGGCCCGACCTTCCTCCCGGCCACCCGCCAGGGCAGCTCGTAGCGGGCCACCAGCCACCCGTGGGCCGGTAGGGCCGCGGCCAGGGCGTCCAGGTCGACGGTGCGCACCTGGCCCGAATGTCCCCCACCGAGCAGCACCACGCCGGTGGCCTCGCCCTCGGGGAGCGCGACGTGCAACCGCCCGGGTCCGTCTGCCGTGGCAACCTCGTGGATGTCGGTGCTCGTCATGGCTGTATTCTCGCACCGCCCTACACACGCTTTGGAGCACCATGGACACGCGCACCCTGACCCTCGGCGGTCGTTTCACCCACGTCGCCCAGTGGCCGACGCCAGCCCTCGTGCTGATCGAGGCTCACGCCCAGGACGACATCACGCTGTCGGACGCCGCGTGGAGCACCAGCGAGGGCATCGAGGTGGGCGAACCGTGGACCGACCTGTACGGCAACCGCGGGCAGCGCCTGCTCCTGCCCGCCGGGGAGTCGGTGTTCGAGTGGTCGGCCACCACGCTCGTGCCCGACGAGGTGGACGCCCAGGACCCCGACGCGGAGCAGCACTCCCCCGAGGACCTGCCCGATGCCGTGCTCCCCTTCCTGTGGCCCTCGCGCTACTGCCAGTCCGATGTGCTGAGCAGCGACGCGTGGCGGCTCTTCGGCTCCGGCCCCCGCACCCTGCAGCGCGCCATCGACGTCAGCCAGTGGGTCTTCGACCACGTCGAGTACCGCACCGGCAGCACCATGTCCTGGTGGTCGGCGGTGGACACCTTCAACAACGGCTACGGCATCTGCCGTGACATGGCCCACACGTTCGTGGCCCTGTGCCGGGCCCTCAACATCCCGGCGCGCTATGTGTCGGGGTACCTGCCCGACATGGACGTGCCGCCCCTGCCCACCGAGATGGACTTCCACGCGTGGGCGGAGGTGTTCTTCGGTGGCCGCTGGTGGACGATCGACCCCCGCCACGCCGCGCGCCGCAAGGGCCACATCGCCATCGCGCGCGGCCGGGACGCCGCGGACGTGCCGCTGGTGACCACCTTCGGCAACCCGTGGTTGAAGCGGATGATCGTCACCTGCCACGAACCCTCCTGACCGCGGGCGAGGATTCTGGCACGATGACCCCCATGCCCCCCTCCGCGCGTCCCGATCGCGCCGGGGGTGCGCCCGCGGGCACCCCGCGGCGCGGCCGGATCCGTCGGGGCAGCATCCGGTGGCGGCTGACCGCCGGGGTGATGGCGCTGCTGGTGGTGATCCTCAGCGTGGTGGGCGGCAGCCTCTACACCGTGATGCGCACCCAGATCCACGAGCGGGTGACCATCGAGCAGGGCCAGGTCGTCGAGGAGCTCGCCCTGCTCGCCCAGGGCGCCGACCCGGCCACGGGGCAGCCGTTCGACGCGCCCGGCCCGTTCCTGCGCCTGATGCTGCAGCGCACCGCGCTGGCGCCCAACGAGGGCATCCTCGGCATCGTCGACGGCCGGATCGAGTGGATGGCCCCCGAGGGCGCCCCGCTGCGCGCCGAGGACGATGACCAACTGAGCGACCACCTCAAGGGGCTCTCGTCCGGAGACGACGTCGTGGACGGCACGCTCACCACCGACCTGCGCGAGTACCACTACACCGTCGCCCCCGTCGTGTTCGTCGGCAACCCCGAGCGCGGCGCCCTCGCGTTCGTCACCGACATGCGGGCGGAACGCTCCGAGCTCGGCCAGATGATGCGGGACTACCTGTGGGTCGCCCTGGGCTCGCTGCTGGTCGCCTCAGTGGTCGTGGCCGTGGCCATCGGACGCCTGATGCGGCCGATCAGCTCCCTGCGCGACACCGCTGCGGCCATCTCGGAGACGGACCTGTCCGAGCGCGTCCCGGTCCGGGGCGACGACGAGCTGGCCGACCTGGCCACGACCGTCAACCAGATGCTGGACCGGATCGAGTCCGCCGTCACGAGCCAGCGCACCCTGCTCGACGACGTGGGCCACGAGCTGCGCACCCCGATCACCGTGGTCCGCGGCCACCTCGAGCTGATGGACGTCGCCGACCCCGCCGACGTCCGCTCCACCCGGGCGGTGGCCATCGAGGAGCTCGACCGGATGGGCAGCCTGATCACCGACCTGATCCTGCTGGCCAAGGCCAGTCAGCCCGACTTCCTCTCCCCGCAGAGCACCGACATCGCCGACCTCACCGACGCGGTCTTCACCAAGGCGCGCGCGCTGGGCGACCGCCGCTGGCTCATGTCGCGGGTGGCGGACGCCGTGGCGCAGGTGGACCCCGACCGGATCACCCAGGCGTGGCTCCAGCTCGCGGCCAACGCCGTGAAGTACTCCGACCCCGGCAGCACCATCCAGATCGGCAGCCGCGAATCCCTCGGCGAGGTCTACCTGTGGGTCGCCGACCAGGGCATCGGGATCGCACCCGAGGACCTGGCCGTGGTCAAGTCACGCTTCGGCCGCGCCGCGGGCGTCCGCAAGACCGTGGACGGGTCGGGGCTCGGGCTGGCCATCGTCGACTCGATCGCCCAGGGT
This sequence comes from Propionibacteriaceae bacterium, assembly GCA_030539405.1. Classification (GTDB taxonomy): domain Bacteria; phylum Actinomycetota; class Actinomycetes; order Propionibacteriales; family Propionibacteriaceae; genus Propioniciclava. The sequence goes on from JAUNSA010000072.1 coordinate 13,066, forward strand.
CACCACGGACGCCTCGACATCAGCTCCACCCTCGGCATGGGCTCCACCTTCACCATCGTGATCCCCGTGTCCCCCAGCCCCACGCAAGGAGAGTCATGAGCACCATCCTGATCATCGAGGACGAGGCGCGCATCGCCGAGTTCATCGCCAAGGGCCTCAAGTCGGCCGGGTTCACCACCCACGCGACCAGCTCCGGGATCGAGGGGGCCGCCCTGGCGACCCACGGCAACTTCGACCTGGTCATCCTCGACGTGGGCCTGCCCGACATCGACGGCTTCCAGGTGCTCGAGCAGGTCCGGGGCCAGGGCGTCAAGGTGCCGGTGATCATGCTCACCGCGCGGTCCTCGGTCACCGACACCGTCGCCGGGCTCCAAGGCGGCGCCGACGACTACATGGCCAAGCCGTTCAGCTTCGAGGAGTTGTTGGCGCGCGTGCAGTTGCGGCTGCGCGCCGAGCAGGCGTCCGGGGCCGCCGAGAACGGCGTGGTGCTGCGGCACGGCGGGCTCACCCTCGACCTGCGGACCCGGCGGGCCGAGGTGGACGGGCGCTCGATCGACCTCTCGGCCCGCGAGTTCACGCTGGCCGAGACCTTCCTGCGCAACCCGGGCCAGGTCCTGAGCCGCGAACAGCTCCTGTCGAACGTGTGGGGCTACGACTTCGAGCCCGGCTCCAACGTCGTGGACGTGTACGTGCGCTACCTGCGCCGCAAGCTGGGCAGCGAGCGCTTCGAGACCGTCCGGGGGATGGGTTACCGCCTGGTCTGAGGCTCGTGCGCCCCGCGCGCGCCCACCGGCGGCTCAGTCGTCATCGTCATCGTCATCGTCGTC
>JAUNSA010000073.1 GCA_030539405.1 Propionibacteriaceae bacterium
GAACGCCGACCACGGGTCGAGGCCCCTGGCGGCGGCGTCCTCGCCCAGCCCGGAGCCCGGGCATGCCGGCCCCGCCACCGCCGGCGAGGCCCCCGGGGAGGCCGCCCGTGGGGAGCGACCCGGTGCCGGCGACCTGGTCGCCCACGGCGATGTTCACCGCGGCGACGACCCCGGCCAGCGGAGAGGTGAGCGTGGCGTCGCCGAGCCGGGCCTGGGCCTGGGTCACTGCGGCGTCGGCCGATTCGACGCCGGCACGCGCCGCGGCGACCTGGGCGCTGGTGGACTGGTCGGCGTCGCGCACGGTCTGCAACTGGGCACGCGCGGCGGCCGCCTGGGCCTCGGCGAGGGTCACGGCGTTGCGCAGGTCCCGGTCCTCGACGGTGGCCAGGTGGTGGCCGACGCCGACCTCGTCGCCGACCTTGACGTCAACCGTGCGCACGGTGCCCGGCACGGCGAAGGAGGCATTGGCCTGCTGCTGCGGGGCCAGGACGCCGGACAGCGAGACGGTGGTGACCTCGTCCGACCGGGTGGCCCGCACGACGTCGGTGGCGGCATCCGTGCTCGTGCGTGAGGAGTTCCAGATCACCAGCACCGCCACCAGCGCGATGGCCAGCAGCGCGGCGGAGATGACGAGCACCCACCGGCGACGCGACCACGGGGTGCGCTCGCGGGCCTGCTTCATGGGGGACTCCTCGTGACCGATGGTGTGCGTGGATGGCGTCCCCAGCGTAGTCGCCGCGACTGACAGGGTCGGCCGAACGCCCGGCCTGAGCCGTGGCGCCGGTAACATCCGACCATGGATCGGATGTCGACGCCCGTGGGCCGACTCGCCCGACGAGGGTTCGGTGATCCGCGGGGTGCTGACGCCACGATCGCCGCCTGGGAGGCCGACTTCGACGCCGGTGCCGTCGCCTCCCTCGTGGACGGCCTGTTGGCCAGCGCGGACCCGGACCTGGCGATGAGCGGCTTCGAGCGCCTGGCCGAGGCCCATCCGGCCGTCTTCGCCCACGTCACCGCCGACCCCGCGCGGGCCCGGCGCGTCGCCCTCGTCCTGGGGGCCTCGGTGGCGCTCACCCAGCACGTCGGCGTCCATCCCGAGGCGTTGGCGGTGCTCGACGACGCCCCCCAGCCCCAGGACGCCGCCACCCTGCGCCGCACCCTGCTGGACGCCGTGGGCGCCGACCCCGACGCCGCCGTCCCGGTCGCCCGGCCCGGCACCTCGGACGCCCTGCGCCTGGCGTACCGGGCCGCCGTCGTCCGCATCGCCGGACGCGACCTCACGGCGTCCGACCCCTATAACGCCGTGGAGGACATCTCCCGCGAACTCGCCGACCTGGCCGACGGCGTCGTCGAGGCCGCCCTGGCGCTGGCCCGGGCCGAGGTGGCGGGCCACGAGGGCGTCCGCCTGGCCGTGCTCGCCATGGGCAAGTGCGGCGCCCGCGAGCTCAACTACGTCTCCGACGTCGACGTCGTCTACGTCGCCGAACCCGCCCTCGACGACGCCGGCGAACCGCGCGTCTCCTCGGGCGAGGCCATCGCGCTGGGCACCAAGCTGGCGGCCTGCCTGGCGCGCACCTGCTCGGCGCACACCGCCGCCGGGACGATCTGGCAGGTGGACGCCAACCTGCGGCCCGAGGGCAAGGCGGGGCCGCTGGTCCGCTCGCTGGCCTCGATGGGGACCTACTACGACAAGTGGGCCAAGAACTGGGAGTTCCAGGCCTTGTTGAAGGCCCGCCCGATGGCCGGCGACCGCGCGCTGGCCCAGGAGTTCGTCGACCTCGTCGCCCCCAAGGTGTGGTCGGTGGCGAACGACCCGCAGTTCGTCGGCGAGACCCGGGCGATGCGCAAGCGGGTGATCGCGCACATCCCGGCCCGCGAGGCCGACGTCGAGATCAAGCTGGGCGCGGGCGGGCTGCGCGACACCGAGTTCAGCGTCCAGCTCCTCCAGCTCGTGCACGGGCGCGCCGACGAGCGGCTGCGCCTGCGGGGCACCTTCGATGCGTTGGAGGCCCTGATCGCGACCGGTTATGTGGGGCGGGCTGACGGCCGGGGGCTGGGGGAGTCCTACCGGCTGCAGCGGGTGATCGAGCACCGCGCGCAGCTGTTCCAGTTGCGGCGCACCCACCTGATGCCCACCGACGAGCCCAGCCTGCGCCGCATCGCCCGGAGCATGGGCCTGGCCGACGGCGCGGCCCTGACCGCGGCCTGGCGCGCCTCGACGCGCCGCGTGCTGCGCCTGCACCAGCGCATCTTCTACTCCCCGCTGCTCGAGGCGGTGGCCCGGGTGCACTCCCAAGCGGTCCGGCTCACCTCCGAGGCGGCCGAGGTGCGCCTGCGCGCGCTGGGGTTCAACGACACCGGCGCGGCCCTGCGGCACATCGAGGCACTGTCGACCGGGGTGTCGCGGCAGGCGGAGATCCAGCGGCAACTGCTGCCGGCCATGCTGGGCTGGTTCGCCGACGGGCCCAACCCCGACCACGGGCTGCTGGCCTTCCGCCAGGTGTCGGAGGCCCTGGGGACCACGTCGTGGTACCTGCGCGCCCTGCGCGACGAGGGGGCGATGGCCGAGAACCTGGCCCGCGTGCTGTCGTCGAGCCGGTACGCGGTCGACCTGCTGCTGCGGGCCCCCGCCACCGCGCAACTGCTGGCGGATGACGACGGGCTGGCCGGCGACCAACAGTCCATCCAGCGCGCGATGGAGGCCAGCGCCCGGCGCCACGACAACCCCAAGGACGCCGTGGAGGCAATCCGGGCGATCCGGCGCCGCGAACTGCTGCGCATCGCCATGGCCGACCTTCTGGGCCACCTCGATGTGGCCGCCGTCGGGGACGCCCTGAGTGATGTCATGTCGGCCACCATGGGCGCGGCCCTCCAGGTCGCCCGCCGCGACGTGCCGAACGCCCCCGACCTGGCGATCATCGCGCTGGGCCGGTGGGGCGGGCGCGAGCTGTCGTACTCCTCGGACGCCGACGGCATGGTCGTGGTCGCCGACGGCGACTCCGAGGCGGTTGCCGCCGGGACGAAGGTGGTCTCGCGGTTGCGTGAACTCCTGCGCCACCCCGGCCCCGACCCGGCCGTCGAGATCGACCTCGACCTGCGCCCCGAGGGCAAGAACGGCCCGCTGGTGCGGACCCTGTCCTCGTACGCGGCCTACTACGAGAAGTGGTCCTCCACCTGGGAGGCCCAGGCGCTGGTGCGCGCCAGCCACGGCGCGGGCGACCGTGCGGTCTCCTCGGCGCTGCTGCAGGTCATCGACGGCGTCCGCCACCCCGAGGGCGGCATCAGCAACCGCCAGGTCAACGAGATCCGCAAGCTCAAGGCGCGCATGGAGAACGAACGCCTGCCCCGCGGCCTGGACCCCCGACGCCACGTCAAGCTCGGCCCCGGCGGGCTCTCCGACGTGGAGTGGTGCGTGCAGTTGCTGCAGTTGGAGCACAGCCACGAGGCCCCCTCGCTGCGCACGTCGCGCACCCTGGCCGCCCTCGAGGCCGCCGTCGCCGGCGGCTTCCTCGACCAGGCGGACGCCGTGGCCCTGCGCGAGGCGTGGGTGATGGCGACGCGGATCAGGAACGCCACCATGCTCCTGCGGGGGCGCGCCTCGGACGCCATCCCCACCGACGCCCGGGAACGCTCGGCCGTGGCCGAACTGCTCGGCTACGCCAAGGGTGAGGCGTCCCTGCTGATCGACGACTGGTCGCGGCTGGCCCGCCTCTCCCGCGAGGTGATGGACCGCGTCTTCTGGGGCCTGGCCTGAACGGACGCCCCGGCGCGGGACTACGCTGAGGCAGGTGACCGAGTCCCTCACAACCAGACCTCGCCAGCTCACCGGCTGGGGCCGCACGGCCCCCACCACCGCGCAGGTGCTGCGCACCCCCGACGTGGACGTGATCGCCGCCGCCGTGGCCCGCGAGGCCGAGCGGAGGGCGTCCGGCCAGGGGCGCGGCGTGCTGGCGCGCGGCCTGGGCCGCAGCTACGGCGATGTCGCGCAGAACGCCGGCGGCCTGGTGGTCGACATGACCGCCCTGGACCGCATCCTGTCCATCGACGACGCGAACGCCACCGTCACCGTCGAGGCCGGCGTCAGCCTGGACACCCTGATGCAGGCGGCGCTGCCGCACGGCCTGTGGGTGCCGGTCCTGCCGGGCACGCGTCAGGTCACGGTCGGCGGCGCGATCGGCAACGACATCCACGGCAAGAACCACCACTCGGCGGGCAGCTTCGGCAACCACGTCACCTCCTTGGACCTGCTGGTGGCCGACGGCCGCGTCCTCACCCTCACGCCCTCCGGCAGCCCCGACGACCCGGACGCCAGCCTGTTCTGGGCCACCGTCGGCGGCATCGGCCTGACCGGCATCATCGTGCGCGCCACCCTCGCCATGGAACGCGTCGAGACCGCCTGGTTCCTCGCCGACGGCATCGTCACCTCGAGCCTGGCCGAGACCATCGCCGTCCACTCCGACGGGTCGGAAGAGCGCTACGACTACTCCAGCGCCTGGTTCGACGCGATCTCCGCGCCCCCCAAGCTGGGCCGGGCCGCCATCTCGCGCGGTTCGCTGGCCACCCTGGCCCAACTGGAGGAGTACGCCCCCAAGCTGGCCGCCCGTCCGTTGGAGTTCGGCGGCAAGACGTTCGTCACCTTGCCCGATGTGTTCCCCAACGGGCTGGCCAACAAGCTCACCTTCGGGCTGCTGGGCCAGGTCTGGTACGCCAAGTCGGGCACCTACACCAACCAGGTGCAGAGCCTGACCGGCTTCTACCACCCCCTCGACATGTTCGGGGAGTGGAACCGGGCCTACGGCAGCAACGGCTTCCTGCAGTACCAGTTCGTGGTGCCGCCGGCCGCCGTGGACGAGTTCGCCCAGATCATCGCCAGCATCCAGGCCTCGGGCCACTACTCGTTCCTGAACGTGTTCAAGCTGTTCGGGCCGGGCAACCGGGCGCCGCTGTCCTACCCGATGGCGGGCTGGAACGTGTGCGTCGACTTCCCGATCAAGGCCGGCCTGTCGCAGTTCCTGGGTGGCCTGGACGCCCGCGTCCTGGAGTTCGGCGGGCGGCTCTACACCTCGAAGGACTCGCGCACCACCGCGGAGACCTTCCACGCGATGTACCCCGACATCGACGCGTGGATCGCCACGCGCCGCGGGATCGACCCGACGGGGGTCTTCGCCTCCGACATGGCCCGACGACTGGAGCTGATGTGATCGACGCGACCGGCAACCCCCAGACCATCCTGCTGCTGGGCGGCACCTCCGAGATCGGGTTGGCGATCGTGGGGGAGTACCTGTCTGGCGCCCCCGCCCGGGTCGTGCTCGGCGTCCGGCCCGGCGACGACCGCACGGACGCCACGGTCGCGGCCCTGACCGGCCAGGGCGCCCGCGAGGTCGTGGTGCTCGACTTCGACGCCACCGACACCGACGCGCACCCCGCGTTCTTGGACGCCGCCTGGGCCGGCGGTGACGTCGACGTGGCGATCGTCGCCTTCGGCGTCCTCGGCGAGAACGAGGAGCTGTGGGCCGACCAGCGCAAGGCGGTGCAGGCCGCCCAGGTGAACTACACCGGCGCGGTCAGCGTGGGCGTCCTGCTCGGCCAGCGGATGCAGGCCCAGGGGTTCGGCCAGATCATTGCGATGAGCTCGGCCGCCGGCCTGAAGGTGCGCCGCTCGAACTTCGTCTACGGCTCTACCAAGGCGGGCCTGGACGGCTTCTACACCAACCTCGGCGACGCGCTGGCCCCCTCGGGGGTGAACGTCCTGGTCGTCCGGCCCGGGCAGGTGCGCACGCGCATGTCCGCGCACGTCAAGGAGGCTCCCCTCACGGTCAACCCCGACCAGGTCGCCACCTGGGTGGTGGACGCCGCCCGCGCGGGCAAGCGCGTGGTGTGGACGCCGCCGGCGTTCGAGGCCGTCATGCTCGTGCTGCGCCACATCCCGGCACCGATCTTCAAGCGGTTGCCCATCTGAGGTGACGTCCTAGGGTGGACGTCATGCACACCCTGACTGCGGATCTGCTCGTCATCGGCTGGGGCAAGGGAGGCAAGACGCTCGCCGCGGCGGCCGCGAAGGCCGGCCAGCGGGTCGTGATCGTCGAACGGGACGCCGGCATGATCGGCGGCTCCTGCATCAACGTCGCCTGCATCCCCACCAAGATCCTCGTCCACGAGGCGGCATCCGGCACCCCGTTGACCGCGGCCATCGAGCGCCGCGACACCCTCGTGGCCAAGCTGAATGCGGCCAACAAGGCCATGCTGGCCGACCTGGACCAGGTCACCGTCGTGATGGGGGAGGCCGCCTTCGTCGGCGAGCGCCGGGTGGCGGTCACCGGCGGCGAGGACCGCCTCGAGATCACCGCCGACCGCGTCGTGGTGAACACCGGCACCCGCCCGCGCCCCCTGGACGTGCCCGGCGGGGACCTGCCGCACGTCCACGACTCCACGACCATCCAGCACGTCGACCTGCCCGAGCGCCTCGTCATCGTGGGTGCCGGCCCCATCGGCCTGGAGTTCGCCGACATGTTCGCCCGCTTCGGCTCGCAGGTCACCGTCCTGAGCCGCGAGCCACTGCTGGCCCGCGAGGACGAGGACGTGGTCGCCTCGGTCCGCCAGGCGCTCACCGACGCCGGGGTGACGGTCGTCGAGGGCGTGGACGTCGAGGAGGTCACCGCCGACGGGGTGCGCACCAGCGGCGGCACGTTCGCCGCCGACGCCGTCCTGGCCGCCATCGGCCGCGTCCCGGTCGTGCCGGAGGGCACCGACGCCGCCGGCATCGAGCTCGACGAGCGCGGCTTCGTCGTCGTCGACGACCAGCTGCGCACCACGGCGTCCGACGTGTGGGCCGTCGGGGACGTCAACGCCGGGCCGCAATTCACCTACATCTCCTACGACGACCACCGCATCGTCGCCGACCAGTGGTGGGGCGAGGGCGGACGCCGCCGCTCCGACCGGGTCGCGGTGCCCACCACCACGTTCATGACCCCGCCGCTGTCGCGGGTCGGGATGACCGAGAAGCAGGCCCGCGATGAGGGTCGCGACATCGTCGTGCACGCCAAGAAGGTCGCCGACATCGCGGTGATGCCCCGGCCCAAGGCGGTCGGGCAGACGCACGGGCTGATCAAGTTCGTGGTGGACGCCGGCACCGACGAGGTGCTGGGCTGCGCCTGGCACGGGGTGGACGCCCAAGAGGTGATCAACCTGGTCGCCCTGGCGATGAGGACGAAGACGACGGCGTCCGACCTGCGCGACGGGATCTGGATCCACCTCAGCTCGACCGAGGCGCTCAACGGGGTGCTCGCGTGACAGCTGTGTGACGATGCGCGTGGCGCTCTTGCCGTCGGCGGTGCGCGGTGGTCAGATTTCTCCGTCCTGACCGCGCCCACCTCGAGAGGCCGCCATGTTCGATGAGATCTTGAATGACATCTCTGGCATTGTCTGGGGGCCCTTCGTCCTCATTCCGTTGTTGTTCGGCACCGGCCTCTGGCTGACGCTGCGCCTCGGCTTCGTCCAGGTGCGCAAGCTGGGCCCCGCCCTGCGCCTGGCCTTCGTCAACCGGCATGACGGCGCCACGGAGCAGGGCGACGTCTCCCACTACCAGGCGCTCGCCACGGCGCTGGCGGCGACCGTGGGAGTGGGCAACATCGCCGGCGTCGCCACGGCCATCCACCTGGGCGGTCCCGGCGCGGTGTTCTGGATGTGGCTGTCGGCCTTCTTCGGCATGGCCGCCAAGTATTCCGAGGCGTTCATGGGCGTCCGATTCCGCACCATTGACGATCGTGGTGAGGTGTCCGGCGGCCCGCAGTACTACCTGAAGAAGGCCATCCCGAACGGTTTCGGCACCTTCTTGTCGCTGTTCTTCGCCATCGCCGCCGTGGTCGCCTCGTTCGGCATCGGCAACATGACCCAGTCCAACTCCGTGGCGGCCGCCATGCACGACACCTTCGGCGTCGACCCGATGATCGTCGGGATCGTGCTCGCGGTCGCCACCGCGATCGTGCTGCTGGGTGGCATCAAGTCGATCGCCAACGTCACCTCGGCGATGGTGCCGCTGATGATCGTCTTCTACGTCGTCGCCGGCCTGGTCGTGCTCGGCCTCAACTGGCAGGGCATCGCACCCGCCTTCGCCCAGATCTTCAGCGACGCCTTCACCGGCACCGCCGCCGTGGGTGGCTTCGCCGGGTCCGTCATGGCCCAGGCCATCCAGTTCGGCATCGCCCGCGGCATCTTCTCCAACGAGTCCGGCATGGGCTCGGCCGCGATCGTGGCCGCGGCGGCCAAGACCAAGCACCCGGTGCGCCAAGGCCTGGTGTCGATGACGCAGACCTTCATCGACACGATGATCGTCGTCTCGATCACGGGCCTCGTCATCGTCACCACCGGCGTGTGGAAGGAAGGCGAGACCGGCTCGGTCCTCACCGCCCAAGGGTTCAGTACCGGCCTGCCCGGCACGTGGGGCGGCGTCATCGTCGCCATCGGCCTGATCTTCTTCGCCTACTCCACGGTGCTGGGCTGGGCCTACTACGGCGAGCGCAATGTGGAGCGCCTGTTCGGCACCAAGCTGGTCATCCCCTACCGCGTCCTGTTCTCGATCATCGTCTTCTTCGGCGCCACGATGAACCTGTCGACGGTGTGGACGTTCTCCGACATCGCCAACGGCCTGATGGCCCTGCCGAACCTGGTCGGCCTGCTGATCTGCTCGGGCCTGATCGCCCGGGAGACCCGCGCCTACCTGCAGGCGGACCCGACCCTGCAGAACGAGCCGTCGGTCTCCACCCTGCACGGCATCGAGGAGCTGACGGGCACCCAGCCGCAGCGCTGATCGCGCACCTCCTGGTCGCTAAGGTGGCGGGCATGATCCCACCGGTCGTGCCCGCCACGTTCCTGTCCGACCACCCCGAAGCCGTCCTGGCCGACGTGCGCTACACGCTGGCCGACGGCCCGCAGCCGGACGCCTACGCCAACGGGCACCTGCCCGGTGCGGTCTTCGTCGACCTGAACGCCGCGCTCGCAGCACCGGCCACCCCGGACACCGGACGCCACCCGCTGCCCGAGCCGACGGAGTTCGCCGAGCAGATGTCCGCGCTCGGCATCGGCGATGACAGCGTCGTGATCGCCTACGACGACGGCACGGGGGCGTGGGCCGGACGCCTGGTCTGGTTGCTGCGCATGCTCGGGGTGGACGCCGCCCTCCTGGACGGCGGGCTCGCGGCCTGGGAGGGGCCGCTGGAGACCGGCGCCCCGACCCGGGCCAGCGCCACCTTCACCGCCCGGCCCTGGGATCCGGCCGCCCTGGCCACCATCGACGATGCCGCCACCGCCCCCGTCGTCGTGGACGCCCGCGCAGCGGAGCGCTACCGCGGCGAGTCCGAGCCGATCGACCCGCGGGCCGGGCACATTCCCGGCGCGATCAACATCCCCTTCGCCGGCAACCTGGCCGACGGCCGCTTCCGCACCCCGGATGCCCTGCGCGCACGCTTCGCCGAGCACGGGATCACGGACGCGACGGGCGTGGTGGTCTACTGCGGGTCCGGTGTCACCGCCTGTCACAACCTGATCGCCCTCGAGTACGCCGGCCTGGGCCGCGCCCAGCTCTACCCCGGGAGCTGGTCGCAGTGGGCGTCCACCGACCGCCCGGCCGCCACGGGGGAGGAGCCCGGCAGCAAGCCCAGCATCGACCCCTCGGGTCGGATCAGCGGCTGACGGCGGTCGCGGTGACCACCGCGTCGAACTCCTGCTCGATCTCGGGGTTCGGCTTCCAGGTGGCCAGCGAGACCGCGACGGCGACGACGAGGTTGGCCACGAACGCCGGCAGGATCTCGTACAGCTCGAAGATGCCGCCCAGCGGGTTGAGCAGCAGCTTCCAGACGAAGACGGTGACTGCACCCACGACCATGCCGGCCGCGGCCCCGGCCGTGGTCAGCTTGCGCCAGTAGAGCGACAGCACGACGGTCGGGCCGAACCCGGCGCCGAACCCGGCCCACGCGAACGCGACCAGGCCGAGGATGGTGTCGTTGCGTTGCCAGGCCAGGGCGGCGGCGATGATCGCCACGGCGAGGACGCCGAGGCGGCCGAGCAGGACGCCGCGGCTCGCCGACAGCTTCAGCGGCGTGAAGGCGTGGTAGATGTCCTCGACCAGCGCGGAGCTGGTGACCAGCAACTGCGAGGACACCGTCGACATGATCGCCGCGAGGATCGCCGCCAGCAGGAAGCCCGCGATGAGCGGGTGGAACAGCATCTGGCCCAGCGCGATGAAGACGCCCTCGGGGTTGGGCAGCGCGCCCTCGTCGTGGCGGTAGATCGCGATGCCGACGAACGCGGTGAACGCGGCGCCGAGGGCCGACAGGACCATCCAGCCGATCCCGATGCGCCGGGCGGTGGTGGCCTCGCGGGCGGAGGTGAGGGCCATGAACCGGACCAGGATGTGGGGCATCCCGACATAGCCCAGGCCCCACGCCACCGCGGAGGTGATGCCGATCGCGGTCCCGCCCTCGAACCAGGTGAGCAGCAACGGGTCGACCTCGCGGATCTGGGCGAACAGCTCGCCGGGCCCGCCGAGGTGGATGATGCCGACGATGGGCAGCATCACCAGGGCGACCACCATCATCAGGCCCTGCACCACGTCGGTCCAGGAGACGGCGAGGAAGCCACCGACGAGTGTGTAGAGCACGGTGACTGCGGCGATGCCGAGCATGCCCCAGGCGTAGTCGACGCCGAAGGACGCCTCGAAGAAGGTGCCGCCGGCGACCATGCCCGAGCTCACGTACAGGGTGAAGAAGACCAGGATGATCGCGCCGGAGACGATGCGCAGGATCCGGGAGTCGTCCTTGAGGCGGTTGCCGAAGAAGGACGGTATGGTGATGGAGTTGCCGGCGATCTCGGTGTAGCTGCGCAGGCGCGGCGCGACGAACTTCCAGTTCAGCCAGGCGCCGACGGTGAGCCCGATCGCGATCCAGAGTTCAACCAGCCCGCTGAGGTAGAGCGCGCCGGGCAGGCCCATCATCAGCCACCCCGACATGTCGGACGCCCCGGCCGACAGCGCGGAGACGAACGGGCCCAAGCCGCGCCCGCCGAGCATGTAGTCGTCCAGGTTGCTGGTGCGCTTCTGGGCGTAGAAGCCGATCCCGACCATCGCCGCCAGGTAGATGGTCATCGAGATGATCTGCCAGACCTGGTCGCCCATCCGGGTGCCTCCTCGTCACGAAACTGCACCGGAACCTACTACGGGCCGCGCCCGCGGTAGCCCGGTGTCCGCCGGACGCGCAGGACGCCCCGGCCGCGTGGCCGGGGCGTCCTGGTGTCGATCGGTCGTGACCGATCGGCTGCTGCCGATCAGAGGTCGAAGTACAACTCGAACTCGTGCGGGTGCGGGCGGAGGCGGATCGCGTCGATGTCCTCGCGCTTCATCTCGATCCACGTCTCGATCAGGTCGGCGGTGAACACGTCACCGGCGAGCAGGTAGTCGTGGTCGGCCTCGAGGGCGTCCAGCGCCTCGCCGAGCGAGCCGGGGACCTGGGCGATCTCGGCGTGCTCCTCGGGCGGGAGCTCGTAGAGGTCCTTGTCGATGGGCTGCGGCGGCTCGATCTTGTTCTGGATGCCGTCCAGACCGGCCAGCAGCATGGCGGCGAACGCCAGGTACGGGTTGGCCGAGGGGTCGGGGCAGCGGAACTCCATGCGCTTGGCCTTGGGCGAGGGGCCCGTCAGCGGGATGCGGATGCAGGCCGACCGGTTGCGCTGGCTGTAGACCAGGTTGACCGGCGCCTCGAAACCCGGCACCAGCCGGTGGTAGGAGTTGGCGGTCGGGTTGGTGAACGCCAGCAGCGAGGGGGCGTGGTGCAGGATGCCGCCGATGTACCAGCGCGCGATGTCGGACAGGCCGGCGTACCCGGCCTCGTCGGCGAACAGCGGCTCCCCGCCGGACCAGATCGACTGGTGCACGTGCATGCCCGAGCCGTTGTCGCCGAAGATCGGCTTCGGCATGAAGGTGGCCGTCTTGCCGGCCTCCCAGGCGGTGTTCTTGATGATGTACTTGTACTTCTGGATGTTGTCGGCGGCCCGCATCAGCGTGTCGAACTTGGTGGCGATCTCACCCTGGCCGGCGGTGCCGACCTCGTGGTGGGCGCGCTCGATCGTCAGGCCGGCGCCCTGCAGGTGGCGGACCATGTCGTCGCGCAGGTCCCCGAAGTGGTCGACCGGGGCGACCGGGAAGTAGCCACCCTTGTACTTGACCTTGTAGCCGCGGTTGGCGCGGCCGTCCAGGTCGGTCTCCGAACCGGACGCCCACGCGCCGGCCTCGGACTCGATGAAGTAGTAGGAGGCATTCGACTTGGTCTCGAAGCGGACCGAGTCGAACACGTAGAACTCGGCCTCGGGGCCGAAGAAGGCGGTGTCCCCGATGCCGGTCGACTTCAGGTACTCCTCGGCCTTGCGCGCGATGTTGCGCGGGTCGCGGCTGTAGGCCTCCTTGGTGATCGGGTCGTGGACGAACCAGTTCATGTTCAGCGTCTTGCTCTTGCGGAACGGATCCAGGAAGGCCGACGTCACGTCCGGCAGCAGTGCCATGTCGGACTCGTGGATCTTCTGGAACCCGCGGATGGAGCTGCCGTCGAACGACAGGCCCTCCTCGATGATGTCCTTGGTCAGGAACGTCGCCGGGATGGTGAAGTGCTGCATCACACCGGGCAGGTCGCAGAAGCGGACGTCGACGGTCTCGACGTCGTTCTCCTCGATGTAGGCGAGGAGCTCGTCGGCGTCTTGGAACATGGGTCCTCCAACGGTTGAGGGGCTGACCTCGCAGACGGTAGGCGGCCGAGGTCACCGGTCGGTGTCGTCCGTGTTTCGGCGGTGTTACGGCTGGCCTATGCTGTCGCAGGTGACCGATCGAGCGACCCACCCCGGAGCCTCGCTCGGCCTCCCCGCGAAGGGGGTCGGCTCGCTCGCGACCTGGGGCACGCGGCTGGGAGCGCTCGTCCTCGACTGGGGTGCCAGCATGGCGGTGGCGCTGGGGGCCTTCGGTGGGGGCGTCCTGACCGAGAGCGGCTGGAAGGCCTGGATGATCCTGGCGGTCTTCTTCGTGCAGAAGGCCGTACTCACCGCCTTGACCGGCGGGAGCTTCGGGCAGTTGATCTCGGGCATCGGGGTGACCCGCACGGACGGGACGCCGATCGGCCCCCTGCGTGCCCTCGTGCGCTCGGCGCTGGTGAGCGTCGTGGTGCCCGCGGTCGTCATCGGGGCGGACCGTCGGGGCCTCAACGACCTGCTGCTGGACACCGTCGTCGTGAAGCGCCGCTGATCACTTTTCACTTCGCCACTTGCCCGTTTGGTGCCTGTAAAGCTTGGGTAACGAATCCTCTTGTGGGGCGGGACGTGCTGCCCACGGCGTGGGATGGCTGTGTACGGTTCAACCACGATGCCCACCTGCCCGGTCACGGGCAGTGGTCCGCTCGTGGGTGACCCGCTGCGGGGATCCCCCGGAATCCATGGAGGAACATTGAGCAAGCGCAAGCTGCTGGCGTCGACGGGAATCGTCCTGGCCAGCGCGTTGGCGTTCTCGGCCTGCACGCCGGCCACGCCGACCACACCTGCCACCACGCCGGGTGCCACGGCCGGTGCGACGGACGCCCCGGCGTCCGGCCCCACCGCCGTGAGCGTCGCCTGGAACCAGGCCTTCTACAGCCGCAACGCCGACACCGACTACGGCAACGCGACGGCCAACGCCAACATCCTGTACCTGACCAATGACACCATTGGCTACTACGACCAGGACCTGAACATCGCTCAGAACTCCTCGTTCGGTAGCTACGAGAAGGTCTCCGACGACCCGCTCCAGGTCAAGGTCACCTTCGCCGACACGGCCACCTGGTCCGACGGCACGCCGGTCACCGCCGCCGACGC
>JAUNSA010000231.1 GCA_030539405.1 Propionibacteriaceae bacterium
GAAGCGCTAGACGCGGCACTGGGTCGCGCAAATGGGCGACGGCTCATTGTGCATCACGGCTTCTACTTCTTCACGCCACCACAGTGGGCTCTCTTCCAAAGACTAAGGGCGTTGCCCGATGTGGACCAGCTCTTCGTTGTACACGACGACGGCAAGAACCCCGCGTTTGAGACATGGCGTCGCTTCTTTGATCCGGCGTGGGGCATGCCGGTGCCAAAGCCCCGCACGCAAGGAGCAACTGTATCGAGATATGCCTCTGCTTTCCGCGCCGCCCTCATGGGTGAGCGAGTCGATCCGGCAGATCTCGCCGGTCTCAAGGTTCTGGAGTGTCGCAACCCGGCTCAACTTGTACGCGCTTGGGCGATCGAAGAGGAGCGATCTCTGTCACAGGCGAGCCCGCGGGTACGACGCTTTGCGGCTGATGCGGAGACGGTGGAGCGTTACGCGGCTCGCCTGGGGCGCGGGCCCGAGGCCGCCGGCAATCTCCTGACTCGTGCCACCGGGGTGTGTCACTGAGGGTGGGCGTCGAGGGCGTCGAGGATCTCTTGTGCTGCTGGGGTGGCGGGGTCGGCGGCGGTGTGGTCGTGGCCGGCGATGCGGACGGTGATCTGCTGCAGGGGCCGCAGGGTGCGGATGATCTTCTTGATGCTGAGCCCGGTGACGTCCTGGAGGTGACGGCTGATCGCCAGGGCGGTGAACACGATGGTCAGGTGGGCCTCGATCGCCTCGCGGGTGTGGTGGAAGACCGGGCGGGCGCGCAGGTCGGTCTTGGACATCCGGAAGGAGGCCTCCACCTGCCACAGGTCGTGGTAGGAGGCGATGACCTCACCGGCGGGCATCACCGTGGCGGGCATGTTGGTCACGTAGCCCTTCAACCCGACCAGCCGCCGGGCCCGCGCCAGGGCTGTTTCGTCCAGGCTGACCGCACCGTTCTTGGTCTTGACGAACCTGGGTGTGCGCGCGGCCTTCTCACCGGCGATGACGGCCTTGGCCCGGTTCTCCTGCAAGGTCAACGTCTTACCGTCCCGGGCCGCGCGCTTGGCCGAGTACGCCCACACCGCCCGCCAGGACCGCTCGTGGACCTTCGGGTCCCAGACCGGCTCAGCCCGCTTCGTGACCTCGTTGACCGCCGCTGCCTTCTTCGTCGCCACCCGCGGGGTGATGGTGTCGATGACCTGCCCGTCGGTGAACGCGTCCCCGTGCCAGCGGAAGTGGGAGGCCAGGTCGGCCGGGGCCTTGGTGACCCGAGAGCCGACGATGAACCGCAGCCCGGCCTCATCCAGCGCCTTCAGGTTCCCCGCGGACAGCATCCCGGCGTCGGCGACGATGATGAAGTCGGCCAGGCCGTGGCGGGCCTGGAAGTCCTTGATCACCGGAAGGATCGTGGCCGTCTCGGCCTTGTTTCCCTCGAAACAGCCGATCTCCAACGGGAACCCGGCCCGGTCGACCAGCAGCCCGACCACGATCTGAGGGTCGACCCGGCGTTCCTTGGAGTAGCCGACCTTGCGCAGGTCGTCCTCCTTCTCGGCCTCGAAGTACAGCGTGGTCACGTCGTACAGGCACAAGCTCACATCACCGTGCGTGGTGGCGTGGGCGAAGCACGCAGCCGCGACCTGGTCCCGGTACCCGCCTTCCCCGACCCGTTTCAACGTGCGGAACATCGTGCGCAACGAGGCGTGGCCGATCCCCAGCTCGTCCAGGACCCGCAGCGAGTCCGCCTTCGAGGTCGGCTCGATGATCCGGGCCAGCACCAGCTGCTTGAACGCCTCATCCCCGACCACGTCGAACCCGAGCCGGGCGTACGCCTGCGTCAGCACCTCCCACAGCACCGCGTGCCGCTTGCTCGTGATCACCCCCGCCCGGGGCGCCACGCTCTCACCGCCGACGTCCAGGTCCAACGCCTGCTGGCCGGGATACACCCGGCGCCGGGCCTGGTCCATCAACACCGCCAGCTCGGCCTCCGAGCGAGCCGTCCCGACAGTCTCCAGCACGACATCCCGGCCAGCCCGCCGCTCGGCAACCTGGACCTTCGTCGCCCCCGCCCGGCCGGGAACCTTGCGCACGAACACCACAAACACCGAGCCTACCCACCGGCGGGGTGTGTCAATCAGCCCGACATCAACGCCCTGACCAGCAACAACACCCGCCGACCCCTCAAATCCCGATCAAGTGGCACGAGTCAGGTGTGGAGGCCGGTGAGCGCCTTGCGCGCGCTTCAGCGGGAGTGTCTGGAGGAGTTCGGCATCCAGAAGAAGGCAGCAAGCCCGATTGAGATGCGGTTCGTGGACCCTCGGGTTGCTGCCTATGCCTTCGTGGTCACGGACTGGTCGGTCGAGCTCCGCAACCTCGCCCCTGACGGCAAGCCGCTGCAGGCAACTCGTGATGGCGGTGATCGATTTAGCAGCCTGTGGGGGCGGTCAGGGTCTCACCGTGGGCCCGGGCGGCCCCAACTGTTGAGCCGCAACCTACGACGCCGCCGGACGAATGTAAGTCGCCCACACTGTTAC
>JAUNSA010000074.1 GCA_030539405.1 Propionibacteriaceae bacterium
GGGAGAAGCTGGGGGCTGCATCGCCCACCTGAAGTCTGGCCATGCCGCCAGCCTAGTCAATGGCATAGGGTGGACGACGGACCAGTCCACAGTGCTTGAGGAGGACCGAACGTGACCCGTTCCAAGGAGGCCATCGAGGCCGAAATCGCGGCCGCCCGCTCCCGGTTGGCCAGCAACGTGGAGGGGCTCATCACCCAGACGCACCCCAAGGCCGTGGCCGCGCGCACGGTGCAGGACGCCAAGGCGTTCGCAGCGGGTGAGTTCGAGGCCGCCAAGGCGCAGTTCGTCGGCGCCGACGGCTCGCCGCGGTCGACCCGTCTGGCCGCCCTGGCCGTCGCCGTGGTCGGCACGGTCGCGTTCCTCGTCGTGGTCAGGGGCATCGCCCGCCGCTGAGGTATTCCGGTTGGATAACGACGGCGCGTGTTCCTTGCCCGGAGTGGGGGACGGTGCACTAGCTTGGGGTCCGCGCTGGGGCAGGGGAGCCCCAGCTCGTCCCCCAACGAAGTGAGGATCGATGTCCAACACGTTCAAGCGTGGATTCCTGGTAGCTCTCTCGGCCGGCGCCCTGTTGGCGACGGCCGCCTGTTCCGGTGGCGGCACCCCCGCGACGTCTCCCGGTACCGGCGGCGGCACGACCGAGGGCGCCACCGACTGTGCGGCCTATGAGGCGTACGGCGACCTGTCCGGCAAGACCATCACCGTCTACACCTCGATCGCCAGCGATGCCGAGGCGCAGCCGCACATCGACTCGTTCAAGCCGTTCGAGGAGTGCACGGGCGCGACGGTCGACTACGAGGGCAGCCGCGAGTTCGAGAACCAGCTCCCGGTCCGCGTCGCCGCGGGCAACGCACCCGACCTGGCCTACATCCCCCAGCCGGGCCTCCTCCAGACGCTCGTCACCGAGAACAAGGACAAGGTCGTGGCCGTCGGCGCCGACGCCGAGGCCAACGTCGACCAGTACTACAAGGAGTTCTGGAAGGAGATCGGCTCCGTCGACGGCGAGTACTACGGCATCCCGATCGGCGCGAACGCCAAGTCCTTCGTCTGGTACTCCCCGTCGGCCTTCGCCGACAAGGGCTACGAGATCCCGGGCACCTGGGCCGAGCTGATGACCCTCACCGAGACGATCGCCGCCGACAACGCCGACGGCGCGACGCGTCCGTGGTGTGCCGGTATCGAGTCCGGTGGTGCGACCGGTTGGCCGGCCACCGACTGGATCGAGGACATGATGCTGCGCACCGGTACGCCGGAGCAGTACGACCAGTGGGTCAACCACGAGATCCCCTTCAACGACCCGGTGGTCATCGAGTCGATCGACAAGGCCGGTTCGATCCTGAAGAACGAGCAGTACGTCAACGGTGGCCTGGGCGGCGTGACCACGATCGCCACGACGCCGTTCACCGATGCGGGCTTCCCGATCCTCGACGGCACGTGCTTCATGCACCGCCAGGCGTCCTTCTACCAGGCCAACTGGCAGTCGGCGAACCCTGACGTGAAGGTGGCCGAGGACGGCGACGTGTGGGCCTTCCCGCTGCCGGGCGAGGGCGCCACGCCTCCGATGCTCGTGGGCGGCGAGTTCGCGCTCGCGTTCCGCGACGCCCCCGAGGTTGCCGCGCTGCAGGCCTACCTGACCAGCCCCGAGTGGTCCAACGCCAAGGCGGACGCCACCCCGAACGGTGGATGGCTGTCGGCCAACTCCGAGCTCGACCCGTCCAAGCTGGTCCAGCCGATCGACCGCATGAGCTACGAGCTGATCACCGCCGACGACGCCGTCGTCCGCTTCGACGGCTCCGACCTGATGCCGAGCGCCGTGGGTTCGGGCTCGTTCTGGAAGGAAATGACCGACTGGATCGCCCTCGGCAAGTCCACCCAGGACGCTGCCACGGCCATCGAGACCTCCTGGCCCAACTGATCCCCGACACTGCACTGAGGGGCCCCGCCAGCCACTGGGCGGCGGGGCCCCTCCCTTCCTGAATCGGAAAGGAGGCGCACCATGGATTGGCTGATGCAGCCGGACACGACGTTCGAGAAGCTCATCGTGATGGTGGTCGCGATCGCCCTGTTCGCGCTCGTGATGGCGGTCGTCCTGCTCGTGGTCGACCGGCCCAATCTGCCCCGGTGGGTTGCCGCGGGCGGTTACCTGGGCCCTGCGCTGCTGCTGATCGTGCTGGGCCTGATGGTCCCGGCCGTGATGACCGTGCGCAACTCGCTGTACAACAACAACCTGTCCCAGTTCGTGGGGCTGGACAACTACGTCACCATCTTCACCCAGGACCTGTTCCTCACCGTGTTGCGGAACACAGCCCTGTGGGTGGTCCTGGTGCCGGTGCTGTCCACGGCGCTCGGGCTGGTCTACGCGGTGCTGGTGGACCGCACGCGTTTCGAGAAGTTCGCCAAGACCCTGATCTTCCTGCCCATGGCCATCTCCATGGTGGGCGCGGGCATCATCTGGAAGTTCGTCTATGAGTACAAGCCGTCCGGCGTCCCCCAGACGGGCCTGCTGAACCAGTTGCTCGTGCTGGTCGGGATCGAGCCGCAGCAATTCCTGCTGAACGCTCCGATCAACACGTTCTACCTGATCATCGTCATGATCTGGATCCAGACGGGCTTCGCCATGACGGTGCTGTCGGCGGCCATCAAGGCGATCCCCGACGAGACCATCGAGGCCGCCCAGGTCGATGGGGCCACCGGTCTGCGCCTGTTCTGGCAGATCACCGTGCCCAGCGTCCGTTCGGCGATCATCGTGGTGCTCACCACGATCGCGATGGCCACCCTGAAGGCGTTCGACATCGTCCGCACGATGACCGGCGGGCAGTTCGACACCTCGATCGTGGCGCTGGAGTTCTACACCCAGACCTTCACGCGTCAGGCCCAGGGCATCGGTGCGGCGCTGGCCGTCCTGCTGTTCTTGTTGGTCATGCCGATCATCGTCTACAACGTGCGCCAGATGCGCATCTCGGAGGGGGAGCGATGAGCGAGACCAATCCCACGGCCGTCCACACCGAGACGCGTCAGGGCGGGCACGGCCCGACCCGCAAGCTGACCCGGGCCGAACAGCGGGCCGCGGACGCCAAGACGCGACTCACCTCGCCCGCGGCGTCCGTCATCGCCATCGTCATCGCGATCCTGTGGACGGTGCCGACCGCGGGCCTCCTGATCACGTCCTTCCGCCCGGCCGGCGAGATCCGCCGCACCGGCTGGTGGACGGTGTTCACCAACCCCGAGTTCAGCCTGGCCAACTACGAGGCGGTCCTGTCCGGGTCCGGTGACCTGGTGGGCCCGTTCATCAACTCGATCGTCATCACCCTGCCCTCGGTGATCATCCCGATCATCCTGGCCCTGCTGGCGGCCTACGCGTTCGCGTGGATCGACTTCAAGGGGCGCGACTGGCTCTTCGTGGCCGTGTTCGCGCTGCAGATCGTGCCGATCCAGGTGACCCTCATCCCGCTGCTCACCCAGTACGTGCAGTTCGGGCTGGTCGGTACCTACTGGACGGTGTGGCTCTCCCACACCATCTTCGGCCTGCCGCTGGCGATCTTCCTGCTGCACAACTTCATGCGGGAGATCCCCCGGTCGCTCATCGAGGCGGCCCGGGTGGACGGTGCCGGTCACGTGCGCGTGTTCTTCCAGGTGCTCATGCCCCTGTTGGTGCCCGCCATCGCGTCGTTCGGCATCTTCCAGTTCCTGTGGGTGTGGAACGACCTGCTGGTCGGCCTCACCTTCGCCAGCTCCGACTACCGCCCCATCACGGTGATGATCGCCGAGATGGCGGGCAGCCGCGGGCAGGCGTGGCACGTCCTGTCGGCCGGCGCGTTCGTGTCGATGCTGTTGCCGTTGATCGTCTTCCTCTCGCTGCAGCGGTTCTTCGTCCGCGGCATGCTGGCGGGTGGCGTGAAGGGCTGAGACCCGACGAGACTCCCGGGGACGAGGTGCAGTGTGGCCTCCTCCCCGGGAGTTTCTGCGTGGAGAGGGGGTGTGACCGCGGGTTGGTAGCATGGGTGCCATGATGGTATCGATCGATCGAGCTGGTCGCGTGGTGATCCCGAAGGACGTGCGCGATGCCTTGTCGCTGGGTCCGGACGCCCAACTGGACATGGCAGTCGAGGGGGACGAGCTCCGCCTGACGCCGGTCCGGCAGCGCGGTCGGCGCATCGTCGAGGTGGACGGCTGGCCGGTCATCGAGGCTGCACCGGGCCGGTCCACCTCCGACGCCGATGTGCGGAGGTGGCGTGACGATGGCCAGCGCTGATCGGTGGGCCGTCGACACCAGCGTCGCGGTGGCTGCCCTCGACGCGGGCCACGCCGCGCATGAGGCGTGTCTGGACGCGGTGCGTTCACGACGCCCCGCGCTGTCCGGGCATGCTGCGTTCGAGGTGTACTCGGTCCTGACCCGGATGCCGGGTGACCTGGCCTTGGCCCCGGGTGATGCGGCCCGACTGCTGGCCCACGTGTTCCCCGAGCGGGTGTGGCTGTCGCCTGACCAGCACGACTCCCTGCTCACCAGCTTGGCCGCCGTGGGCCTGACGGGGGGAGCGGTCTACGACGCGTTGGTCGGGGAGGCTGCGCGGGTCCATGGGTGCAGGTTGCTGACCCGGGACCAGCGTGCCCGCCGCACCTACGACCTGGTGGGCGCCGACCACGAACTCGTCGGGCTGCACAGCAGAACGGGCCCCGGGGAGTCATTCCCCGGAGCCCGTCCTGGTTGGTACACCGCCAGGGACTCGAACCCTGAACCCGCTGATTAAGAGTCAGCTGCTCTGCCAGTTGAGCTAGCGGTGCGCGCGAGGAAAAACTCTAGTGCATCGAGCGCCGATTCGCGAAATCGGCCCTCAGCGTCGCACGAAGGCGAGTCGCTCGGTGCGTAGCCCCGCGTGCGCGGACGCCGCCCGGGACAGCGGTTCCAGCGGTCGCCCGAGTGCGAGTTCGAGCACGTGGTCGGCCAACTCCGGGTTGCGGGCGAGCACCGGGCCGTGCGGGTAGGTGCCGATGACCCGACCGGACGCCGACACCGCACCTTCGGTGCCGTCCCCGTTGTTGCCGAAGCCGACCTCCACCCGCGCCAGGGGCGTGGCGTCGGGGCCGAGCGTGGTGTAGCCGCCATGGTTCTCGAAGCCGGTGAGCAGGTACTGCGAGCCGTCGGGCTTGGACCAGCGGGTGAGGATCTCGCCCACGGCCCGGACCGGCCCGCGCCGGGTGGTGACGTCGAGGACGCCCAGGCCCGCGCGTTCCTCCTCCTCGGCACCGCCGATGGTGAAGGAGTGTCCGCAGATCTGGTAGCC
Source organism: Propionibacteriaceae bacterium (assembly GCA_030539405.1). Taxonomy (GTDB): domain Bacteria; phylum Actinomycetota; class Actinomycetes; order Propionibacteriales; family Propionibacteriaceae; genus Propioniciclava. Next base: position 5,280 of record JAUNSA010000074.1, read on the forward strand.
GGCGCAGACGGCGAACAGCACGGCGCCGGAATCCAGCGCGCGGAACAGGCCGCCGTCGGCCTTCAGTTCGCGCACCGCGGTGGTCTGGGCGGCGTCCTCACCGCCCCCGAGCAGGTAGACCGAGCCGTCGTCGGGCAGGGGAGTGCCCGGCTCGGCGAACACGACCTCCGCCTCGATCCCGCGCCAGCGTGCCCGCTGCGCCAGCACGCGCGAGTTGCCCTGGTCGCCGTAGATGCCGAGCAGCGACTGGTAGACGACGACGATCTTCACGGGAGGGGTGGTCATCGCAGGCCTGCCATCTTGAGGAGCTTCTGGAACGGGGTGTAGGTCGAGATCAGGTCGACCGGTTGGGGGGCGTCCTTGGTCGCGGCGAGGGCCTCGGCCAGGTCGAGGATGACCTCGTGGGAGACCTCGGCGTACTCGAGCCGGACGGCCAGGTCGTAGGCGCGCGGGCCGGTGCAGATCACGTGCTGGCCGGCGAGCTGCTCGAACTCGACGTCCCACAGCCACGACACGTCCTTGCCGTCGGCGGCCACCGCGTCGATCGCCAGCACCACGGTGGGCGTGGAGAGCAACGCCAGCGACTCGGCCCAGCCGGCGGGGTTCTTGCTCAGGATGAGGCGGGCCGACACGTGCCCGAACTGCGCCACCGAGAACCGGCCGGCGGGGGCCTCCACGGTGCGGAAGCCGCGCAGGGCGTCCTCGACGCCCACCCCCATCTCGACGGCCGCCGCGAGCGCGCAGGCCGCGTTGGAGATGTTGAAGGATCCCGGCACGCGCAGCTCCGGGTCGACCACGCGGCCATCGGGCAGGGCGATCCGGTCGTCGCGGACCTGGTAGTCGGGCGCGTGTTCGGTCAGGTCGCACGCGGGGCAGTCCCACCGCCCCTGGGGCTCGTCGGGGTTCGGGTCGATCCGGTCGAGGATGCCGCCGCACGCCGGGCACAGCACGGCATCGGCCGACCACCGCGACGGCGTGTCCACCCAGATCACCCGGTGGGCCTTCTGCACGGCCCACGTGATGAGGGGATCATCGGAGTTGGCGACCACCACCGGACCCGCCGCACCGGCCTTGTCGAGCGCCTCGCGCCACGACCGGGCCAAGAACTTGATCTCGTGGTTGCGGTCGAGCTGGTCGCGGCTGAAGTTCAGCATGACCAGCACCTCGGGGCGTCCGTGCTCGATCAGGTCGGCCACCACCCGCTCGTCGGTCTCGAGCACCGCCAGGTCGGCCCGGGGCGCCTTCGCCAGGGCCGACGCGATGCCGTAGTGCAGGTTGGCGCCGTCGGCGTTCGTCACCAGGCGGGACGCCTCGGGCCCCAGCCCGGCCCGCAGCGCCGCCGCGAGCAGGTGCGAGGTGGTGGTCTTGCCGTTGGTGCCGGTGACCGACGCGATGCGGCGTCCGCGGACGAGGCTGGCGAACGCGCCGGGGTGTACCCGGGTCAGCACCTGTCCGCGGATCGAGGCCCCCGAGCCCTTGCCCAGCACCCGGGACGCCAACGCGGCGGCGTCCCCCACCACCGTCCCCGCAGCCAACCGCACCCGGTCGGTCAGGGGACGTCGAGCGGGCACGGCCCGCGTTCTGAGGTCATTCGGCACGGGCACATTCTGCCAGCACCGTGTGTGGTGCAATGGTCCCCACGCGAGCGGGGGACAGCATGCAACCTGACCGGAACACGATCGACCTCGACTGGGGCACCGTCTCCTACCTGACCTGGCAGCCGACGGCGCCACCGGTCGGGCCGCCGGTCGTGTTGCTCCACGGCGGGGGAGTCGACAACGCCTGGCTGTCCTGGGGGCGGCTCGGCGCGAGCCTGGCGGAGGCCGGCCACCGCGTCTACGCCCCCGACCATCCCGGCTACGGCGACAGCCCGCTGCCACCCTGGCAGCACACCCAGGAACGGCTGGTCGCCTACGTCGGCGAGGTCCTGGACGCCTTGGGTCTGGACGAGGTCGTCCTCGGCGGACTCTCACTCGGCGGCGGGCTCACGCTGGGCCACGCCCTCGAGCATCCCGATCGGGTCCGCCGACTGATGCTGTTCGGGTCCTACGGCCTTGCCGACCACCAGATGGACGGCCCCGCCGCGAAGGTCGGCAACGCGCTCTCGTGGGCCCTGGTCCGGACGGGGGCGATGGAGCGGATCATGAGGGGCGCGGGCACCAACCGGCGCCTGATGCGGATGAGCCTGCGCGACATCGTCCGCAACCCCGCCGAGTTCACGCCCGAGCTGTTCGACGCCGTGCTCGCCGAGACGACCCGCCCCGACGCCTTCACCGCCTTCGGCCAGTGGCAGCGCGACCAGATCCTGCCCGGGCGGCTCCGCACGAACTATGCGCCCCGCCTCGGCGAGATCCACCAGCCAACCCTCATCGTCCACGGCACGCACGACTCGGGTGTCCCCGTGGCTCGCGCCCGCGAGGCCGCAGCCGCCCTGCCCGACGCGACGCTGCTCGTCGTCGACGGCGCCGGGCACTGGGTACAGCGCGACCGGCCCGACATCGTCGAACCGGTCGTGCTGGACTTCCTGTCGGGAGATCAGATCAGGCGGTGACCTTCACCTGATCGCCCTCGAGCACCGCATTGGCCGGCTTCAGGCCGGTCGTGGCGGGACCCTGGGTCACCGAGCCGTCGGCGATCGAGAACTTCGCGCCGTGGCAGCGGCAATGGATGTCGGTGCCCTGGATGTCGCTGACGGGGCAGCCCTGGTGGGTGCACATCTTGTTGAACGCCTTGAACTCGCCCGCGGTCGGTTGCGTGATGACGAAGTTCGCGTTGTCGAGGATGCGGCCACCCCCCACGGGGATGGAGTCGGCCGGGATGGACAGCGCGTTGCCGGCGGGCGGTGCCCCCGGGGACGTGCGGGTCGGGGCGCTGCAGCCTGCGAGGGCGCCCGTGCCCACCGCGAGTGCTGCCAGCCCGGCGTTGGTCAGGAAAGAACGTCGGTCCGGAGTCATGCCGTCCAGCCTACCGAGCGCTCACTAAGCTGGCAGGTATGGCTGACCCGGCGTCCTACCGCCCGGCGCCCGGCACGATCCCCACCCAGCCGGGCGTCTACCGGTTCAGTGACGCCGCGGGCACCGTCCTCTACGTCGGCAAGGCCAAGAACCTGCGCCAGCGGCTCAACTCCTACTTCGCCGACCCGGCCAGCCTGCACTTCCGCACCCAGACGATGGTGCGCACCGCGGCCCACGTGGAGTGGACGGTCGTGCAGAACGAGCTGGAGTCGCTGCAGCTCGAGTACACGTGGATCAAGCAGTACGACCCGCGGTTCAACATCAAGTACCGCGACGACAAGTCCTACCCGTGGGTGTGCGTCACCTGGGGCGACGAGTTCCCCCGCGTGTTCGTGGGCCGCGGGGCCAAGCGCAAGGGCAACCGCTACTACGGCCCCTACGCCCAGGCGTGGGCGATCCGCGACACGATCGACTCGCTGCTGCGCGTGTTCCCGATGCGGTCGTGCACCAACGGCACCTTCAAGACGGCGCAGGCGTCCGGATGCCCGTGCCTGCTGGCCCACATCGGCAAGTGCGCCGCCCCCTGCGTGGGCCGGGTGGACGCCATCACCCACCGCGACCTCGTGGCGGACGTGTGCGACTTCCTGTCCGGCCACACCCAGCACCTGACCCGGAAACTCCGCGCGGCGATGCTGGAGGCGTCGAACGAGCTGGAGTTCGAGCGCGCGGCCGTGCTGCGCGACCAGCTCGCCGCCCTGGAGTCCGCGACCGAACGCAACGCGATCGTGCTGGGCGATGCCACCGACGCCGACGTCATCGCCCTGGCCGCCGACGAACTGGAGGTGGCCATCCAGGTCTTCCACGTGCGCCACGGCCGGGTGCGGGGGGAGCGCGGCTGGGTGGCCGACCGTGCGGACGCCTCGAGCCTGGAGGAGCTGATCGAGACGTTCTGCCTGCAGTTGTACGCCGACCCCGACCTCGCGGCGATCTCCGGGGGCATTCCGCGTGAGGTCCTGCTGCCGGTCAAGCCCGCGTCCGGGACGGCGCTGGCCGACCTCCTCAGCGACGTCCGCGGCTCGCGGGTCACCGTCAACGTCCCGCAGCGCGGCGACAAGCGCGTGCTGATGGACACGGTCGCCCGCAACGCCGGCGAGGCCCTGGCCCTGCACAAGACCAAGCGCGCCTCGGACCTGTCCACCCGCAACCGGGCGCTGGAAGAACTGCAGGACGCCCTCGGGCTGGAGGCGCCGCCCCTGCGGATCGAGTGCTACGACGTCTCCCACCTGCAGGGCACCGAGGTGGTGGCGTCCATGGTGGTGTTCGAGGACGGCCTGGCGCGCAAGTCGGAGTACCGCCGCTTCCTGATCCGCACGGTCGAGGGCAGCGACGACGTTGGCAGCATCCACGAGGTGATCACCCGCCGCTTCCGCCGCTACCTGGAGGACCAGGCGTCCCTGACCGGCGAGGACGCCGTCCTGGTGGACGCCACCACGGGCGCGGCCCGCAAGTTCGCCTACAAGCCGAGCCTCGTCGTGGTCGACGGCGGCGCCCCGCAGGTCGCGGCAGCACAGGCGGCCCTGGACGCCCTCGGCGTCACCGACGTGCCCCTGATCGGCCTGGCCAAGCGCCTGGAGGAGGTGTGGCTGCCCGGCGAGGAGTTCCCGCTGATCCTGCCCCGGGCGTCCGAAGGCCTCTACCTGCTGCAGCGCGCCCGCGACGAGGCGCACCGGTTCGCGATCACCCACCACCGCGGCCGGCGCAGCAAGTCGATGGTGGACTCGCTGCTCGACGACGTCCCCGGCCTGGGCGAGCTGCGGCGCAAGGCCCTGCTCGCCCACTTCGGCAGCCTGAAGAAGCTGCGCGCCGCCGAGGAGGCCGACATCGCGGCCGTACCCGGGTTCGGGCCGCGCACGGCGCAGGCGGTGAAGGCGGCGCTGGAGCAGCGACCGGCAGGGGAAGCCGTGAACACCGCCACGGGCGAGGTGGACCTGACATGATGGCGCCATGAGCGAACCCGCGACCCGCCTCGTGGCGATCACCGGCATGTCGGGGGCCGGACGCCGCACCGCCGCCCACGCCTTGGAGGACCTGGGCTGGTACGTGGTGGACAACCTCCCCCCGACCCTGTTGGACGAGCTGGTGGCGACGGCGCGCCAGTCCGGTTTCGACAAGGTGGCGGTGGTCCTCGACGTGCGCACGCGCTCGGAGTTCGACGAGATCCCGGCCGCGTTCGACCTGCTCAACGCCCAAGGCGTCTGGCCGCAGATCCTGTTCCTGGAGACCTCCGACGAGGTCATCGTGCGCCGGCAGGAGCACGTCCGCCGCCCGCACCCCCTGCAGGGTGACGGCCCGCTGCTCCACGGCGTGCGGCGCGAGCGGGAGATGCTGGCCGCCCTGCGCGCCGCCGCCGACATGGTGATCGACACCACGGACCTGAACGTCCGGCAGCTCGCCAGCCGCGTCGCCTACGCGTTCAACACCTCCGACGACCGCGAGATGCGGCTCACCATGATGTCGTTCGGGTTCAAGAACGGCCTGCCGATCGATGCCGACCTGGTCCTCGACGTGCGGTTCCTGCCCAACCCGCACTGGGTGCCCGAGCTGCGGCCGCAGACCGGGCTGTCCAAGCCCGTCTCGACGTACGTGCTCTCCCGCGAGGGGGCGTCGGAGTGGCTCGACACCGTGCACCACCTCATCCAGACCGTGCTGCCCGGGTACCAGCGTGAGGGCAAGCGCCAGGTCACGGTCGCGATCGGCTGCACCGGCGGCAAGCACCGCTCGACGGCCATGACCGAGGAACTCGCCTCCCGACTGCGCGCCGGGGGCTTGGGCGTCCACGTGGTGCACCGGGACCTGGGGCTCGAATGACCTCCCCGCTGGACCAAGGCCTCCCCTCCGTCGTCGCGCTCGGTGGGGGGCACGGGCTGGCGGCATCCCTGCGGGCCCTGCGCCGCGTCACCAACCGGCTCACGGCGGTCGTCACGGTCGCCGACGACGGCGGCTCGTCCGGACGCCTGCGCTCCCAGTTCGACATCCTCCCGCCCGGCGACCTGCGCATGGCGCTGGCCGCACTGTGCGGCGACGACGACGAGGGGCGGCTCTGGGCCGACGTCCTCCAGTCGCGTTTCGGCGGCGACGGGCCCCTGGCCGGTCACGCCATCGGCAACCTGCTGATCGCCGGCATCTGGGAGCGACTGGACGACCCCGTGGCGGGCCTGGACATGGTGGGCAAGTTGCTCGGCGTCCAGGGGCGGGTCCTGCCGATGGCCGCAGTCCCGCTGGAGATCGAGGCCGATGTGATCGGCGTCGACCCCGACCACCCCGACGAGGTCACGTGCGTGCGCGGGCAGGCGCGCGTGGCGACCTGCCCGGGCGTGGTGCGCGAGGTCCGGCTGCTGCCCGGGGCGCCCCCGGCCTGCCAGGAACCGGTGGAGGCGATCTTGGCCGCCGACCACGTGGTCATCGGCCCGGGCTCGTGGTTCACCTCCGTGCTGGTCCACCTGCTCGTCCCCGACCTGGCCGAGGCGATCGTCGAGACCAAGGCCCGCCGGATCCTCACCATGAACCTGGCCGCCGCGGGGGAGACCGACGGGTTCTCCCCGTCCGCCCACCTGGAGGTGCTGGCAGACCATGCGCCGAAGCTGCGGCTTGACGCGGTCGTCATCGACCCCAGCTATGCCGCCGGCGATCCCCACCTCGCGACCTATGCCGCATCGCTGGGTGCCGACCTCGTGTTGGCGCCCGTCCGGGCCACCGACGGTACGCCCCGCCACGACGTGCACCGGCTCGCGGGTGTCTACGCCGACCTGATGGGCCGTTAGGCTGACCGCCATGGCATTGACCGCAGACGTGAAGGCCGAGCTCGCGAACGTGCCGGTGACGAAGCCGGCCGTGCGCAAGGCCGAGGTGGCGGCGCTGCTGCGCTTCGCCGGAAGCCTGCACGTGGCCGGGGGCAAGATCATGGTCGAGGTCGACCTCGACACCGGCGCCGCCGCGCGGCGCCTCCGCACGGCCATCGCCGACCTGTTCGGGTTCACCTGTGAGTTCGTCGTGGTCACCCCCAGCGGCCTGCGCCGCGGGACGCGGTACGTCGTGCGCCTGCTGCGCAACGGCGATTCGCTGGCCCGGCAGACCGGGCTGATCGACGCCAAGGGACGCCCCGTCCGTGGCCTGCCCGCCTCCGTCGTGTCCGGGGGGCTGGACGTGGCCACCGCCGTGTGGCGGGGGGCCTTCCTGGCCCATGGGTCGCTGACCGAGCCCGGACGCTCCATGTCGCTGGAGGTCACCTGCCCCGGCTCGGAGGCCGCCCTGGCGCTCGTGGGGGCCGCCCGGCGCCTCGGCGTCCAGGCCAAGGCGCGCGAGGTGCGCGGCATCGATCGGGTGGTGATCCGCGACGGGGACGCCATCTCGACGATGCTGACCCGCCTGGGCGCCCACGAGACCCTCCTGACCTGGGAGGACCGGCGGATGCGCCGGGAGATCAAGGCCTCGGCCAACCGCCTGGCCAACTTCGATGACGCGAACCTGCGCCGTTCGGCCCAGGCGGCCGTGGCCGCGGGGGCCCGCGTGGAGCGTGCCCTGGAGATCCTCGGCGACGACGTGCCCGATCACCTGCGGGCCGCCGGCCTGCTGCGGCTGGAGCACAAGCAGGCCAGCCTCGAGGAGCTGGGGCAGTTGCACGTCCCGCCCCTGACCAAGGACGCCGTGGCCGGGCGGATCCGGCGCCTGCTGGCCACCGCGGACAAGCGGGCCGCCGACGACGGCATCCCCGGGACCGAGGCGTCCCTGACCCCCGACATGCTCGACCAGGACTGACCGCGGGGCAGCGGGGCAGACCGCTGGGATCGGCGCGACGGCTGACCGTCTCGTGGACGGGCCCGACCAGCCCTCGGACAGGTCCTTTCGGGGTCGGACTTGGCGGGGATGTTCGCTAGGGTGGAGGTGTCCAGATCTCGTTCGCACGAGTGGGCGAGATTCCTATCTCGAGGAGACCCAGTACATGACTGTCAAGGTTGGCATCAACGGCTTCGGCCGGATCGGACGCAACTACTACCGCGCGCTGGTGGAGTCCGGCGCCGACGTCGAGGTTGTGGCCGTCAACGACCTCACCGACAACAAGACCCTCGCCCACCTCCTGAAGTACGACTCGATCCTGGGCCGCTTCGAGGGCGACGTCACCTTCGACGACGACTCGATCACCGCCAACGGCAAGGAGATCAAGGCCTTCGCCGAGAAGGATCCCGCCAACCTGCCGTGGGGCGACCTGGGCGTCGACATCGTCATCGAGTCCACCGGCTTCTTCACCGACGCGACCAAGGCCAAGGCGCACATCGACGCCGGCGCCAAGAAGGTCCTGATCTCCGCCCCGGCGAAGAACGAGGACATCACGATCGTCATCGGCGTGAACGACGACCTCTACGACGGCTCGCAGACGATCATCTCGAACGCGTCCTGCACCACGAACTGCCTCGCCCCGATGGCCAAGGCGCTCAACGACGATCTCGGCATCGTCAAGGGCCTCATGACCACCATCCACGCCTACACGCAGGACCAGAACCTGCAGGACGGCCCGCACAAGGACCTGCGTCGCGCCCGCGCCG
>JAUNSA010000075.1 GCA_030539405.1 Propionibacteriaceae bacterium
GCTCAGACATAGGACGCCCTCCTCCCCTTCAGCTCGGCGGCCAGCCGCACGGGCAGGGCGATGGCCATCACGAACGCGAACAACAGCACGGCGACCGCGGAGGCCTGGCCCACGCTGAGTTGGGTGAAGGCAGCCTCGTACATGTGGTAGACCACGCTCCGGGTGCTGTTGACCGGGCCGCCCTGGGTCATCACGTAAGCCTGGGTGAACATCTGCAGGCCGCCCATGAACCAGGTGACGGCGACAAAGAACAGCGAGTTGGTCATCTGCGGGATGATCACGTTGGCCAGCCGCGCCCACCAGCCAGCCCCGTCGATCTGGGCGGCCTCGAGCAACTCCTCGGGAATGGCCTTCAACCCGGCCAGCAGGATGATCATGTAGTAGCCGAGGTTGCGCCAAAGGGACATGCCCATGATCGAGGGCATCGCGAGCTCAGTGTTGGTCAGGAAGTAGACCGGCCCGGTGCCGAGCTCGCGCAGCACCGCGTTGATGGGCCCGATGAACGGGTCGTAGAGGAAGGTCCACAGCAACGCCACCGTGACGTAGCTCATCGCCTGCGGGAGGTAGATCACCGTGCGCGCCGCCGCCCCGCCCTTCAGGGGACGGTTGAACAGCATGGCCACGAAGAACGCCACCACGATGCCGATCGCGACCTGGCCGACCGCGAAGTACAGCGTGTTGCCGATGGCCTTGTGGAAGACCGGGTCGGCGAACAGGTCGCGGTAGTTCTTCAGGCCGACGAAGCGCGGCGGCTGCAGCAGGTTGTAGCTGGTCAGCGACAGGAACCCCGCCACGATGAGCGGGATGATCACCGTCAGGGCGAGCATGATCATGGCCGGGGCCAGCAGCAGGCGCCCGGCCCGCCGCTGGCCCCGTTCCAGGCTCGCCATGGTGGCTTGTGCCATGTCAGGCCTCGAGGGAGTCGATCTTGGCGTCGATCGCCGCGAGGGTCTCCTCGATGCCCGCCTGGCCACGGATGGCCGGCTCGAGCAGTTCCTTCACCGCCGCGCCGAGCTGCATCATCTTCGGGTGGCGCGGCTGCGAGGTCGAGTTCTGCGCGGCCTCCAGCAGCCCCTTGTCGGCTTCGGACAGCCACGGCTCGTTCGCGAGGTCCTTGCGCGGGGGCAGGTTGCCGTACAGCTCGTCGATCTTACTGAGCTGCTCCTTGCCCGTGAGGAACTGGGTGAGCTTCCAGGCGCCGTCGGCGTCCTGGGTGGACTTGGCGATCGCGAACTTGTTGATCCACGCCACCGACAGAGCCTCTGCGCCGGCGTCCGGCTTGAGCGCGGGGCCGACAGTGATCTTGTCGGCCACGTCGGCGGCGTTGGCCTTGACGTTGGCGGTGACCTGGGTGCCGTTGAAGGTCATCGCGCTCAGGCCGGAGGCGAGCGGACGCGGGCCGTTGCCCGGCCACACCACGTTGTAGTCGGCCAGGCCGTCGGTGAACGTGCCGACCATGAACTCCAGGGCCTGCTTACCGGCCGGGGAGTTGAAGGTGGCCTTGCCGGCGCTGTCGAAGTACTCGCCGCCCGCCTGCAGGAACAGCTGGGCGAAGCTCTGCTGCAGGCCGATGGACTGGTCGAGCGCCCAGTCGATCGGCGACTGGACGCCACCCTGGGCCTTCACGGCCTCCGCGGCCGCGCGGAACTCGTCCCATGTCGTGGGGATGTCGGTGACGCCCGCGGCGTCCAGCAGGTCTTGGCGGTACAGGCCGACGCGCGTGTCGTGCGCGAACGGCACCGCGTACATCCGACCCTCGTACTCGCAGTCCGCGAGCATGCCGGGGTAGAACTGCTCCTTGTCCTCCCACGCGTCCAGGCGGTCGGTGATGTCGAGCAGGACGTCCTTGCTCGCCAGCGGCGCGGTCCAGATGCCGCCGATGATGAAGACGTCGGGCAGCGAGTTGGACGCCGCGCCCGTGGTGATCTTCTGGAACGCCGACCCCCAGTCAGAGGTCTGGAGCTCGACGTCGTACCCCTCGGCGGCCTTGAAGGCGGGGATGACGTTGTCGCGCACGTGCGTGGTGGTGGTGTCGGTCGGGCCGAGCAGCATCAGCGTCAGCTTGCCGCCGGCGGCGGACGCTCCCCCGCCGGCCGTGCCGGGAGCCGTGGAAGGATTGCCGACCGAGGGGCTCTGGCAGGCGGCCAGGCTCATGGACGCGGCCGTGACGCCCGCACCGATGAGGAGCGAGCGACGGGTCAGCGGGCTGGTGGGGAACATGTGGGTCGTCCTCTCGTGAGCATCCTTGCTCTATTATTTGCCTGCAACAATGATTACACGGATCGGCGCCTTGTCAAGAGGTTTCGACCGACTCGCAGCCCGATAGAGTCGGCCTCGGAGGAAGGAGGTGGGGACGATGACCTCGACGCTCTCCGGTGCGCGGATGCGATCGCACAACGGACGCCTCGTGCTGGCAACCCTGCGCGACCAGGCGCTGAGCCGACGCCAGTTGGCCGGCCAACTCGGCCTCACCCCGTCCGCCATCACCCGCATCGTCGCCGACCTCATGGAGCGCGGTCTGGTTGAGGAGACCGGCAAGGTGACGGCCCCTGGTGCGGGGCGTCCGCACACCACGCTGGGGCTGTCCGACCGGCTGGCCGGCATCGGCATCGACGCCCGCGTCGACCGCACCGTGCTGCTGTACACCGAGATGGGCGGCACGGTGCTCCACCGCGAGGAGCTCCCCCTCTCCACCCGCCCCAGCCCCGAGGAGTTCACTGCCACCGTGGCCGCGGCCATCCGGTCGGTCGCCGCTGACGCCACCCACACCCTCACCGGGGTGGGCATGGCGTTCCCCGGCCAGCTCACCTCCGACCGCCAGGGCGTGGCGCGCTCGCACTACCTGGGCTGGGAGCACGTGTCGCTGGTCCCGGAGCTCGAGGAGCGGCTCGGATTGCCGGTCGGCCTCCGGCACGTCGCCGAGTGCGCCGCCATCGCCAACGCCCGCCAGCCCGAGCTCGAGGATTGCAGCCGGCTGTTGCACGTCCAGGTCGGCGCGGGCCTGGGCCTGGCCATGACCCGCAACCGCGACCTCGACGAGACCCTGCCGGTGGGCTGGGGCGGCGGTGGCCACGTGCTGGTGGGGGACCCGACCAGGCCCTGCGTCTGCGGGCGCCGCGGCTGCGTCGACACCGTCGTGGGCTTCGAGGCGATCGCGGCGCCCGGCCGCGCCGCAGGCATCACGGTGGCCCCCGGCCCCGACGCCATGCAGCGGTTCGCCGCCGAGGTCGGCCGAGCCGCCGACGATGAGGGGCAACCGTGGGCCCTCGCGGTGGTCGACGAACTCACTGAGCACCTGGCCCGCGCCATGGCCGTGTTTGTCTCCCTCGAGGTGCCTGACAGGATCACCCTCGGCGGGTACCCCTTGGCCCTGGGTGCACGCTTCCTCGACGGGGTCAGCACGCGGCTCGCGGAGAACCTCGCCAGCCCCTCCCCTTTGGTCACCACCAGCATCGGCGACCGTGCCTCCTCGCTCGGTGCCGCCATGGTGGGGCTCAACCAGATCATGACGCCGACCCGCTTCGAGGAGGCGGTGTGACCGCACACGAGACGCCCCCGGGACGCGCCTCCTCCCTGCTGGCTGCCGTGTTCACGGTCGGGGTGGCCGGGTTCGGGGGTGGGTCGGCGCTGATCCCCATCTTCGACAGCGAGGTCGTGGCCAAGCGCGGCCTGCTGCGACCGGGGCAGTTCCTGCGGCACACGGTCGTGGCGAACCTCACCCCGGGAGCCCTGCCGGTGAAGCTCGCCGCCGCCGCCGGGGTCACCGTCGGCGGCTGGCAGCTGTCGGTCCTGGCCGCGCTGCTCGTGGCCCTGCCCGGCGCACTCGCCACGGTCGGGCTGCTGGCGCTCGCGGACGCCCTCGGCCCGGACGCCGTGCGCCTTATCAGCTACGCCTCGGTCGGGATCACCGCCTTCATCGTCGTCCTCCTCATCGGCTACATCACCAAGGTGCACGTCCAGGCCGGCCCCCGCCTGGCCGCCTATGGGGTGATAACCCTCGTCTCGGCGCTCGCGGTCGGCGGGCACGAGATCGTGACGCTCGTCTCCCGGTTGACCGGGTTGGCGTGGGAGTGGCCGCTCCCCCGGCTCAACGCCCTGCAGTTGATCCTGGTCAGCCTCGCCCTGATCGTGGCCTGGTCGCTGTGGTCGGGACGACGCGGCGCCCGTACCCATCCTGATCCGCCCAGTGGGTCCGAGCCGGAGCAGACACCGCCCGCGCCCGCGGCGTCCGGGAAGACGACCGCAGGCGGCACCGGCTTCGGCCGGACCGTCGCCCGCGCGACCGCCGCCTGGATCATGGTGGCGCTCGTCGGCTTCGGCCTGTTCATGGCCCTGCACCCCGAAGGCGCCGAACTCGGCGGGCTGCTCGCCGCCTCGTCGGTCAGCTCCTTCGGCGGCGGCGAGGCCTACGTGGGCGTGGCCGACGGCTTCTTCGTCCGGGCCGGGTTCGCCGATCGCACCCTCTTCTACACCCAGCTCGTCCCCATCGCCAACGCACTGCCCGGACCGATCCTGGTCAAGATCGCCGCCGGCATCGGCTACCTTGCCGGGCTACCCGCCGGCCCAGCCGCCGCCTGGGCACTCGCCGCCGCCGCCTGCCTGGCCACCATCGGTGCCTGCTGCGCGGTCGCCCTCCCCGTGCTGGGCACCTACGAACGCATGAAGAACCACCCCATCGTGGTCAACATCGGCCACTACATCCTGCCCGTCATCTGCGGGCTACTGGTGTCGGTGTGCGCCACCATGTTCCACGTCTCCGCCGACGTCGGCGAGACCGCCGGCGTGCCTGCGCTCCCCCTTCTGGCGACCATGCTCGCCGCGATCACGCTGATGACCTGGCTGCACCTGCGCACGCGCGTACCCGACCTTCTCATGCTGGTCGTCGCCGGCGGCGCCTCCCTCGCTTTGCTACTGGCCGCCTGACCCCGACGCTGCGAGGCGGCGCAGGCGGCCCCTCCTCACAGGCTGGGTCCCTGCACACGTGGGTTGCCGACTCCGACGCCGGGCGGTAGCCGTATCCGCAGATCGCTGCGCTGTTCGAGCCCGCAGCTCTACTGACGCCGTAGGTACGTTGATCAGACCAGGAACAAGTGGGCGAGGATGGTGCACGGACGTCTTAGCATTGCGAACTCACCGCCCCCCCCTTGTTATGCGCAAGGTGGAGTTCAGAGTTTCGACGCGGTAGTGATACCTGATCCGGGTCGGGTTACCGTCTCCAACCACTGGCATTCAGGGGTCAGCGGAGCGCTACGGTGGATCACAGGGCAGGTCCTTCGCGTCGGCGACGGTTGTCTTGGTCGACTTCCATCTTGGCCGCCGGGACCTGCCCGCCCCTCACGACCTGCGGCCGGGTGACATCAACCTCATGAGCCGCAACAACTAGGGAGAGGCCCCGTTCTCGCTCAGCGAGAAGGGTGGTGGCACGTGGGCGTCGTTCCGCAGACGCTGATGCCTGTTGCACCGCCACTGACCCAAGGGAGAGTCATGGATCAAGCACTGCTCGGGCCCCGCCGTAGGCCCACCTCGGCCGGGAGACGCAAGGCGCGCCTCCTCGCCATCCCCCTGCTCCTGACGCTCCTGCTCAGCGCGTGCGGCGTCGGCCGGGGCTCGGCGATCGCCATCGGCCCGAACGACACCGTCAAGGTCGGGGTCATCCCCGCGATCGCGTTCGCCCCCGTCTTCGTCGCCATCGAACAGGGCTACTTCGAGGAGGCAGGCATCAGCATCGAGACGCAGGTGATGCAGAATGCTGCCGCAATCGCACCTTCCGTGCTGAACGGACAGCTCCAGTTCGGCACCGCCGCGGCCTCTCCGTTCATCGCGGCCCGCGCCAAGGGGCTCCCCCTGGTCGCCACCGCCGGCATGTCCGAGAACTCACCGGAGAGCAATGACGGGGCCATCGTCGTCAGGGACGGGGCCCTGACCCGCCCGAAGGACCTGGAGGGGCGGACGGTCGCGATCAACGGCGTGGCAGCGCTCCCCCACATCGCGCTTCTCGAGTCGATCCGTAACGATGGGGGCGACCCCAGCACGGTGACCTTCGTCGTGATGGGCTTCCCCGAGATGGCCGGTGCCCTCAAGCAAGGTCGAATCGACGCAGCCGCCATCACGGAGCCCTTCACCAGCGCGGTCACTTCAGACGGGGGCCGGATCCTCACCCGCGCGTACGTGGACGCCTTCGTCGACAAGGCGACGATCGGCCTGATCTTCACGGCCGAGCCGTTCATCGAGACCAACCCCGAACTCGTCCGTGCGTTCAGCGACGCGATCAAGCGCGCCGCCGACGACGCCCGCAGCGACCCAGCCCTGGTGGCCCGGGTCATGACCAAGCACGGCGGACTGCCACCCCAAGCGTTCGAACGCATGGTCCTTCCGCCGTTCACTGGCGAGCTCAACATCGAAGGAATCTCGCAGATGAGCGAAGTGATGACCGAGCTGGACTTCGTGAAGAAGCCGCTCAACGGCGCGGAGGTGGTCCTCCCATGACCGCCGTCCAGGAAACGTCCGCTCCCGCCGGGCAGGCCCGGCGCACCCGTCGCGGTGCGGCCCGCAACAACGATTGGCTCCTGGGCATCGTCGGCGTGATCGCCGCCCTGCTCATCTGGGAGCTCGCCGGACGCGCGGGACTGCTGTCCCAGGAGGTCATCCCGGGCCCACTGACGGTGCTGGCGCGCCTCGGTGAACTGGCAACGACCCCCGCCTTCTGGCTGAACGTCTGGGCGACGCTGCAGTCGGCGCTACTCGGCCTCGTTACCGTGCTCGTCATCGCGTCCGTCCTGGCCCTCCTGATCGGATTGGTGCCGGCCTTCCGCGAATCCACATGGTTCCTCGTCGAGTTCCTCAAGCCCATCCCTCCCATCGCACTGATCCCCCTGGGCCTGCTCCTGTGGGGCCCTTCCCTGACGATGAAGCTCACGCTGATCACCTTCGGCGCACTGTGGCCGCTGCTCACCCAGCTGGTCTACGGCATCCGAGAGACCGACAAGACGGTGCTCGACATGTCCAAGAGCTACCGACTCGGGTGGTGGCTGACTACCACGCGCATCATCGTCCCGACCCTGCTCCCCTACGCCCTCACCGGCCTGCGCATCTCGGCGTCCATCGCCGTCGTCGTGGCCGTGGTGACCGAGCTGGTCGGTGGCGCTCGCGGGATGGGCCAGGCGATCGCCGTGGCCCAGGTCAACAACAACCTGCCGACCCTCTACGCCTACGTCGTGGCTGCGGGCCTCCTCGGGATCCTCGTGAACCTGGCATTCATGGTCACCGAGCGCCCGCTGCTGTTCTGGCACCCGTCGGTCCGAGAGAGGGGCTGATTCACATGACCCACACCCTGAAGCTGTTCGCGCTCCGCGCGTGGCTCCCCGTTCTGCTGGTCGCCATCTGGTGGTTCGCCAGCAGGGGCAGCACATCCCTGTACTTCCCCCCGCTGTCCCAGATCATGTCGATCTTCGCCGAAGACTGGCTGGGCCGACGCGTCGTCAGCGACCTGCTGCCGACCCTGGGCAAGCTCCTCATCGGCTTCGGACTCAGCGTCGTCCTGGGCATCCTCTTGGGCGTGTTCCTCGGCCTGAACCGGTGGGCGCGTTCCCTGGTGGAGTACATCGTGCTGTTCTTCCGCTCCCTGCCCCCACCCGTCTTGGTTCCCGTCGGCGTGGTCATCATCGGCATCGGAGCGGCGATGAACATCTTTATCGTGGTGCTCGGCGCGATCTGGCCCACCCTCATGGGGACCATCGACGGTGTGCGCAGCCTCGACCTCGTGCAGCGCGACATGGCGAAGTCTTACCGGCTCACCGTCTGGCAACGCCTCATGTACGTGATCCTGCCTAATGCGGGGCCGCAGATCCTAGCGGGCATGCGTACCACCCTCCAGCTGTCCATCATCCTGGTCGTCGTGGCCGAGATGCTCGCGTCCACCAACGGCGTCGGGCACTACGTCCTCGCCTCCCAGCAGACCTTCGCCGTCACAGAGACCTGGGCGGGCACCCTCCTGCTCGGCGTCATCGGCTACCTCACCACCCTCGTCTTCGTCAGCATCGAGCGTCGAGTCCTGCGCTGGCAGCGCGGCTCGGGACAGGAATGACCATGAACAACACCGTCGTCCACGACCAGCCGATCATGCAGGTGGTCGGGCTCCAGAAGAGCTATGGGGACGCCCGCGTCCTCGCCGACGTGACGTTCGACGTCCAGCCGGGAGAGTTCGTCTGCGTCGTCGGCCCCTCGGGGTCGGGCAAGACCACCCTCCTGCGCACGATCGCCGGCCTGCAGCCGTCCTCGGCGGGCGAGGTGATCTTCGAGGGCGAACGCGTGACCGAGCCGCCCCAGAAGATGGCCGTCGTCTTCCAGGACTACAGCCGCTCCCTCCTTCCGTGGATGAGCGTGCATGACAACGTGGTCCTGCCGATGCGCAACAAGTTCGGCGCGGCCGAGCGTGAGGCCAAGGCCGCCGAGGCGCTGAAGGCCGTCGGACTCGAGGGCAAGGAGAAGCTCTACCCCTGGGAGATGTCCGGCGGCATGCAGCAGCGGGCGGCCATCGCGCGAGGTCTCGCCTACGAGCCGGACGTCCTCCTCATGGACGAGCCGTTCGCAGCGGTGGACGCGCAGACCCGCATCGAGCTCGAGGACCTCGTGCTCCGCGTTCGGGACCAGTTCGACCAGACCGTTCTCTTCGTCACGCACGACATCGACGAGGCGGTCTACCTGGCCGACAGGGTCATCGTCCTGTCGGGCGCCCCCACCACCGTCACCGAGGATCTGCGCATCGACCTGCCTCGCCCGCGGCACATCGTCGACACGAAGGCGCTCCCGCGCTACGCGGAGCTGCGCAACCACGTCCTCACCCTCATCCAGGACGCCAAGTCCCACAGCTCGCTCCGGCGCTGAGACACCACCAACTCCAAGGAGAATCCCATGACTGACAGCACCGACCGCACCTGGGTCATCGACCTGGCCAAGCAGTTCTCCGACGGCGGCTGGAAGGTCGTCGAGATCCGGACGCCCGATCTGTCCATCTCGTTGTCCGACGGGAGCGTGGCCGCACCCGCCGCCGCGCCCGTGTCCCCCGCGGCACCCGCGGCTCAGGCGCCCGTCCCCGAGCCCGCACCGACCGCAGCCCCGACCCCCGTCCCGGCAGCGACGGAGACGGCGACGGACGCGACCGATACCATCACCGCCCCCGGTGTCGGTGTCTTCTGGAGCCGTCCCAAGCCGGAGGATCCGCCCTTCGTCGCGGTCGGTGACACTGTCACCGTCGGCCAGACGATCGGCCTGCTCGAGGTGATGAAGATGTTCACCGAGGTGAAGGCTGACAAGGCGGGCACGGTGGTCGACATCGTCGACGACGCCACCTTCGTCGAGTTCGGCCAAACCGTCGTGACCCTGTCCGGGGGCGAGGGTTCCGATGGCTGACATCCGCCTCGTCGACCAGACGCTCCGTGACGGCCAGCAGAGCCTGTGGGGCCTGCGCATGCTGCCGTCCGAGATGCTCCCCGTCGCCGAACGCCTGGACGGGATGCCCTTCCACGCCGTCGACGTCGGGGCGTGGCCGGGCCTGATCCTGATGGCCAAGCGCAAACAGATCGACCCGTGGTCGATGCTGGACGCCCTGAGCGCGGCCATGCCCAACCAGACGTTGCGCGCCGTTTCGCGCAGCAACGGCATTGGTGACTTCAAGGCCACACCCCAGAAGGTCCTCCACGCCTCGGTGAACGCCTTCATCCAGCACCGGGTCACCAGCTTCTGGATCCTGGACGTGCTCTACGACCTCCCCGCCATGAAACGTCTGGTCGAGTACGTCGCTCGTCAGGGTGGCCGCCCCGTCCCCTCGATCATGTTCGGTGAGACGCCGTTCCACACCGACCAGTTCTTCGCCGACGCCGCCCGCGAGATGGCGAGCTGGACGGGTGTCGAGGAGATTTACGTCGAGGACGCGTCAGGGGTGCTCACCCCGGAGCGGGCGCACACCCTGATCCCCGCCATCGTGGAGGGTGCCGGCGGCAAGGCCGTGGAACTCCACTGCCACAACAACCTGGGCCTCGGGGCACAGAACTACGTTATCGGCGCGGACGCCGGCGTGACGGTGCTGCACACCTCGATCGGTGCGCTGGCTGACGGCTACTCGTTGCCGGACATGCGCCAGACCATCCGCAACCTGAGGCGCGCCGGCCACGCGATCGAAGCGCCCACCCCCGCCCTGGCCGAGATCGAGTCGCACCTGGCCGCCACTGCCGTTCAGAACGGCTACGACCCGGCCGGCGGTGTCCCCCGCTACGATGCACGCGCCTTCGACCACCAACTGCCGGGCGGCATGACGAGCACTTTGCTGCACCAGCTGCGCGAGTACCGCGCCGAGCACCGCTTCGACGAGCTGATCGACGAGATCGCGCAGGTCCGCATCGACATGGGTTACCCGGTCATGGCGACGCCGGTCTCCCAGATCGTCGGGGGCCAGGCCCTGTCCAACATCCTCACCGGGAAGCGCTACACCGTGCTGCTCGACTCGGTCATCGAGTACGTCCAGGGTGGCCAGGGGCGTCCCCTCGGCCCCATCGCCCCCGACCTGGTGACCCGGGTGGAGGAGACCGTTGCGTCCCGGACGGTTCCGACCCCGCAGCCCGTCGAAGGAAGCGAAGACCAGGACGTGGTGCTGCGCTACTTCCTCACGGAGAAGGAGCGCGCCGCGCTCCGCCCCGATCCTCGTCCGGCGACCCTGCGCCGCCACTCCACCGAACCGTCCCTGACCGATTCCATCCGGCAGGTGGCCGCACACGCCGACGTGACGCACTTGAGCGTGACGACCCGCGACGGCCACAGCCTGTCCGCCGCCCGCTGACCCACCTAGGAGTTTCCATGACCACGCCCACGCAGCCCACCGAAGTCACCCTGCTGGGGACCAACGGTGGCCCCCGCATCCGCAAGACGCGTTCGGGGCCGGCCAACCTCATCAAGGACGGGGGTCTGACCGTCCTCGTCGACTGCGGGCCCGGTACCACGCGCCGGCTCAGCGACGCTGATGTGGAACTCGCCGAGATCGACGCCATCTACATCACCCACAACCACTCCGACCACAACGTGGAGTTGGGTGCGCTGCTCCTGCTCGCCTGGGCGGGTGGGCGTTCCACCCCCATGCGGGTGTACGGTCCAGCCCCCATCCGTGACATCGTCGACCACCACCTCGCCGCACACGCCTTCGACATCGACATCCGCATCGAGGACGAGGGGCGACCCAACCTCCGTGACCTGATCGAGGTCGTCGAACTGGACGAGGAGGGCGAGGTCCCGGGAAGCGTCTTGCCGGCCCGCTTCGCGCGTGTCAACCATCCCCCGATCGTGGACGCCTTCGCCTTCCGCTTCGACCTCACCGACCTGTCCGTCACTCTCTCCGGCGACACCACCCCCATCCCCTCACTCGTCGAACTCGCGCAGGGCTGCGACATCCTCATCCACGAGGCGCTGTACACCCCGTTCCTTGCCGAGATGGGCCGCCGTCTCCCGTCAGCGACCCGCATGGTCGAGCATCTGCGGGACAGCCACACCGACGCCGCCGACCTCGGGGGCATCGCCCAGGCGGCAGGCGTCCGGCACCTGGTGCTCAACCACCTCGTTCCGGGCACAGCCGACGTCAGCGACCAGCAGTGGCTGGACAGGGTGGGGACGGTGGAAGGTGTCCGTGTGACCCTAGGCCAGGACCTGCTCACGCTCACGGCCACGGAAACGACCCCTGGCGGCGGTCAGTGATGGAGCGCCTCTTCATCGCTAATCGGGGCGAGATCGCCCTGCGCATCATCCGCGCCTGCCGGCAACTCGGGGTCGAGTCGGTGCTCGCGGTCTCCACGGCCGATCGCGACTCGCTTCCCGCCCGCGCGGCCGACCGGACCGTGGTCGTCGGGGAGCCCGCACCACGTGCGAGCTACCTCAACGTCGGCTCGATCGTGGCCGCCGCAGCCGGAACTGGGTGCGATGCGCTGCACCCCGGGTACGGCTTCCTCTCCGAGGACGCCCGCTTGGCCGAGGCCTGCGCGGATGAAGGCATCACCTTCGTGGGGCCGAGCCCCGACGTCCTGCGCGGGCTCGGGAACAAGCTAGCCGCCCGGGAGGCCGCCCGCAGGGCGGACGTCAGCATCACCCCCGGCCGCGAGGTCGAGACCGAGGAGCAGGGCCTGGCCTTCGCCGTCGAACACGGTTACCCGCTGATGCTCAAGGCCGTCTCGGGTGGCGGCGGCCGCGGCATCCGCGTCGTGCGGAACGACCAGGACCTCCGCGACCAGATCGGCCTCGCCCGCTCGGAAGCCCTGGCCGCCTTCGACGACGAACGGGTGTACATCGAGCCGTACATCGTGAACGGCCGCCACATCGAGGTGCAGATCCTGCGCGACTCGCATGGGAACACGGCCATCCTTGGCGAGCGCGACTGCAGCCTCCAGCGCCGCCACCAGAAGGTGCTCGAGGAGAGCCCGGCCCCCAACCTGCCGGATGCCCTCCGGTCAGCCATCTACTCCGATGCCGAGTGCCTCGCCGACTCCGTGGACTATCACGGCGCCGGGACCGTGGAGTTCCTCGTGGACGTGGCGCGTGGGGCGCACTACTTCCTCGAGGTCAACGCCCGGCTCCAGGTCGAGCACCCGGTGACGGAGGTCGTGACGTCCACGGACTTGGTCGCCGAGCAGCTGCGCGTCGCGGACGGCCAGCCGGTGAGCGAGCACCTGCGCGGAGGCGCCGTGTCCCCGACGGGGTGGGCGATCGAGGCCCGCGTGAACTGTGAGGACCCTGCGAACGGGTTCCTCCCTCGCCCGGGCCGTATCACCCACATGGAGTTCCCCGGCGGCCCGGGAATCCGGGTCGACACCTACTGCCAGACCGGCTCCATGGTCCCTCCCTACTACGACTCCCTGATCGCCAAGGTCATCGCCCACGGGCGGGATCGCGAAGAGGCGCGCAGGCGACTCGTGGGAGCCCTGCGTGAGATGACCATCGAGGGCATTTCCCACAACATCCCCTTCCTCCTGGCCCTGCTCGGCGAGCCCGACGTCCGCGAGGGCCGCATCCACACCCAATGGCTGCCGCAGTTCCTCGAGCGCCAGCAAGCCGACCAGTCCACAGAGAGGACCTCCGCATGAGCTTCCAGGGGACGACCGCACTCGTGGTCGGGGCCGCCACCGGGATCGGCCGCGCCACCGCCCTCGCGTTCGCCGAGGCCGGCGCCAACCTCGCCCTCGCCGACATCGACGAGCGCATGACCGAGACGGCCGACCTTGCCCGTGACCTCGGCGCCAACGTAACGACGCACCCCGTGGACGTCCGCCTCTCGGCCTCGGTACGCACCATGGTCGCGCAGGTCGCGCATGAGCACGGCCGGATCCACGTGGCCTTCAACAACGCCGGGATCATGCCACCGCGTGGCCGGCTCGCCGACGCGACCGATGAGGAGTGGGAGCGCGTCATCCAGGTCGACCTCAGCGGCGTCTTCCACTGCCTGCGGGAACAGATCCGCCACATGGTCGGCGCGGGCGGTGGTTCCATCATCAACACCGCGTCCATCGCGGGCATCCGGTCGGGCGACCGCCTCGGCACGTACGCCGCGGCCAAGCACGGCGTCGTGGGCCTCACGAAGGCCGCCGCCGTCGACTACGCCCCTGACGGCGTCCGCGTGAACGCCGTTGCGCCGGGGCTCATCCGCACCCCCATGACGGACGCTTGGTTCGCCGACCCGGAGCAGGCCGCTGC
>JAUNSA010000232.1 GCA_030539405.1 Propionibacteriaceae bacterium
CACGCTGCCGGGCGTGAGCTGGCAGGGCCACCTCGGCGGCGCCGTCGGTGGCGTCCTGGCCGCGTGGTGGCTGCGCCGCCGCTGACCCTCCCGGCACCGCTATCACGCTGACGCCTCCGTACTGCTCGAGCGGCTCCAGACCCCCGGTTGAGGTGCTCGACCAGTACCGGGACGTTATCCACAGGCAGCGCACCAATTGCTGGCCCCCAGCACCGATCCACCGCTGGGATGGATCCATGCACCCCCGACTCCGCGAGACGCTGGACCAGGGCCACGGCGTCCTCGACCGACGCGCCCACCCCGACCTGCACCACCAGCTCGACAACGCCATCCGCTGCGGCGACCTCGTCCGCGTCGTCCCCCACGTCTACGCCGAATCGGGCGAGGCGTCCAGCCTGATCACCCGGGCGCGCGCTGCGTGCCTGGCCGATCCGGACGCCGTGATCATCGGCAGGGCGGCCGCGATCCTGGGCGGGTGGGCCGACCTGCCCGAGCCCGACGTGGTGGAAGTCGCCGCGCCGCGGAGGAACCGACCACAGCCGGGCTTCCGGTTCAGGCAGCGTCGGGTGCCACGGTCGTTGTCGCGCCGGGGCGAGCCCGGCGTCCGCGTGACGACCTTTCCGATGACGGCGTTGGACCTGGCCCTGCAGTTCGGACCCGACCAGCTCGACGACGCGTTGCGCCGCGGTGTCGATCCGGCGAAACTGCGTGCCGCCCTGGAGGCCACGCGGGGACGCCGCGGCTATGAGCTCCTGCGCCGTCAGGTGCACGCGGTGCGCGACACACCGTGGTCCCGGCTGGAGTGCGCGGCCCATGACCTCCTGCGTGGGGCGGGGGTGAACGGCTGGGTGGCCAACCGGGCCCTCTACGAACGCCAGGACGTGCGCATCGGCTACGGGGACCTCGTGTTCGCCGACCTGATGTTGGTCATCGAGCTGGACGGCAAGGAGTTCCATTCCGAGGACGGGCACGCCCGACGCGACCGCGCCCGGGACAGGCGGCTGCACCGCAAGGGGTGGGAGGTGATCCGCGTGGAGAGCGACCTCGTCTTCCACCATCCCGAGGAGTTCGTCGCCCTGGTCAGCGACGTGGTCTCCACGCGCGAGGCCTGGCGAAGCCGCCCACCGTCCCGGTACGGCTCGAGCCCCCGCTGACCCCTCAGCCAGACCTCGACCAGTACCGGGACGTCGCCCGACAGGGGGCGCCGACGCGGGTGACCTACTTGGGGTCGCGCGACTCCCCGGTCGACAAGGCAGCCACGAACGCTTCCTGGGGGACCTCGACGCGGCCGACCATCTTCATCCGCTTCTTGCCCTCCTTCTGCTTCTCCAGCAGCTTGCGCTTGCGGCTGATGTCGCCGCCGTAGCACTTGGCCAGGACGTCCTTGCGGATGGCGCGCACCGTCTCGCGGGCGATCACCCGGGCACCGATGGCGGCCTGGATGGGCACCTCGAACTGCTGCCGCGGGATGAGTTCCTTGAGCTTCTTGGCCATGGCCAGGCCGTAGGCGTAGGCGGCGTCCTTGTGGACGATCGAGCTGAAGGCGTCCACCGGGTCGCCGTGCAGCAGGATGTCCACCTTGACCAGGTCGGCAGCCTGCTCGCCGGCCTCGTCGTAGTCCAGGCTCGCGTAGCCCTTGGTGCGGGACTTGAGCGCGTCGAAGAAGTCGAACACGATCTCGGCCAAGGGCAAGGTGTAGCGGATCTCGACCCGGTCGGAGGACAGGTAGTCCATGCCGGTCTGGACGCCGCGGCGCTGCTGGCACAGCTCCAGGATCGTGCCGATGTAGTCGGTCGGGGTGAGGATGGTCGCCTTGACCACCGGCTCCCACACCTCGGAGATCTTGCCCTCGGGGTACTCGCTGGGGTTGGTCACCTGGTGCTCGCTGCCGTCCTCCATCACCACGCGGTAGACGACGTTGGGGGCGGTGGAGATCAGGTCGAGGTTGAACTCGCGCTCGAGCCGTTCGCGCACGATCTCCATGTGCAGCAGGCCGAGGAAGCCGATGCGGAAGCCGAAGCCCAGCGCACCCGACGTCTCCGGCTCATACGTCAGGGCGGCGTCGTTGAGCTGCAGCTTCTCCAGCGCCTCGCGCAGCTCGGGGAAGTCGGCCCCGTCGATCGGGTAGAGGCCGGCGTAGACCATCGGGTTGGGGTGCTTGTACCCGCCCAGAGCATCGGTGGCCGGCTTGTGCGCGACCGTGACGGTGTCGCCCACGCGGCTCTGCCGCACATCCTTCACGCCCGTGATGAGGTAGCCCACCTCACCCACGCCGATCGCCTTCGACGGCGTCGGTTCGGGGGCGATGACGCCGACCTCCAGCACCTCGTGGGTTGCCTTGGTCGACATCATCAGGATGCGTTCGCGGTGGTTGAGCTCCCCGTCGATCACGCGCACATAGGTGACCACGCCGCGGTAGGTGTCGTAGACGGAGTCGAAGATCATGGCGCGGGCCGGGGCCTGGG
>JAUNSA010000233.1 GCA_030539405.1 Propionibacteriaceae bacterium
CCCCAGGTTTGATGCCGCTCCTGTTTGAGTCCAGGAGGATGAGCACATGCCGAAGAAGATCGATCCCGAGCTGAGAGCCCGGGCTGTGAGGTTGGTGCTGGAGCACCAGCAGGATTACCCCTCCATCACCGAGGCGATGATCGCGGTGTCCAAGCAGTTGGGCGTCTCCCGGGAGTCTGTGCGTCGGTGGGTTACTCAGGCCGACATCGACGCCGGGCGGCGCGAGGGAGTCAGCAGCACCGAGCATGAGGAGATCAAGAGGCTCAAGGCGGAGAACCGCCGGTTGCGTGAGGATGTAGCGATCCTGAAAGCGGCCACGAGTTTCTTCGTGGGGGAACTCGACCCCCGCAACCGATGATCATGGGCTTTATCGACACCATGAGGGCCGAGGGCCACGCGGTCGAGTCGGTCTGTCGGGTCCTGCGCGAGCAGGGTTGTCAGATCGCCGCGCGGACCTACCGCAGCTGGCGCAGCACCAGCAAGGTGGTGGCCGCACGCACCATGGATGATGCCCAGGTCATGAACGCCGTGCGCGACATCGCCTGGACCACTGACCAGCACGGACGGCGCAAACTGACCCCGGAGGGGCTCTACGGGCGCCGGAAGATGACTGCCTACCTGCGCCGGACCGTTCTGCCCCAGGCCTCGGCCGGGTCGGTGGACCGGGCCATGCGGCTTCTGGGCCTGTCCGGGGTGCGTCGCGACAAGGGCGTACGGACCACGATCCCGGCCAAGGACGGCGTCCGGGCCGGGGACCTGTTGAACAGGGACTTCACCGCCTCGGCGCCGAACCGCGTATGGGTGACCGATTTCACCTATACCCGGACGTGGGCCGGGTTCGTCTACGTCGCGTTCATCGTGGATGTCTTCTCCCAGCGGATCGTGGCCTGGCACGCCTCGAGCAGCAAGGCCACCGACCTGGTCATGGTTCCGCTGCGGATGGCCCTGTGGCAGCGGAGCTTGTCAAGATGTCTGTGTAAGTGAGTTGGGTCACATTCTTTTGGGTGGGGTCAGATGTAGGGGTTGACGCGGTCGGGGTAGACGAGGGCGAGCTCGCCGAGGGCGGCTTTCCAGCCGGTCACGAGTGCACCTTCGACCAGGCGGGGGACGGACTGGCGGTTCTTGGCCTTGGTGGCCTGCTTGGCGCGTTCGCGGGCGCGTTTGTCCTCGATGTTCATGATGGACAGCCACAGCAGCTTGACGACCGCGTCGTCGTTGGGGAAGTGGCCGCGGTTCTTGATGATCTTGCGCAGCTGGTAGTTCAAGCTCTCGATCGAGTTGGTGGTGTAGATGACCTTGCGCAGCGCGGGTCCGAAGGCCAGGAACGGGATGAACCGGTCCCAGGCGTTCTCCCAGGTGGCCACGGCCGCGGGGTACTTCTTGCCCAGGTTGGAGTCGGCGAAGGTGGCCAGCGCCATCAGCGCGGCGTCCTCGTCGGCGGCGGTGTAGATCGGGCGCAGCATCGCCGCGACGGCCTTACGGTCGCCGTAGGAGACGAAACGCATCGAGGCGCGGATCAGGTGGACCACGCAGGTCTGGACCATCGCGCGCGGCCAGGTCGCCTCGATCGCCTCGGGGAAGCCGGTGAGCCCGTCGCAGCAGACGATCAGCACGTCCTTGACGCCGCGGTTGGCCAGCTGGGCGCACACGCCGGCCCAGAACTTCGCGCCCTCGGTGGCCTGCACCCAGATGCCCAGGACGTGCTTGACCCCGTCCATGTCGACGCCGACCGCGATGTGCGCGGACCGGTTGGTCACGTGCGCGCCGTCACGGACCTTGACGACCAGTGCGTCGAGGTAGATCACCGGGTAGAACGCCTCCAGCGGGCGGGACTGCCAGGCCTTGACCTCCTCCAGCACGGCGTCGGTGACGTTGCTGATCGTCTCGTGGCTCAGCTCGGTGCCCAGCGTCGCGGCCAGATGATGCTGGATGTCGCGCACAGTCATCCCGCCGGCGTACAGGGAGATGATCATGTCCTCCAGCCCGCCCAGGCGCCGGGCGCCCTTGGGCACCAGCGCCGAGGAGAACGTGGAGTTGCGGTCCCGCGGCTGGTCCAGGCGGATGTCGCCGATCTCGGTGCTCACCGTCTTGGGCGTGCTCCCGTTGCGGCTGTTCCCGCTGCCGCGCCCGGCCGCATCGCCCCTCTTGTAGCCCAGGTGGCTGCTCAGCTCGGCGCTCATCCCTCGTTCCAGGACGGTCTTGATCATCTCCGGCAGGAACCCGCCGGCACCGGTGAGAGCCACGCCTCGTTCGTCGGCCGCGGCGAGCAGCTGGTCGACCAGCTCGTCGTCGAAAAGCTCTTGCCGCAGTGCTCGTGCCTCAGCCCGCTCGTCCCGCCCAGGGACCTGCTCCAGGTCCTCTCCGCCGGTCCTCTGCTTCTCGTCTGTCATGTTCATCGTCCTTCTCCTCTTGTTGGGAGACCCTCCTGCTTACACAGACCA
>JAUNSA010000076.1:0-3799 GCA_030539405.1 Propionibacteriaceae bacterium
CAGCTTCCCAAGCTGGACACGCGGGTTCGATTCCCGTCGCCCGCTCTCTTTGTCTCGATTTCCACACGCCCTCATTCCTACGCAGACGCCCCTGTCCCAACAAGGGCGTCTGGACACGAACGAGGGCGTCCGGCATCAAGGGCCCCGACCCCCCGACCACGCTGACTAGCACGAACGACGCGGCAATGAGAGCATTCGCCCGTGGCGGAGATGTGGGAACACCAGGCGGGGTTCCGGTGGTCGTTGGAGCAGTTGGCCGACGAGGTGCTGGACAGGGCGGGAGCCAACGTCGACCCACGGGCCTACCTGATTGGGTTCCGCGACTCCGGCGAGGTGACCGTCGAACCGCCGCGCGGCCACTTCGACCGAGAGATCCTCGCCGATGCCCTCGAGCGCTGCGAGCAGAGGTTCCGCCGCTCGAAGGCCCGCAGGGAAGCAGGCGATGACCCGGCAGCACTGGCCGCGGCCGAGTCGCTGGTCCGCCGCGAGGTGCTGGCCGAGCGGCTCGACGAGGCGTCCCGGGCAGGCGAGCGGGTGCACTTCGCGGGCATCGGCGTCCAGATCGGGGCGTGGTTCGTGGTGCCGGTGCTGGCCATCCACGCCGAGCACTGGAACGACCTGGCCCGACTCCGCCGCACCCCGGCCGGCGATGCGTCCCCGCGTTCGTTCCCCGAGGCCTGCGTCACCGCAACGCTGGACGCCGCATCGCGCGAGCTCGACCGGCAACTCCCGGGCCTGCGGGTCGTCGTCGACCCCGACGCCGTCCTCCGCCAGGCCGCCGACAACTTCGTCGCGACCCTGGCCCAGCGCACCGGACAGGAGGCGGCGTGGGGCGTCCGCCATGCCCTGGACGCCGTCTCGGCCCAGCCCTACGAGGGTCGCGCCGGCACCGGCACGGTGTTGCTCGCCGCCCAGGACCATCCTGACGTCCATGTGGATGTCGCCCTCGAGCACCCCGTCCCGATCGGGCTGACCCGCTCGTTCCGCAAGATCCTGGAGATGTCGACCGCCGGCCTGTCGGTGCTCTGCGACGGGCGCGAGGTGCACGGGCTGGGCTCGGTGACCGAGGACTACAACGCCGACTCCGAGTACGTGTTCACCGTGACCATCAGCGGCAGCGGGTCCTGGGAGCTGTGGCACGGTGCGACGCCGCTGCTGCGCATGGAGAACGGCGTGCCCCAGCTCCCGCGTGAGCGCCTCGACGAGGAGGAGTTCGGGCACACCGTCGATCGGGTGTTCCCCGAAGCCAGTGCCCGCAACGCCCGCCACCTGTGGGAGATGGCGGTGGCGTCGGCCAAGCAGTCCCACGGCACGATGCTGGTCGTGCACCCGGACGCCGCGGCCGAGGCCGACCGCCTCCTGCCGCAGGTGTTCGCCATCGAGCCGACCCGCCTGACCGGCAAGGTGCTCACGGCGGCCACGTCCATCGACGGCGCCGTGCTCGTCAGCCCGGACGGCCGCGTCCATGCCGTGGGCGTCATCCTCGACGGGGTCGCCACGGGTACCGGCGATTCAGGCCGCGGGGCGCGCTACAACTCGGCGATCCGCTACCTGGCCGGGGCCGGCCGCGGCGCCATGGTGATCATCGTCAGCGAGGACGGCAAGATCGACCTGCTGCCCAAGCTGATGCGCCGCATGCGCCGCGAAACCGTCGAGCGCACGGTCGCCCGGCTGGTGGCCCGCTCGGCCGAGGGCGAGGACCGCGAAACCTTCGACCGCGCCAATCGGGCCGTGGAGGCCATCGAGTTCTACCTCAACCAGGACCAGTGCGACCGGGTCAACGACGCCCGCGAAGCCGTCCACGGACGCCAGTGGGCCGAGGACCTGCTCCGCCGCCAGTTCATCCCGGTCGCTCCCGACCCGGCCATGGACGACAGCTACTTCGTCGACCGCCGCGACGTCGCTCAGGCCGACGTGCCTGCGGGGGGTGTCCAGTAGGGGTCGCGCCCGACGAACGACATCAGCTTGTCGGTGGCGTCGGCGTCCGGGCGCAGCGGCCCGCGCTGCGTACCGAACTGGCCGGACGCCCGCAGCATCTCCTCGATCGGCTCCATCCCGGCGAACATGGCGGACGCCGTGGCCTCGTCCAGGCGGTCGTCCTGGCCGGTGGCGCGCGCCAGGTCCCACGTGTGCATGAACACGTCGGCGGTGTAGAAGTTGTTGATCATCACCGGCAGCGACAGGTCGCCCGTCGCCGGCGAGGAGTAGGTCTTGGTGGCCGTCGCCGGATCCTCCAAGATGGCCTGCACCGCATCGCGCTGGTGCTCCCACGCGCCGACCAGGTCGGTGGCGGGGTCGGGGCCGGGCGGCAGGGTCAGGTCCGAACCCGCGGCGAGCATGCCCGGGAACCAGGCCAGCAGGTGCTCCACGACCGAGCGGGCCGTCCAGCCGTCGACGGGGGCGGGGGCGTCCCAGTCGGTCACGCCCTGGATGCGTTCGGTGAACGTGACGGACGCGAGGCGGTGGGCCTCGGAGAACTCGTTGGTCATGCACCCCACGCTAGCGGCGACGTGCGACAAAAGGCAGGGGTCACAGGTGCCGGCGCATGCCCGCGACGACCTCGTCGAACAGCGGCCGCGGCAGCGAGACGGACACGCGGCGCACGGCGTCCGGATCGATCCGGATCACCCGATTGACCCGCACTTCGGACTCGCGGCCGCGGTTGTCCCACGCGCCGGCGCCGATGTCGACCCAGAAGCGGCCGGCGCGGGCTTCCTGCTGCTCGTCGAAGTCGTGGTCCTTGCTGGTCATCTGCAGGCCGAGCAGCCACGGTCCGTCGCGGCCGACGAGGACGACCGGGCGGTCCTTGCCGCGGGAGTGGTCCTCCTCATAGGGCACCCACGTCCACACGACCTCGCCGGGGTCGGGTTCGTCGCCGCGCACCGGCGCGTACGACACCGTCGGCATGCCGGTGTAGTCACCGGGGTAGTCGGACGCCGTGGGTCGCGCTCCATTGCTCTGCCGCGGCGGGGCGGTCTTGCGGCGGGTGTTCCGATTGTCCCGGTTGGTTCGGGTGGCTTCGCGCAGCCCGGCGCGGACGACGTCACGGGCGATGCGCCCCAGGGCGGACAGCAGGCGGTTGTTCATCGGTAGCGCTCCAGGGGGCCGTAGTGGACGTGTGTGGCCGGCTCGACCACGGGCGGGACGGGGTGGCGGCGCAGGTGCCACTGCTCGAAGAAGCGCCGGGCCGGGGGCGTCCAGAGCAGGGCGGCACCGATCGCGACGAGGGGGATGCCGATCCAGGCGACCCAGTTGATGAGCAGCGCCAGCAGGCTGGTGGCGGCGGCGATCACGCCGGCCCACCGCGTCCACCCGAAACCGCGCCAGGCGTAGTGGCCCGCGATGATGGACGCCGCGCCGATCAGCAGCGTGACCGTGAACAGGGCCACCACCATCAGCACGCGCAGCAGCGATCCCGGTTCGGTGGCGACCACGCCGTTGAGCCAGGCGGCGTCCTCGAACTCCCGGATGCTGCGCCAGAACGCCCACAACAACCCGGCGACCACCGGCACGATCCCGCCGAGCAGCAGTCCGGACGCCAGGGTCACCAGCCAGGGACGTCGGGGTTCGCCGGTGCGGGCATCGATCGAGGTGTCCACCGACGCCGTGGCCGTGCCGATCCCCGCGGGGGGACCAGCATCAGGGGCAGCAGCGTCGGACACGGCGTCCAGACTAGACGCTTCACCACAGCAGACTGGGCCTCTGACACTGACAACGGAGTTGTACGCGAATTGTGCTCCTTCCACCCGGTGCACGTGCACGAGGTGGAAGGAGCACATTCCGCGTACAGCCCGGAGGG
>JAUNSA010000076.1:3899-5863 GCA_030539405.1 Propionibacteriaceae bacterium
CACAAAGAACGGGGACGCCGACCGCAGTCGACGCCCCCGTCCGGAATCCTCGAAGGATCAGCCCTTCATCGAGCCCGTCTCCAGGAAGCGGCGGTGCCACTCGTGCGAGGTGGCCAAGTCGTGCGGGGTGTGGGCCCCGTTGGCGACCTTGGCGGCACGCTCGACGTACTCGAGGAGGGCCTCGCGGTAGTCGGGGTGCGCACAGTTCTCGATGATGACCTTGGCGCGCTGCTTGGGCGACAGGCCACGCAGGTCGGCCAGGCCCTGCTCGGTGATGATGACCTGCACGTCGTGCTCGGTGTGGTCGTGGTGGGAGACCATCGGCACGATCGCGGAGATGTCACCGTTCTTGGCCAGCGACGGCGAGACGAAGCACGAGATGTAGGCGTTGCGGGTGAAGTCGCCCGAGCCGCCGATGCCGTTCTGCATGCGGGAGCCCATGATGTGGGTCGAGTTCACGTTGCCGTAGATGTCGGCCTCGATCATGCCGTTGCAGGAGACGACGCCGAGTCGACGGATGACCTCGGGGTTGTTCGAGACCTCCTGGGGGCGCAGCACGATGTGCTCGCGGTACTTCTTGGCGTTGTCGTTCATCTTCGCCGCGGCCTCGGGCGACAGCGAGAAGGCGGTGGCGGAGGCGACCAGCAGCTTGCCGGAGTCGATCATGTCGACCATGCCGTCCTGGATGACCTCGGTGTAGGAGGTCAACTGCTCGAACGGACCCTCATTCAGGCCGACGAGCACTGCGTTGGCGATGTTGCCCACGCCGGACTGCATCGGCAGCAGGTTCTTGGGCATGCGGCCCTGCTTGACCTCGTTGCCGAGGAAGTCGAGGAGGTTCTCGGCGATCGTCTTGGACTCCTGGTCCAGCGGCTTGAACGGCGAGTTGCGATCCTCGTTGTCGGTCTCGATGACCGCGGCGACGCGGCTCCAGTCGATGTCGTAGTACTTCGAGCCGATGCGGTCGCCGGCGGCGTTGATCGGGATGGCGACGTTCTCGCCGGGCAGCTTCATCGAGTAGATGTCGTGCATTCCCTCCAGATCGATGGACTGCCAGGAGTTCACCTCGAGGATGATCTTCTTGGCGGTCTCGAGGTACACGTTGTTGTTGCCCACCGAGGAGGAGGGGACGGCCGTGCCGTCGGAGTTGATGGCGGTGACCTCGACGACCGCGACGTCCAGGTCACCCCAGAAGCCCTGGCGGACCTGCGGGCCCGAGTGGGACAGGTGCACGTCGTAGTACTCAGAGGTACCGGCGTTGATCTTGTTCCGCATCACCGGGTCGGACTGGTACGGCATGCGCATGGAGATGCCGTCCACGGCGGCGAGAGCGCCGTCGTGCTCGGGGGCGGTGGAGGCGCCGGTGTAGGACGCGATCTGGAACTCGTCGCCCTTCTCGTGGGCGGCCTTGATCTCGGCGGCGAGCGCCTCGGGCAGGACCTTCGGGTAGCCGGAACCGGTGAAGCCGGAGAACCCGACCCGGTCACCGTTCTTGATCAGCTTGGCGGCCTCTTCGGCCGACATCACCTTGGAGCGGTACTTGTCAGAAGCGATGCGGGACATTCATTTCCTCCCTGAAATGACGATCGTGAGCGCCACCTTAGCCAAAGTTGGCCCCGGATGCCGCTCCCGAAGGCCCCCGTCCCGGAGCGTTGGGCAGTCCTCGGACAGGCGGCGTCCGTATGCTGGTCTGGGAGGCGATGGAGCGTGGCAGCAGGGCAGGTCGAGGAGACGTCAGGCGCACGCCTGCGCCCGCGCAAGCCGACGCCGTTGTGGCTGGCCCTGCTGGGCAACCTCGTGGTCGCGTTGGCGATCGTGTCGCTGGTCCAAGGGTTCGTCGTCCGGGTCCACAACGTGGCCTCGGGGTCGATGCAGACGACCCTCGGCGTCCGCGATCGGGTGCTGTCGTCCAACCTGCCGTACCTGGCCGATGATCCTGAGCGCGGCGACATCGTCATCTTCGG
>JAUNSA010000076.1:5963-13466 GCA_030539405.1 Propionibacteriaceae bacterium
CCAACCTGCCGTACCTGGCCGATGATCCTGAGCGCGGCGACATCGTCATCTTCGGCCACGGCGATACCTGGGAGGACGA
This sequence comes from Propionibacteriaceae bacterium, assembly GCA_030539405.1. Lineage (GTDB taxonomy): Bacteria > Actinomycetota > Actinomycetes > Propionibacteriales > Propionibacteriaceae > Propioniciclava. Next base: position 6,043 of record JAUNSA010000076.1, read on the forward strand.
ACGCAAGCCCCCCGACCCCGACCCGCTGAAGGCAGCGGTCAAGATCTTCGGTGACGTGACCGGCATCGGCGTCTCGAACCGGACGTACACCGTCAAGCGCATCCTCGGCACCCCCGGCGACACCGTCGGCTGCTGCGACGAGGTGGGCCGCTTGGTCGTCAACGGCGAGTCGGTCGCCGAGCCCTATGTGCACCGCGACCTGCCGTTCACCTCCGGTGGGCTCGACTGCGCCAGCACTCCGGTGTCGGCGCGGTGCTTCGGCGACATCGTCGTGCCCGAGGACCACTACCTCGTCATGGGCGACCACCGCTCCAACTCCGCCGACTCCGTCGCCGCCTGCCGGGGGTTGATGGACGCCTCGGGTTGCGCTCGGTTCGTCCCGGCCGACCGCATCACCGGCAAGGTGATCGTCAAGGCGTGGCCGCCGGGTCCGGTGGGGTAGTCGGACGCGGTAACGCTCGGCTGGGTGCAGGGCAAGAAAAAACCTGGTTCCCAGAAGGAACCAGGTGGGTTATGACTCCATTGAAGCGCGCGGACGGCGACGCGTCAATGACTCTGCTGGCTGGTCGCCCGTTCCACCAGCCCGATCTGGGCCAGTTCGTCAACCACAGCTTGGACGCCGTCTCGGGGGTCTCCCTCCGGTGGCGCACCGAACTCGGCGACCAACAGGTCGGTGAGGGCGTCTAGCGTGATGGGTTCGGACGCCGCATCGTAGGCCGTCTGGGCCAACAGGCTGAGCTCAATGACCTGGTCGGGGAGCAACAGGAGTGTGCGTCCGTCATGGTCGAGCCGGTCGATGGGCGTCACCGCGCGGATGAGGTCGCTCATGATTCCTCCAACGCCGCGATCATGACGTCGCGCAGGTCGGTGGCCTCGGCGTAGGTGACCGCGAGCGTGGACGGCCGTTCGTCCAGGAAGGCGAACAGGGTCTGCAACGGGCGGTCCAGCGAGCTCAGTGATGAGCTCTCGCTGGTGAGGCGCAGGATGGCGTCAAGGGGGTTGAGTTCCTCCACAACCGGTGAGGTCGCTGCGGCGTCGCGCGTGAGCAGGACCAGCCGGCGCAGGTGGGCGTCCGGGTGGACGTGCTCCAACCCGAGGGCGTCCGGGGAGATCTCGTCCTTCACACCACCACCGTCGGACGAGCGCACCGAGAGGGGTTTGGGGTAGGGGCGGATCCGCCCGTCGGCGGTGAACCCGACCGTTTCGTCGGTCACGTAACCATGGGTAGCGCCCAACACCCGGGACAAGGTGGTCTTGCCGGTGCCGCCGGGGGCCACATACGCCACTGCACCCCCGGTGCGCGGGCAGGTGACCGCGCCGGAGTGGAACAGGAACAGCCGGCCCCGTTGTGCCCGGATGAAGGCGCGCGTCACGTCCTGGGTGATGCCCTGCATGGCTGGGGCGAGATCCCCGGACAGGCTCACGGTCAAAGGCTCTGCCTCGATCTCATCGTCCTGAGGAGAGAGGCAGCGCGACCAGGCCGAGCGGAGGGCGTCCAACAACTCGGACGCCCGATCGCCCTCCACGGTGAGGCGGGTGCGCGCGCCGAGGCCGTGGAGATCGAGGGTCGTCACGTGTCCAACCCTATCGAGACGACGGGCCGGTCGGAGCAGGCGGCTCCGACCGGCCCGGGCCGATCATTCACAAGGTTCAGGCGAGCGTGACGCGCTGCTTGAGCGTGTGGGTTTCCCCGGGGCGCAGCGTGAGCTGGTCGGCCAGGGCGTTGGCGGCCTCGATGCAGAGCATGCCCTGCCACTCGTCGTCGCCGAAGTCCTCCAGGGCGGCGGCCTTGTCGGCGCCCGGGTTCCAGATCACGGTGTTGGCCGAGCCGGACTTCGCGATGATCAGCTTGCGGCCGAGCACCGGATCCTCCACGACAACCTCGCCGGTGGAGCGGTAGACCCGATCGGTCTCACCCTCGATCGTCACATCGCCGGACTGGGTCTCGGTGTTGCCGGTGACCTTGTCGAAGTACTCCGCACCATCCAGGCCGGTGACCTTCACCTGACGGACATCACCGACCGCGAGGTAGGTGTGCAGCGCGCCATCGAGCGGCACATGGCTCTGGCCGGTGTTTGTCACCTCGAGGGTCAGGCCGAGGTACTCGGGGGTGAACTTCGCGATCAGCGAGGCCTCGTAGCGGTGCGGCCAGTCGGGCTGCTCGCCGGTCATGGCGTTGTCGAGGGTGTAGGCGACGATCAGGCGGCCGTCGCGGTCGAGGGTGTCCTTGACGTCGGCCAGGTGCCACGTGTTGAGGCGTCCGAAGCCGTGGATGGGAAGCTGGTCACCAGCGCGTCCGGGACCGAACCACGGGAAGCAGATCGGGACGCCGCCGCGCACTGGTTGGCCGTCGGCGAACTGGGACTTCGCGCTCATCCAGATGACGGGGGCCGCGCCGTCGGGCTGCCAGGACCACACGTGCGCGCCGTGATCGAACACGCCGTAGTGACCGGACCCGATCTTGGCCTCGACGCCCCGCAACGGGTTCTCGGTGATCTCATGCTCCATTGGAAGGACCTCCTCGAGGATCGAATGTTGTGCCCCTGAGCCTAGTCCGACCGGCTGTCGTATTCGACCCCGATTGCGAGATTCACCGGATCGCGCGGGCCTCCATGTAGAAGCGCTTGTCGCGGGCGTGTCCCAGGGAGAACGTCTTGCGCGGCAGGGGTCCGTCGACGGCGATGGACCGGAAGAAGGCGTCCTTGCCGATGCCCGGCACGAGGAAGCCGACGTTGCCGGGGCGCCGGCCCAGCTCGACGGTGACGTCATCGCCGTGCACGTAGTCGATCTCGACGTCGGGCCGCTCGGCCAGCCAGGCGTCGAGGTAGGCCTGGAGGGTGCCGACGGCGAGTTGGTGGGTCGGGTCGGGGATCTCGGCGATGGTGAGGCCGGACGCCGTCACGATCCCGAAGCGCTGCACCCCGTCGGCGGACGCCACGGCTGCCAGCACGTCGTCGGTCGAGTCGGCCGGGCGGATGGTGGCGCCGAGTGCCGCCACGAGGTCCTCGACGACGGACGCCCCGTCGAACAGCACCCGGTGGATCGGCTCGAACGACAGCGACGGGTCGTGCAGGTTGACCAGCTCGACCAGCGCCCAGCGGGCCGGGTGGTCGGACGCCGCCCCGGCGGCCTTGAGCTCCTCCCAGGTGCTCTTGGCGGTGGCCAGGGAGTGGTTGCCGTCGCCCATCGCGAACTGCAGCGGGTGCTCGGCGGGCAGCCCGTAGCGGGCCGAGTACGAGTCCGGCTCCACCAGGGCGTCCAGGGCGGCGAACACGGCTTGTTGGACGCCCGGGTCGCGCACGAGGCGTCCGGTCAGGTGGCCCGAGCCGAGCATGAGGTCGACGTCGTAGGCGACCTCGAGGTCGTCGCGCACGGCCAGGACGGGGGCGAGGACGGAGCCGTCCGGGTCGTCGTACAGCACCAGGATGTGCGGCAGCTCGAGGGGGGCGTCCCGGCGGACGGCCATGCGCGGGGGGAGCCGGTCGAGCACGGTGCCCTCGGTGGAGCGCACCGCGGAAGTGGCGGTAGGGGAGAAGTCGTAGGCCTCCAGGTCCAGCTCGACGACCAGCCCGCGCTGGGTGCCGCCGCTCACGCCCCGCTCGACGTAGACGATCGCCTCGTGGGGCTCGAGCAGGCCCTCGTCGAGGTAGGAGCGCATGGTCGCCTGGCAGTCCGCGACGCGTTCGGCCACGTCGGGGGCGCCCAGGTGCAGCTCGGGGAAGACCATCCGCAGCGTGGAGGGTGCGTCGCCGACGACCTTCTCCACCTCGGCCCAGTAGTCGGGCTGGGAGGTGAACTGGTCGCAGGCGATGACGGCCCACCGGTGGTGGTCGACGGACGCCTGGGGCAACAGCACGCGCGGCGTGCGGACGACGGAGCTGGTCACGAACGGCACTCTAGCGACGCCGCGTGCCTGCTTCGGTCGGGTGCCCAAGGAGCCGCATCGGCCACCGGACCAACCACTCGGCCGGCCCGATCGGGCCCACCCAGCGGCGCCAGAGGGCCGCGAACGCCACCACGATGGCCGTCACGGTCACCAGGACCCACCAGTGGTCGTCGCGGCCACCGCCGAGCACGAACCTGCTCAGCGCCGCCAGGGCCAGCACGTGCAGGGCATACGCCGTCAGCGCGAGCCTTCCCGTGGACTCGACGAGCCAGGTCACTGACCGCAGTCTGGTGGCCTCGTGGTGGCGGGCCCACGCCACACAGCCCAGCAGGGCGGCGACCGCGATGGCTGTGGACGCCACGAGCTCGGGGTAGGTGCCGGCGTAGGGGTCCCCGCCCCAGCCGGTGATCTTGCCGACGACGATGGCGGTGCCGGACAGCGTGGCGGCCCCGGCAGCGCCGAGCAGGGCGGTGCGGTTGGTCGGTGGGCGTTCCTCGAGGAGCCGGGCGGCCAGGATGCCGAGGCCAGCCGCGACCCCGAATGCCGGGAGGCGGTAGGCCGGGTGGGCGACGGTGATGTACACGATCCAGTGCGTGATGGTCTGCCCCGGTGAGGCGGGCGGTCCCTGATAGGCCAGCCAGGCCTCGCCGGCCAGGCGCAGCGGCGGCAGGGCGAGTGCGAGGACGCCGACCACCACCAGCAGCAACCCGATTCGGTGACGCAGGAGCAGCAGGGGTGGGAGCAGGGCCATCAGCAATCCAAGGGAGATCAGTACGCCGAGGATCTGCGGGTAGGCGGCCTCGAGCAGGACGCCCAGGCCGACGAGCACCGCGCCTCGGGCCACCTCGGCGGCCCAGAAGCGGCCGAAGGAGAGGCGGGTCTTCTCGAATGCCAAGGTCATGGACGCCCCGATGGCGAGGGCGAACAACGGCGCGGTCAGGTACTCCGAGACGTTGAAGATGCCGCCCACCGGCGCGGTGTGCGCGACCACCATGGAGACCACCGCCACGCCGCGGGCCAGGTCGAGCGCCAGCCAGCGACCACCGGGTGGCCTCATGGGGCCGGGTCTGGGCGTGGGACGAGATATCCCCGCTGGACGAGGTCGTCCACGAACGCCGTCACGTCCGCGGCCACCTCGTCGGCGGGGACGCCAGCGGCGGCAGCGGTGGCGGCAATGAGGTCGTCGCCGGCCACGGCGGCCAGGAAGATGAAGGCGCCGGTGCCGTTGAGGATGCTGGGGTGCCCGTCGGGCACGAGCATCAGGTAGACGTTCTCGTCGTCGGGGTCGAATTCGTCGGCCACCACATAGGCCAGGTTGTCGGGGGCGGCGTACCTCATCGGGGGCCCTCCACCTGCTTGCGTGGCCGCTGCGCCCACAGTGCGCGGGCGGCATGGCCCGCGCGGTGTCCGTATTCGCGGACAACCTCGGTGCGGGTCAGCTCGCGACCGCGCTCCATCGCGAGATGGTCGGTGTTCACCAGCAAGGAGCGGGCTGCGATGCGGGCGCGTCCGGCGAGGGTGCGTTCGGCCTTGAGCCGGGCCTTCCATTCGGCCGCGCGATCGCTGGTGTCGCGGGTGCTGAACAGCCGCCACAGGTCGTGGGCCGGATGGTCGCGGAACTCGTCGAGGCGTCCGGTGGCGGCGGCCAGGGCCACCTCGGCGCCCAGCTCGCGCCCGAGCTGGAGGGTGGTGGTGCGCTCCTGCTCGGAGGCCCGCGTCCAGACCAGGTCGACGTCGGGGTTGCTGAGTCCGCCTTCGCGTGCCCCGTGGAGGATGAGCAGCAAGCGCTGGAACTCGATGGAGGGGACCTGGCACGGGCGGGCCGCGATCCGGACGGGGTGGCGGCTGGACCAGAGCTGGGCGAAGGCCTCCTTGGGCGGGGCGCTCACCCCGGGGAAGATGCGGTGCACGTCGACATACCCCAGCTCGGTGTGCCACAGGGAGGCCGCGTGTTCGAACGCCGACCCGGTTTCGAAGTGGGTGACGTAGCGCCACCCATGCTGCTGCAGGGCGTGCAGCAAGCCCTTCACGTGCGCGGGCCGGACGAGCACGTCAACGTCCGTGCTCAGGCGCGGGACAGGTTCGGTGTCACCCTCGGTTGCACCTGGCGCGCGGGATTGGCGGGTCGGCCGGAGCACGCCGTCGAGCGCAGGGCCCTTCAGATGTAGGACGTCGGCCCCGGCCTCCTCCGCGATCGCTTGGACCGCCGCGTGGGCGAGATGGACGCGGAGGGCAACGGGAATGGTGGCACTCATGGCTGGCGCTGCCGGCCCTTTCGGGGCCAGATGAGCTGCCATTCGGTGCGGGCGTCCGCCCACGGGTGGATCGGTCGTCCCGCGACCCGGCGGGCGAGGCCCCACAGCAGGTTGACGAGGGTGGCGGCCGACAACCCCGCCTTGAGGCGGCGCGTACCACCCCACTTGCCGGCGTAGCGCCACCGGCCGTCCACCAGCCACTGGCGACGACGTTCGGACGCCGACGAGCCGCCCCCCTCGTGGGTCACGGTGACCGTCGGGAGGAAGACGCGGGGGATGCCGCGATCGCGCAGCCGACGCTGCAGGTCGATCTCTTCGGCGTTCATGAAGAAGCGTTCGTCGAAGCCCCCGACGGCGTCGAACTCCGCCCGGGGCAGGAGCAGTACGGCCCCGACGAGCCAGTCCACGGGGAGCGCTGAGGTGGCGCGGTGGGCGTCCATGTCGTGGCCCACGGCCGTGTGGAGGGCGGGCAGGTGGCGGAGTCCTGCCAAGGGGACCAGCCATTCGACGATCTGGTGCGAGGGCTTGGGGAAGTGCCGGGCGGAGAAGCTGTCGCGGCCGGCATGGTCGAGCATGCGCGGGCCGGCGACGCACGGCTGCCACGGGGCCGCTGCGGCGACCAGGTCGGCCAGGAAGGTGGGCCCGACCTCGAGGTCGCTGTTCAGGAAGAGCAGCAGCTCGCCGCGGGCCTCGGCTGCGCCGGTGTTGCAGTTCTTGCCGAAGCCTCCGTTGGCGTCACGCCGCACGACGCGGACGCCGTGGGCCTCGGGGAAGGGTTGGGGGGAGTGGTCGTCGGCGACGATGATCTCCCACGCCGTCCCGAGTTGGGGGAGGAGGGACTCGATCAGCGTCAGCGTCGGTTGGGGATCCCCGTAGTGGGGGATCACGATGCTGCCCACGTTGGGGGCGGACGAGGAACTCACGGATCGAGCCTAGCCTCGCCGGACGGAATGGCGGCGATGAACGCTCAGTAGGCCCCGTGCTTGCCGACGACGGCGCCGAAGGTGCGGGCGAGGATCGCGATGTCCTGGAGCATCGACCAGTTGTCGACGTAGTAGAGGTCGAGGCGAACGGTGTCCTCCCAGGACAGGTCCGAGCGTCCGGAGACCTGCCACAGGCCGGTCATGCCGGGCCGCACGTCGAGGCGACGGTGGACGTGGCTGTGGTAGGCGTCCACCTCGTTCTGCAGGGCCGGGCGGGGGCCGACCAGTGACATGTCACCGAGCAACACGTTGAAGAGCTGGGGCAACTCGTCGAGGGAGTAGCGGCGGATGAACTTGCCG
>JAUNSA010000234.1 GCA_030539405.1 Propionibacteriaceae bacterium
GATCGAAGAGCCGGGCCTGTCCGACCTGGTCGCCGCCGTCGGCAATCTCGCGCGCCGTCTCGCCCCCTGAGAATCGCGGCCGTTGAGTGCGTGGCGGGTGCACAGATCCCGCCGGCTCGTTGTGTCGGACTAGGAAACAGGGCTCCCTTCCCGGCGCGGTGTCGTCGCCGCACCGGCAAAGTGCGGCAGTAGCGCGCGGCCACGCTCAGTGCGGCACTATCGGATGTCTGGGTCGTTGGCTCCGGGATGCTTGCTGGCTGGCCTGCTGGAGCGCGACTGTGTGATGACCAGCGCCGCAATGCCGGCGAGCAGGTAGCCGGCGGCGTCCACGTTGATGACTAGGACGCCCCATCGTTCCGCCGCGAGTCCAGCGAGGGTGATCCCCACGAGTTGTGCCAGGCCGTTGAGTCCCCAGGCAAGCGCGAAAGTCCTGCCTCTGAGCCCGGGCGAGGTCAGGATCTGGAGCGCCTGGAGCTGCGTCGCGGCGAAGACGGCAAAGGGGACGCCGGCAAGGCCGGTGAGCAGGACGGCGGGCCATGCCTTCGGGTAGAACAGTGCGTAGTTGAAGGTGACTGCCAACAAGAGTCCGGCGCTGAGCGCGGCCCAGCCAAGCAGCCTGACGGGGTCGTGTCGGTCGGCGACTCTGGTCGCCCACAGGGCACCTGCGATGCCACCGACGGCTTGGGCGGACAAGATCCAACCCAGGGTTTGGGCGGTGCCGATCAGCTCGGTCACCAGCGGGGCGAGCAACGCTGAGACGAATCCCTCGCCGAACATCACCAGTGCGACCAGGAGCAGCAGGATCCTGAGATGAGGGGTTTTCCACGCGTGCGCCGCGCCCTCGAGCCACTCCAGTCTCAGGGATCTGGTAGCGGTGGCGGCGAGGGGTGAGGCATGCGGCCGGTTGCGGGTGACCCCGCTCACCAGGGCGGCTGCGAGCAGGTAGGTGCCGGCGTTGAGGAGCACTGCCGCCGACCACCCTGCCTGGGCAAAGAGAACACCCCCGAGGGCTGGTCCGATGAGGCGGGCGATGTTGTTGTTCAGCGCGTTCAAGCTGGCGGCCTCGCCCAGCCGAGCCTCTTCGACCAGCTCGGGTAGCAGGGCGTGCTCAGCCGGTCCGATGAACTGGCCCACGCTACTGATGATCAAGTTGAGCACTGCCAGCCACCACCACGGACCGTCGGCGATCGTGAGGTAGCCGAGGGTGAGCACAGACATGAGCGTGCTGGTGAGGATCATCACGCGTCTTCGGTCGTGCCGGTCGCTAGCCACTCCTGCGATCTGCCCGATGATCACCGGCGGCACGGCGCCACCTAGCACTGTCAGGGCGGTTGCCAGGGGCGAGTTGGTCCGTTCATAGACCATGACCGGGAGCGCGACGAACATTGTGTAGATGCCAATCCAGGACACGAGCCCCGAGGACCACAGCAGGGCCACATCACGCCGCATCAGCAGGGAACGTCGAGCAGGTCTCTTGCGCACGTCAGGAGCCTGGGACCTAGGCTGGATGAAATGAAAGAGCTGAATTCACCTTGGGCAGAGTTGGAGACCGAGACGCTGCATCGGGTCACCAGCCCCGAACAGGCTGCGATCCTCGTCAACCCCGTCCGTTCCAGGTTCCTCCATCCTTTTCTCGGGCGAGACTGCACCGTGTCGGACGCGGCCAGCCAGCTGGGTGTCAGCGTGAACACGATGTTGTACCGGGTGCGTCGGATGGTGGCGCGGGACCTGCTCGAGGTCGTGCGTGTGGTGCCTCGCCCTGGCCGCGCGGTGAAGGTGTACCGCTCAAAGCACACTGGGTACCTGGTACCGGTCGACGCCATGCGCTATGACGACCTGCGCCACCGGGTTGATGCCCAGGGGCGGGTCCTGGCACAGCAACTGGCCCGTGACTACACAGATGTCCTGACCAACGCCCCAGCCGACGGTGTCCGCATCCTCGCGCGCAACGCCGCAGGCGACGTGTGGACCACCGACCTCGCACCCGCGGCCAACCACCGCGGGCAACCGGTCCACTTCAGCGACGTCACCGTCCAGCTCACCCGGGAGGAGGCCACCGAGCTACGGCAGCTGCTGCTGCACGCAACCACGCGGGCCCTGGACCACAACAGAACCGCTCCCACCACCCACAGCGACCCGTACCTGATCGTCACGGCAATTCTGCCGACCACCGGATAGGGCCTTCGGCCGAGAGGCGGCCGACTCCATCTCCGGACACCCACATATCAAGCAGATGCGAGCGCTACAGACGTTGCCAGCGAGGCCATCTGGGTCCCTTCAAGCCGATCGGCTCGGTTGGGCAGGAAAGGCTCAGCACCACCCCACGGCGAAGGCCCCGCCGACAGGAGCCGGCAGGGCCTTCACAGGTGTGGAGCTGAGGGGATTCGAACCCCTGACCCCCTCCATGCCATGGAGGTGCG
>JAUNSA010000077.1 GCA_030539405.1 Propionibacteriaceae bacterium
ACCTGGGCGTCATCGAGGACGAGTCGGGCCTGCACTACCTGCGCCCCGAGACCGCCCAGGGCATCTTCGTGAACTTCGCCAACGTGCAGACCACCAGCCGCATGAAGGTGCCGTTCGGCATCGGCCAGGTCGGCAAGAGCTTCCGCAACGAGATCACGCCGGGCAACTTCATCTTCCGCACCCGTGAGTTCGAGCAGATGGAGTTGGAATTCTTCGTCGAGCCCGGCACCGACGAAGAATGGCACCAGCACTGGATCGACGCCCGCCATCAGTGGTACGTCGACCTCGGCATCGACCCCGACCACCTGCGCAAGTACGAGCACCCGGCCGAGAAGCTGTCGCACTACTCCAAGCGCACCGTCGACCTGGAGTACGACTTCGGGTTCACCGGCGGCGACGGCTGGGGCGAGCTGGAGGGCATCGCCAACCGCACCGACTTCGACCTCGGCACCCACACCGAGCACTCGGGCCAGGACATGTCCTACTTCGACCAGGCCCAGAACCGGCGCTACACGCCGTACGTCATCGAGCCGTCGGCCGGGCTGACGCGCTCGCTGATGGCGTTCCTGGTCGAGGCCTACACCGAGGAGGAGGTGCCCAACGCCAAGGGCGGCACCGACACCCGCACGGTGCTCAAGCTGGACAAGCGCCTCGCCCCGGTCAAGGTCGCCGTGCTGCCGCTGTCGCGCAACGAGAAGCTCTCGCCCAAGGCGCGCGACCTGGCCACCGAGCTGCGCAAGCTGTGGAACGTCGAGTTCGACGACGCCCAGGCGATCGGACGCCGCTACCGCCGCCAGGACGAGATCGGCACCCCGTTCTGCGTGACCGTCGACTTCGACACCCTCGAGGACAACGCGGTGACGATCCGCGAGCGCGACACGATGGCCCAGGAGCGCGTGCCGCTCGACGAGGTGCCCGCCTGGCTGGGGGCGCGCCTGCTCGGCTGCTGAACCCCTGGTGGGAGGGTTCGTAGGCTGGCCCCATGACCGAACGGATCCACCTCCGGGCGGGCGGGGTCAGCCTCGTCCTCGACTCCTCCGACGGGCGTCTGCCCGCGGTGCTCCACTGGGGTGCCGACCTGGGTGATGTGTCCGCCGAGGGCTTGGCTTCGCTGGCCGCCGCGACCGCTCCGGTGGTCGTGCCCAGCAGCCCGGACGCCCCCGTGCGGGTGTCGCTGGTACCCGAGGCGTCCACCGGCTACCTCGGACGCCCGGGCCTGACCGGCTCGCGCGCCGGCCGCGACTGGTCGCCGCGTTGGGCTGTGGTCGGGGTGGAGCGATCGGGAGACCTGGTCACGTACCGGGCCGAGGACGCCGCCTGCGGGCTCCGGCTCGTGGTGGAGGTTGAGCTGACCCCGCAGGGGCTGGTGCGCACGCGGGCCTCGGTGACGAACGAGGGCGCCGACGACTTCGAGGTCGGGGAGCTGCTGGTGATGCTCCCGGTGCCGCGACGGGCCCGCGAGGTGCTCGACCTGGCCGGCGGCTGGGGCTCGGAACGTCACCCGCAGCGGACGCCCTGGGTGATCGGCCAGCACCGCCGCGAGGGCCGGGCCGGGCGCACCGGCTTCGACGCACCGACCGTCCTGCACGTCGGCGTGCCCGGGTTCGGCTTCGGTTCCGGGGAGGTGTGGGGCGTCCACGTCGCGTGGAGCGGCAACCACGTGCACACCGCTGAGCGCACGGCGTCCGGTGTGCAGGTGGTGGGCGGCGGCGAACTGTTGCTGCCCGGCGAGGGCCGGCTGGCGCCGGGGCAGACCTATGCCGGCCCGTGGGTGTACGGGTCGTGGGGCGAGGGGTTGGACGCCGTGGCGCGCCGGTTCCACGCGTGGCTGCGTGCGCGGCCCGGGCACCCGGGGGTGGAGCGTCCCGTCACGCTGAACGTGTGGGAGGCGGTCTACTTCGACCACTCGCTCGACCGGCTGAAGCACCTGGCCGACTTGGCCGCGCAAGTCGGCATCGAGCGGTTCGTGCTCGACGATGGCTGGTTCGGCTCGCGGCGCGACGACACCCGCGGGCTGGGGGACTGGGTGGTCAGCCCCGAGGTTTGGCCGGACGGGCTGGCGCCGCTGGTCGACCACGTCCGCGGGCTGGGGATGCAGTTCGGGCTGTGGGTCGAACCCGAGATGGTCAACCTCGACTCCGACGTCGCCCGGGCCCACCCCGAGTGGGTGATGCAGCCCGGCTACGGCCGGCTGCCGGTCGAGGCGCGACACCAGCAGGTGCTGAACCTGACGATCCCCGAGGCGTACGCGCACGTGCGCGACCAACTGCTGGCCGTGCTGCGCGGCAACGACATCGCCTACCTGAAGTGGGACCACAACCGCGACCTCGTGGACGCCGGTGGTCCGGACGGGTCGCCCGCCGTGCACGCGCAGACACTGGCCGCCTATCGGCTGATGGATGAGCTCCGCGCAGCGTTCCCGGGGCTGGAGATCGAGTCCTGCTCCTCGGGTGGTGGGCGCATCGACCTGGAGGTGCTGCAGCGCACCGAGCGGGTGTGGGTCTCCGACGTGATGGACCCGCACGAGCGCCAGCGCATGCTGCGCTGGACCGGCCAGTTGCTGCCACCCGAACTGCTCGGCTCGCACATCGCCTCGGCGCAATCGCCCACGACCGGGCGCGCCCACGACCTGACCTTCCGGGCGTCCACGGCCGTGTTCGGACACCTGGGTGTGGAGTGGGACCTCGCGGCAGCCTCGCCCGACGAGCTCGCCGAGCTGGGCGCCTGGATCGGCTGGTGGAAGGAGCATCGCGCCGCGCTGCTCGGTGGTGACCTCGTGCGCGTCGACGTGCCGGAGGGCGATGCCTGGGTGCACGGGGTCGTCACGCCCGAGCGGGCGATCTTCTCGGTGGGTTCCGGGTCGTCGGGTCCGGTGTCGCACCTGGGTGACGTCGTGCTCCCGGGGCTCGATCCTGAGGTCGAATACGACGTCCGGCCGGTGATCCCGGCCTCCCCGCCGTTCCTGTTCGGGATGCCGGAGTGGTTCGCGGGCGTCCGGTTGTCGGGGCGCGTGCTGACCACTGTTGGGCTGAGGTGCCCCGTCATGCCGCCCGACCAGGTGCTGCTTGTCGAGGCGGTGCGCTGCGGGTGAGCGCGACCAGGACGGTGGAGAACGAGGTGGTCGTCCCGGCTGGCATGACCGCGGTCTGGGAGCGCATCGTCGGTCCGGACGGCATCAACCACGAACTGCGGCCCTGGCTGACGATGACCATGCCGCGGGAGATCGCCGGGCTGACGATCGATTCGGTGCCGCTGGGGCGTCCCCTCGGACGGGCCTGGCTCCGCCTGTTCGGGATCGTGCCGTTCGACTTCGACAAGCTGGTCGTCGTCGAGGTCGATGCGGGACGGCGCTTCCTCGAGCGATCGTCGATGCTCAGCATGAGCCTGTGGGAGCACGAGCGGACGCTGACGCCCGTCGCCGGGGGAACGAGGGTCCACGACCGGGTGACGTTCCGGCCGCGGCTGCCGGTACCGGGGCTGGCCGGCCTGCTGGCGCGGGTGGTCGATACCCTCTTCAAGCACCGTCACCGCCGGCTGGTGACCTTCTTCCGCGGCCGAAGCTGAGCGGCTGGATTCGCAACGCGGTTTCTCCCTCATAACGCTGATTCTTTACGCGTTGTGAGGGAGGATCCGCGTTGCGAACGAGGAAGCCCCTGGTGGGGCAGGATGGCGGGATGCGGGTCGGAGCGTGGAATCTATCCTCGACCAGGGTGCCGGACGAGTGCTCCGCGATCATCTTCAGGATCGCCCAGTCGCCCACACACCCGGACAGGTCGGGCGATCCTAGGCCGACCACTCCCAGGTCTCGCCGTCCGAGGCGCGCACGGTGACGCGGGCGGGCTCGAGCTCGAGTCGCACGTCGACCCGGTCGTCACCGTGGGTGACGGCGTACTCGATCCAGGCGTTCTCCTTCGCGACCACCGCCACGTGGCCGCGCGACAGCCACGCGTGCCGGCGCCGGAAGCCGATCAGGTCCCGGTACACCTGCTCCAGCCACGCGCCGGCCGGCAGCAGGTCGGCGGGGGAGGCGGGCAGCGGCGGACGCACCGCGTCGTCGGCGTACGACCCGGTACCCCGCACCCCGGTGAAGCCCTGTTCGTCGCCGTAGTAGACGCTCGGCATGCCGGGCACGGTGAACAGTACGGATGCCGCGAGCGCGGCCCCGTCGCCGCCCACGAGCGAGGCGATCCGGTCGACGTCGTGGTTGCCGACGAAGGTGTTCAGGACGTGGTTCGTCGAGAATTCCTGGTGGCGCTCGAGCGCGTGGGCCAGCTCCCAGCAGTTGGTGTCCTTGATCGAGCTCCAGGTCCCCTTCCACAGCTCATAGGCGGTGACCGAGTCGAGCGTCCCGGCGTCCGCGATGGCGCCGTAGTCGCCATGGATGACCTCGCCGAGGAACAGCGCGTCCGGGAACTCGGCGCGCACGCGTCCGAGCACGTCGCGCCAGAACTCGGGCGCCACTGCGTAGGCGACGTCGAGGCGCCAGCCGCTGATGCCGCGGCGCAGCCAGTGCAGCATGATGCCGGTGATCCACTCGACGACGTCGCCGCGGGTGTGGTCGAGCTCGACGAGGTTGTCGTGGCCCTCCCACGTGTAGAGGTACCCGTTGGAGCGGCGCAGCATGGGGGAGTCCTCGCCGACCAGGCCGTGCTGGGTGCTGACGTGGTTGAACACCCCGTCCAGCATCAGCGACAGCCCGCGCTCGCGGCAGGCCGCGACGAGCGCGTCGAAGTCGCCGTCATCGCCGAGCCGGGGGTCGATGGCGTAGTGGTCCAAGGTGTCGTAGCCGTGCGACACCGAGGAGAAGATGGGCCCGAGCAGCAGTCCCGAGCAGCCCAGCGACACGGCGTGGTCGAGCCACGGCTCCAGCGCACCCAGGCGGTGCACCACCTCGCCGCCGCCGGAGTGCACGGGCGCACCCAGCGCACCCAGGGGGTAGACGTGGTACCAGATGGCGTGGTCGGCCAGGCTCATCGCAACTCCTGTTGACTGACGATCAATAACACTATTGACGCTAGCTCAATAGAAGCTACGCTGGCAAGCATGACGGCAACACAGCCCCCGCTCCGGCGACGTCTCGGCCCGGAGGAGCGCCGCGACGGCATCCTCGCGGCGGCGCGGTCGGCGTTCGCCACGGCGTCCTACGCCGAGGTCAGCGTGCCCGCGATCGCACGGCAGGCCGGGGGGTCGCCCGCCATCGTCTTCCACTACTTCGGCTCCAAGGAGGGCCTCTACGCCGCGGTCGTCGAGGCCGACCTGGCCCACCTCGCCGATCGCCAGCGGGCAGCCGACCAGGCCCTGCCCGCCGGCACCACGGCACGCGACCGCGTCCGCACCTGGGTGCTGGCCCGGCTCGACCACGTCGCCGCGCACGCCCGCGGCAGCCTGGCCCGGGAGGAGCCCACCGCCGCAGCCGGCGTCCGGGATCGCGCCCGCACCGACGACCTCGCCCTCCTCACCGACCTGCTCCAGGCCAACGACTCGGCCCGTGACCGCTTCGCCCTGCTGGGGTTCCTCGGCTTCCTGGACGCCGCGGGCGCGGCCTGGGCGTCCGCCGGGTGCCCCGAGGACGAGCGCCACCCCATGGTCGAGGCGTCCCTGGGGGCCCTCGAAGGAGCCCTGGGCGACTGGCGCCGCTGATCGGCGTAGACTCGATCCTCGTGCCGTCCCACGAACCGCTGCGCCTGACCGCTCCCTCCGGGGGGACGGTGGAGGTCGCGACCCCCGTGGTGCTCGCGCCGATGGCCGGCATCACCAACCCGGCCTACCGCCAGCTCTGCCTCGAACAGGGCGCCGGACTGTACGTGTGCGAGATGATCACCAGCCGCGGCATCGTCGAGAAGAACCCCAAGACCTTCGACATGCTCACCTTCGCCCCCGGGGAGACCGTCCGCTCGGTGCAGCTCTACGGGGTGGACGCCGACGTGATGGCCCGGGCCGCGCACATCCTGTGCGAGGAGTTGGGCGTCCACCACATCGACATCAACATGGGCTGTCCGGTCCCCAAGGTCACCCGCCGCGGGGGCGGCGGGGCGCTGCCGTGGAAGACCGACCGGCTCGCGGAGATCCTGACCAAGACGGTGGCAGCGGCTGACGCCCACGGCGTCCCGGTCACCGTGAAGACCCGCCTGGGCATCGACGAGGACCACCTCACCTACCTCGACGCCGGGCGTATCGCCCAGGACGCCGGGGTGGCCGCCATCGCCCTGCACGCGCGCACGGTGGCCCAGTCGTACTCCGGGCAGGCCCGCTGGGAGGCCATCGCCACCCTGGCCGAGGCCGTCGACATCCCGGTCCTGGGCAACGGCGACATCTGGGAGGGTTCGGACGCCGTGGACATGGTCGAGCAGACCGGTGCGGCCGGCGTCGTGATCGGCCGCGGCTGCCTGGGGCGCCCGTGGCTCTTCCGTGACCTGGCCGACGCCTTCGCCGGACGGGAGACCCAGCCCTACCCCAACCTGGGGGAGGTGACCGCCATGCTGCGGCGCCACGCCGTCCTGCTCGCCGAGATCCACGGGGAGCGGTGGGGCCTGACCGACCTGCGCAAGCACATGGCCTGGTACTTCAAGGGCTTCCCGGTCGGCGGCGACCTGCGGCGGTCCTTCGCGACCGTCTCGAGCCTGGCCGAACTGGACGAACTCATCGCCCAGCTCGACCCGACAGCGACCTACCCCGTCCACGAGCTGGGCACCCCGCGCGGGCGCCAGGGGACGCCGCGGGCGCACGTCACGCTGCCGTACGGGTGGCTGGACAGCCGGAGCATCGGCGACGAAGACCTCTCCGCCGCCGAGTCCGACGTCTCGGGGGGCTGACCCCCGGCCTCAGGCGACCATCTGGGCCGCAGGCAACATGCCCGCGACCATCGCGATCATGCCGATGATCGGGGCGAGGACACCGATGATGATGCCCCAGATCGCGAACCGGCGACCCTGGCGGCGGGCCGTGGCGATGATGCTCACGATCCACCCCGCGATGCCGGTCAGTGTGGCGGCCGCGCCGGCCATCGTGAGACCTTCGACCGACTGGGCGAACGAGATCATCAGCGGGTCGGAGGGGTCAGGGTTCTCCAGCGCCTCGATCCCGTAGTCGAGGATGAGCTGGCCGAAGGCCTGGCCCAGCAGGTAGCCGACCACCACGAACACGACCGTGCAGACCGCGACGATGCCCAGACCGACCACCCCGAGCGTCTTGCTGCGCTCGGGTTCGGCGGGCCACTGCTGCTGGTAGGTGTAGGGGGCGTACTGGTCCTGCGGGTAGTTCTGCTGTCCGTACTGCTGTTGCTGCTGCTGCCCGTACGCCGGCGGGGGGTACTGCTGCCCATACTGCCCATCGGCGTACTGCTGGTTGCCGTACTGCTGCTGCCCGTACTGCTCCTGCCCATACTGGGGCTGACCGTACTGCTGCGGGTCAGGCTGCTGCTCGGGGTACGCCTGCTGGCCGTGGCCCTGGGCGTCCGGCTGGGACTCGAAGGACGGCGGGGCGTAGGGCTGGTCGTGGCTGGGGGGCTGGTCGCCGTGCGGCTGCTCGTCACCGGGCCTGGGGTTTTGCTCAGTCATGGTCCGTCCTCGTCGTGGTCGTTGGTCCCATCTTACGAACCGCGCCATGATGGCCCCATGACGGACGCGCTGAACCCCCGCACGGTCGCCTGGGCCCGCACGATGGCCGGGCACGCCGACGGCGACGTGGTGCGCGCCCACGCCGATTCGCACGCCCGCCTCAGCCTGCCCGCCCCGATCGGACGCGAGGCCCGCGAGGAGCGCGAGCGGCTCGTGCTGCGCCCCGGCGCCACGTTCAGCGACGGCGCCGGGACGCGCGCGGTGGCCGAGGAACCCGACGTCGAGCGCACCTGCTTCGAGCGCGACCGCGACCGGATCGTCCACTCCACCGCCTTCCGCCGCCTGGCGGGCAAGACCCAGGTGGTGGTCTACCCGACCGACCACCAGCGCACCCGACTCACCCACGCCATCGAGGTCGCCCAGGTCGCGACCTCGCTGGCGCGCGGCATCGGCGTCAACGTCGCCCTCGCGGACGCCATGGCGCTGGGCCACGACTGTGGCCACGGCCCCGGGGGGCACGCGTCCGAGGACGCCTTCGACGCGTTCATCCCCGGCGGCTACGACCACGGGCCCTGGGGTGCCGACGTCGTCCTCACCCCGCTGAACCTCTGTGTGGAGACCCTCGACGGCATCCGCAACCACTCCTGGTCGCGGCCGGCGCCGCGCACGATCGAGGGGGAACTGGTCAGTTGGGCCGACCGCATCGCCTACTGCGCCCACGACCTCGAGGACGCCATCCACGCCGGCATCGTGTCGGTCGATGACCTGCCGCGCGAGGTCGTCGCCACCGTGGGCAGCACCCGCCGGGAGCAGCTGGCCGTGTTCATCCGCTCGATCATCACCACCGTGGCCGACACCGGCATCGTCGGCATGGACGCCGAGGTGGCCGCCGCGCTGGCGTCCCTGCGGTCGTTCAACTACGAGCGGATCTACACCCGGCCCGAGTCGGTCGCCCAGAGCAACGCGGTGATCGAGGTGCTGCGCGGGCTGGTGGAGTACTACTGCGAACATCCCGACGCCATGCCGGCTGACTACCACGATCCCGCCGAGGCCGACCGGGTCACCACCGCCGTCACCTATGTGGGCGGCATGACCGACCGCTACGCGTTCGCCATGGCCGAACAGCTCCTCGGCTGGGACCAGGACCGCCTGCCCCAGGGCATCGGACGCGGCGCCTGACCGGGCGCGCTCAGGGGTGGAGGCGGGCGCGCAGGTCCTCGGGCACGATCAGGCCGCGGCGCACCAGCTCGGCCATGACCGCCACCGTGCAGGCCTGCCCGGCCATGATCCCCACGAGCACCAGGACCTGGGCCGCCCCCGCCTGGAGCGGCGATCCGCCACCGAGCAGGACGCCGATGAAGGCGCCGGGCAGGGTGACGAGCCCCACGGTGCGGGTCTGGTCCAGGTTGGGGATGAGCGCTTCGGGCACGACCCGGTCGATGATCAGGCCGATGGCGTCGCGGCGCAGCAGTCCCAGCGCCAGCGCCGCCTCGTACTGACCCTGGCTCTCGCGCAGCTCACCGAAGACGCGGCGTCCGGCCAGCGTGTGCGCGGTCATCATGTTGCCGGTCACGATGCCGCCGAGCGCGATCAGCGTGATGCCGTTGAGGGGGGACGCCCCGGTGGCGAACACGATCAGCAGCACCGGCACGATGCCCGCCAGCATGGACTGGGCGGTCCACGGCCAGCAGGAACGGACGCCGACCCGTCCGGTCGTCGTCCACAAGGCGACGCCGAACATCAGCACCCAGAAGGCGAACGCACCGACCAGGGTCTGCACCGCGGCGGCCAGCACCAACGACACGACGGCTAACTGTGCCACGGCCCGGACCGCAGCCACCGCCTGCTGGCGGGCCAATCCCATCCGGGCAACCAGCGACGCGGCGACCCCCAGGGCCACCAACAGCACCAGCGCGAGGGCCAGCCCCCATCCGACATCCACGGTCACGGGCATCGACCCTACCCCGGCCGGGGCCGCTGACCATCGTGTCGGCGTCCACAGCTACACTGCGCGCATGGCCGGCCTGATCCACCCCGAGGACCTCGAGACGGTCCGTGAGCGGTCCCGGATCGACGATGTGGTCAGCTCCTTCGTGATGCTCAAGCCCGCCGGCGGCGGCGCGCTGGTCGGGCTGTGCCCCTTCCACGACGAGAAGACACCGAGTTTTCGCGTGACCCCGAGCAAGGGGTTCTACTACTGCTTCGGCTGCGGCGAGGGCGGCGACGTCATCAAGTTCGTCCAGCAGATCAACAACATGGGCTTCACCGAGGCGGTCGAGTTCCTGGCCGACCGCGTGGGCCTGCAGCTCCGCTACACCGACGGTGACGGGGGGCCGCGCCACGAGCCCGGCCTGCGCATGCGCGTCCTGGAGGCCAACCAGGCCGCCGCCGAGTTCTTCGCCGCCCAGCTCACCAGCCCGGACGCCCTCACCGGGCGCGTGTTCCTCGACGGGCGCGGGTTCACCCGCGAGCACGCCGAGCACTTCGGGATCGGCTTCGCGCCGCGGGGTGGCCGCGAGCTGCTCAACCACCTGACGGCCAAGAAGTTCAGCCGCGACGACCTCGTCAAGGCCGGCCTGGTGCGCGAGTCGGGGTGGGACTTCTTCCAGGGACGCCTCGTCTGGCCGATCCGCGACGCCGGGCGCTCCACGCTGGGCTTCGGCGCGCGGCGGCTGTTCGACGACGACCGCATGCCCGCCAAGTACCTCAACACCCCCGAGACGCTGGTCTACAAGAAGTCGCACGTCCTCTACGGCCTCGACCTGGCCCGGACCCACATCGGCAAGAAGAACCAGGCCGTGGTCGTCGAGGGCTACACCGACGTGATGGCCTGCCACATCGCCGGCGTCGACACGGCCGTGGCGTCGTGCGGCACGGCGTTCGGGTCCGACCACTCGCGGATGATCTCCCGGCTGATGACCTCCGACGCGCTGTCCGGTGAAGTCGTGTTCACCTTCGACGGGGACGCCGCGGGCCAGGCCGCCGCGCTCAAGGTGTTCTCCTCCGACGCGACGTTCGCCGCGCAGACCTATGTGGCCATCGAGCCGTCCGGGCTCGACCCGTGCGACCTGCGCATCCAGGAGGGGGACGCCGCCGTGCGCGAGCTCGTCGCCCGGCGCGTCCCGCTGTACCGGTACGTGATGAAGAACACCCTGGAGAAGTACGACCTCGACCGGGCTGACGGACGCCTGGCCGCCGTGCGCGCCGCCGCCCCCCTGGTGGCTTCGGTGCGCGACCGGTCGCTGGTCTCGGAGTACCTCCGCGAACTCGCCGGCATGGCCGGGATGGACACCGACACCGTCCGCGCCGAGGTGCAGCGGGCCAACAACCGCAAGGTGGCCGCCCCCGAACCCGAGCGCCACCTGCGGCAGGAGGCCCCAGCCGAGCCCGCGGCGTCCGGGCAGGTCGCGATGATGGACCTGCCCGACCCGGCCGACCGGCGCCTCGCGACCGAGCGGGGCGTGCTCAAGGTGATGATGCAGCACCCCACCCTGTTCCCCGAGGACTGGGGCGGCGTCACGACCGAGGACTTCCAGCACCCCAGCTACCGGCAGGTGTTCGAGGTCATGACGTCGACGGATCGGCGCGCCGGCGGGTTCGCCCAGGCGGTCGTCGACGGCATGGACGACCCGGTCGGGCAGCAGCTCGTGGTGGCCCTGTCGGTGGAGCCGCTGCTGGCCGAGCCGACCGGCGCCTATGCCCGCGAGTACGCCGCGCGGTTGCGCCTGGCCCGGGTCGTCCGCGACATCAACGACCTGAAGTCACGCCTGCAGCGGACCAACCCGATCGACGAGCAGGCCAGCTACAACCGCATGTTCGCCCAGTTGCTCGAGCTGGAGACCCGCCGCCGCGCCCTCGAACAGCACGCCGTCGGCTCCTGACGCAAGACCCTTCGCCCAAGTGGTGTTGTCCGAATGCGGACTGGGGATAACCCTTCTCGAGGCCTTGGACGCCCCGGCTGCGGGGCAGGCTCCGGGGCATGACCATCACACGCATCGCCCCCCTGGACCCCGAGATCGGCACGCTCACCCGCGCGGAGGAAGTGTCCCTGCTCGCCCGGATCGACGCCGGCGTCGCCGCCCGCGCGGCCCTGGCGGGGGAGTGGGCGGGCCTTGCCGGGGCGTCCAGGGATGAGCTGGAGCGGGTCGTGGCCGACGGGGCTGCGGCCCACGAGGCCCTGGTGGGGGCCAACACCGGCCTGGTCTGGTTCGTGGTGAACCCGGTGGCGGCCCGGAGTGGCCTGGATCCCGACGAGCTCTTCCAAGAAGGCATGGTGGGTCTGCTGGAGGCGGTCCCGCGCTTCGACCCCGCACGCGGCAAGTTCGCGACGTGCGCGCTGCCCCGCATCCGCCTCCACGTCCGGGATGCGGCGGTCACCAACCATGGCTCCCTGGGCCTGCCCGCGCGCCGGGCGCGGCTGTGGCGTCAGGTGCGGGCGACGCAGGGTCGTCTGGTCGGCGTCCTGGGCCGGACGCCCGAGGTCGCGGAGGTCGCCCGGGAGCTGGGCGAATCACCGGTCGTGGTGGACCGGCTGCTGCGCTATTCCCCAGCGATCCCGTTCGACCCGGAGGACCAACGCTGCCACCGCCCGCGGACGCAGGGGTGCGGGCCGACCACGGACGAGGACTGCCAGCGCGTGATCACACTGGTGAGGCTGCTCTCGGGGCCCGACCGAACCGTCATCGTCAGCCTCTACGGCCTGGCCGGCGCGGCCCAGACACGGGAGGAGCTGGCCGCCCACACCGGCTGGAGCGTCTCGACGATCCGCCGGCGCGAGCGACGGGCACTCGACCTCATGCGCTCCTGGGCGGCGCTGCTGGACGCCGACGAGGTTGGCGACGATGGTGCTGGGGACGCCCTGCGCGGCGGGCTTGGCACAATGGTGGCGTGAAGCTCTTCTCCCGCTCTGCCCTGCCCTCCGAGTACGCCCAGCGCCTGGCCGACCACATCGGACGCCGACCGCGCGTCCTGGCGTGGGCCCGGACGCAGGACGGAGTTCTCGTCGCCCTGCACGATCGGCTCGTGCAGATGGTGGACGACGACGTGGTCGGCCTGGGGTGGCACGACATCCTGCGCGGCGGCTGGGACGACGAGGGCAAGGCGATGCGCTGGGTGCAGATGTCCACCGGCGAGGAGTCACGGGTGCCCCTGGTGGAGGCCGGGTCGTTCCCGGAGGTGTTCAAGGAGCGCGTCGAATCCACCTTCTTGTTCCAGACGGCGATCTACCCGCGACCCGGCAAGGCGGTCACCATCAGCGCACGGCGCAACCTCATGGACGAGGGTGCCCGCGTGCTGTGGACCGCCCACCCCGCCCGCGGAGTCCGTATGGACGAGGAGACCGTCGCCTTCACCGAGGCCGAGCTCGGGCGTCTGCGCGCCGAGTATGCGTTCTGAGGAACTCTTTGGTAGTGTTCCTTCTCGCGCGTACAGCGATCCCCTGTAGCTCAATTGGCAGAGCATCTGACTGTTAATCAGAGGGTTACTGGTTCGAGTCCAGTCGGGGGAGCTTCACGATTCCGGCGCTGCCGCAGATCCACAACCTGACCCCCATCCGGTCCGTCCGGCTGGGGGCCTTCGGCGTACCCGAGCAGCTGCGCCGCGGAGATCCGGAAGAAGCTGGCGATCAGCTCGATCTCGGGCAACGTGAACGGGATCACGCTCCGAAGGCGCTTCGAGACCTGGCCTTGGTTGACTCCGAGGACGTCGGCCAGCTGCGTCTGGGTGATTCCGTAGCGGCCCATCAGCGCGCGGATCTCCATCCCCACGCGGGTGTTCAGGCTCGGCTGCGGTGCTGTGTGCTCGGCTGTCATGACCCCGAGCATATTCCCGTATCCGATACCGGGGCAAGCAA
>JAUNSA010000235.1 GCA_030539405.1 Propionibacteriaceae bacterium
TACCTGCTGTGGCTGGCTGCGCCGACGGCGGTACTGGTGGCGCTGGCCCGGCCCGCCCAGGCAGGACGCCGTGGCGCGGGCGTCCCGGCGTGGGCGCCGGCCCTGCTGACGTTCGCGATGGTGCTCGCGCTGTGCTGCCTGACGTTGGCGGTGTACCCCGTCCACTACGCGGGGGTGACCCAGCGGGGGCCCCTCACGGACCGGGCGCTGCTCCTGCTCACGGTGCGCAACCTGGGGCTGGTCGCCCTCGTGGCGTGGTCGGCCGCGTGCGCCCTGCACGCGTCCCGTGGCACCTCACGGCAACAGACTGCGACTGTCGGAGGCCGTCGTTAGAGTGAAGGTCAACCCGCGCTGAAGGAGAACACGCCGATGTGGAAGCTGACCGGATTCGCTGACGAGATCGCCCGCGACCTCGACGAGCAGATCGCCCTGCTGACCAAGCTGGGCATCAAGCATGTCGAGTTCCGCAGTGCGTGGGGCACCAAGGTGCTCGACCTCACCGAGGAGCAGTTGGCCGAGGCCAAGGCGAAGCTGGACGCCGCGGGCATCGCGGTGAGTTCGGTCGGCTCCGACATCGGCAAGATCGTCATCACCGACCCGTTCGAGGATCATCTGAAGCGGGCCGCCCACGCCGTCGAGGTCGCGAAGTTCTTCGGCTCGTCCTACATCCGGATGTTCAGCTTCTTCATCCCCGAGGGGGAGGATCCGACGCAGTACCGGGAGGAGGTGCTCGATCGCACGCGCGCCTTCGTGCGGCTGGCCGAGGCCGGCGGCGTCACGATGCTGCACGAGAACGAGAAGGACATCTACGGCGACATCCCCGAGCGCGTCGTCGAGCTGGTCACCACGATGGATTCGCCGCACTACCGCGGCATCTTCGACCCGGCCAACTACGTCCAGTGCGGGGTGAAGCCGGTGGACGAGGCGTATCCGCAGGTGAAGGAATTCACCGACTACATCCACGTGAAGGACGCCTCGGCGTCCGAGGTCGACGCGAACGGCCACAGCAAGGTCGTGCCGGCCGGCCACGGCGACGGCCAGTTCCCCGAGCTGATCGCAGCGCTGCAGGCCGACGGGTACGACGGCTTCTTGTCGATCGAGCCGCACCTGGGTGACTTCGACGCGTTCGGCGGCCTGTGCGGCCCCGACCTGTGGACCGACGCCTACGACGCGATCACGAAGATCCTCGCCGACCAGGGCATCGCATGGGAGTGAGCCGCGCCGCCATCGTCGGCTTCGGCGATGTGGCGATCATCCACCACGAGGCGATCACCGCCATCGACGGCGTCGACCTGGTCGGTGTCGTCGACACGGACGCCGACCGGCGCGAGCTGGCGGCCACGCTGCTCGGAGTCCCTGCCTTCGCCACGGTCGACGAGCTCGTGGACGCCGCGTCCCCCGATGTCGTGCACGTCACCACCCCGCACCACCAGCACATCACCCCGACGCTGGCGGCGCTGGAGCGGGGCGTCCACGTGCTGCAGGAGAAGCCGCTCGCGGCGTCCATCGAGGACGGCCAGCGGCTCGTGGACTGGGCTGATGGCTGGACGCCGGGACGCCCCCAGGTCGGGATCTGCTTCCAGAACCGCTACAACGTCAGCTCCCAGGAGCTGCGCCGGCTGCTCGACTCGGGCGAACTCGGCGCCGTGCACGGCGCCTACGCCTCGGTGGTGTGGACGCGCACGGCCGACTACTACAAGGCCAAGCCGTGGCGGGGGTCGCGGGCGGAGTCCGGGGGCGGGCTGCTGATCAACCAGGCCATCCACACGCTGGACCTGGTGCAGTGGTTCATGGGCGACGTCGTCGACATCGCCGGCCACGTGGCGACGCACAAGTTCGGTGACGTCATCGAGGTCGAGGACACCGCCGAGATGCTGCTGACCCACGACTCGGGGCTGAAGACGTCGTTCTACGCGACGCTGACCGCGCCGCAGCATCGGCCCGTCGAGTTCGAGCTCGACTGCGAGAACGCCTATGTCACGCTGCGCAACGGCCTGAGCGTGCACTGGAAGGACGGCCGCGTGACCACCACGGCCGAGCGCAAGGCGCCGTCGGGTGGGCGCTCCTACTGGGGTGTCTCCCACGAGCTGTTGATCCGGGACTTCTACGCATCCGTCGATGACCCCGAGCCGTTCTGGATCGGTCCTGCCGAGGCCATGAAGTCGCTGCAGATCCTGAAGAGGACCTACGAGGTCTCTGGCTTCTGACGCCGAGGACCGGCGGTCCAAACGCCGAGGACCGGCGCCCCAACCGCCGAGGACCGGCCGGCGATGACCCCAGACTGATGAACGGCCGGGTCAGTGGCCGCGCTGGTCCTGACTGCTCGTTTGGGACCGCTGGTTTGCGTGCCATGGCACGCCAACCAGCGGTCCCCCT
>JAUNSA010000236.1 GCA_030539405.1 Propionibacteriaceae bacterium
GCACCTCGGGAAAGTTGACCGCGTTGCGGATGTTGCCGTTGAGCAGGTAGTCGGAGAGCTGGTCGACGGCCATGACGGCGCAGTTGTCCTCGGCCTCGCCCGTCGAGGCGCCCAGGTGCGGCAGCGTGATGATGCGCGGGTGGACGGCCCCGGCCTCGGTGGGGAAGTCGTTGACGTAGGAGTGCAGCTGGCCCGACTCCAGGGCCTCGATGACCGCGGCCTCGTCCACGACCCCGCCGCGGGCGAAGTTGAGGACGACCGCGCCCTGCGGCATCAGGGCGATCCGCTCGGCGTTGACCAGGCCCTTGGTGCCCTCGACCAGCGGCACGTGCAGGGTGATCATCTCGGCGCGGGAGAAGAGCTCCTCGACGCTGGTGACCTGCTCGACGTTGGGGGAGAGCTGCCAGGCGTTCTTGATCGTCACGGCCGGGTCGTAGCCCAGCACGTTCAGGCCCAGCGACTGGGCGGCGTTGGCCACGAGCACGCCGATCGCACCCAGCCCGATGACGCCGAGGGTCTTGCCGGGCAGCTCGAAGCCGGCGAACTGCTTCTTGCCCGCCTCGACCTGCGTGTCCAGGTCCTTGCCGGACAGGCCCTGCTCGGCCACGAGGTCCCGGGTGTAGTCGGCCGCGTGGTAGAGGTTGCGCGCCGCCAGCAGCATGCCCGCGATCACCAGCTCCTTGACCGCGTTGGCGTTGGCACCGGGGGTGTTGAAGACCGGGATGCCGCGGGCCGCGAGAGCGTCGACGGGGATGTTGTTGGTGCCCGCCCCGGCGCGCGCGACCGCATACAGGCTGTCGGGCAGCTCCATGGAGTGCAGGTCCGCCGAGCGGACCAGGATGCCGCGCGGGTCCGCGATGTCGGTGCCGATGTCGAAGACGTCGCGGTCGAGGCGCTGCAGCCCGACCGGGGAGATCGCGTTGAGGGTCTGGATCGGGTAGGTGCCGTTGGTCATGGTCTGCTGCTCAGCCGTTCTGCTTCTCGAAGTCGGTCATGAAGTCGACGAGGGCCTGGACGCCCTCGAGGGGCATGGCGTTGTAGATGCTCGCGCGCATCCCGCCGACGCTGCGGTGCCCCGCCAGCCCGGACAGGCCGGCCACCTCGGCCTGCGCCACGAAGGGCTTCTCCAGCGCGGCGTCCGGGACGAGGAAGGGGACGTTCATCCACGACCGCGCGTGCGGCACGACCGGGTTGGAGTAGAAGCCGGAGGCGTCGATCGCGCCGTAGAGCAGGTCGGCCTTGGCCTTGTTGCGCTCGGCCATCGCCGGCAGCCCGCCCTGCTGCTCGACCCACTCCAGGACCAGGCCGACGAGGTACCAGGCCAGCGTCGGGGGCGTGTTGAGCATCGAGTCGGACTCGGCCATGGCCGTCCAGTCCAGGGCGCTGGGCACCTCGGTGCGGGCCTGCCCGAGCAGGTCCTTGCGGACGATGACGACGACCAGGCCCGAGGGGCCGAGGTTCTTCTGCGCGCCGGCGTAGACGACGCCGAAGCGCGACACGTCCAGCGGCCGCGACAGGATCGTCGAGCTGGCGTCGGTGACCACCGGCACGTCCGCGGCCGGCACGTAGGGGAACTCGACCCCGCCGATGGTCTCGTTGAGCGTGTAGTGGAGGTATGCGGCGTCGCCGGGGACCTCCAGCGTCCCCTCCGCGGGGACGGTGGAGTAGCTGGAGTCCTTCTCGTCCGCGATCACCCGGACGTCGACGTACTTCTTCGCCTCGGAGATCGCCTTCTTGCTCCACGCGCCGGTGTTGACGTAGGCGGCGCTCGCGCCCGGGGCGGTGAGGTTGAGGGGGATCGCGGCGAACTGGCCGGTGGCCCCACCCTGGAGGAAGAGCACCTCGTAGTCGTCGGGCACGGCGAGCAGGGAGCGCATCCGGGCCTCGGCCTCGGCGGCGATGGAGACGAACTCCTTGCTCCGGTGCGACATCTCCATCACCGACATCCCGGACCCTCGCCAGTCGGTCAGCTCGGACTGTGCGCGCTCGAGGACCTCGAGCGGCATGGTGGCTGGGCCGGCGGAGAAGTTGTAGACGCGCACGGGGCTTCCTCGGGTGGAGTGGGTGGGTCACCGCCCCGGGACACGTGGGAGGGCGCCCGGGCACGGCGCGCTCGCCGTCGAGCTGGTGGTGCCTACGCTACCGCCCGGCACCGCCTACCCTGGCGCCATGTCCGGTTCTCGTCGTGTCCCCGAGGGACCAGCCCCCGATCCCACCGTCCAGAAGCTGCGGGTCCGGTACGCCAAGCGCGGACGGATGCGCTTCACCTCGACCCGTGACTTCCAGCGCGCCCTGGAGCGGGCGGTCCGCAAGGCGGGCCTGCCGATGGCCTTCTCCGGCGGCTTCCACCCCCACCCCAAGATCTCCTACG
>JAUNSA010000237.1 GCA_030539405.1 Propionibacteriaceae bacterium
GGATCATCGGGATCGACCACCACGAACCCCTGCGGCTCCGGAATCCAGCGCGGCTTTCCTGCGGCACGGCTGTCGCCCGCCTCAACCCGGAGCTCCTCGTTGATCGCGAGCTGGCTTCCGGTGAGGGGACCCTCCAGGAAGGCCGCCACCGACAATCCGGTCGGGAGCGACGCCACCAGGGGCTCGCTGTCCATCGGGCCGGTCACGAACGTCAGGTAGATGACCTCACCGGGCGCGGGCTGACCCTGAGCAGAGGCTGCATGCACACGCTCCACCTCGACCTCGGCCAAGATGGCCGCACCCACGGAAGCACCCGATTCGGTGGTCACCTTGTCCCCCGCCAGCCACGAGCGCACGGTGCCGGTCACGACGGCATCGGCGCTGGACGCCAGGGCGTCAGGGCTGTCGGCGGGGATGATGTGGGCGACCTCACTGATGTCGAGGGCACGCAACGCCGCAGCAGTCGACGCCGCCTGAGTCGCCGGAGCCGGCGGCGGCTCAGCAGCGACCGTCACCGCACAGCCGCCGAGGCCCAGGGCCATCCCGGCCACGGCCGTGGCGGCCACCCATGACGTCAACCGTGCTTGTGCCATGCCTGACCGTAAACCAGGAGGCCCCCCCCCACACAAGGGACGCCAACCAGCTCAGCCAACCATCTCAACCCCGCGCGCGTGTCACCTCGGCGTCCACCAGACGCCGCCAGGAACGCACCAGGGCCTCGTCGACGTAGGCCTTCTTCGAGCCACCGGGACGCACCTGGTCGGCCACATGGAACTGCCGAACACCCGCGCGCGCCAGCCAGGGCACGTGGTCGGGGTGCAGGGAACCATCGGCGACGACCAGCGCCGCCACGTCGGAGGAGGCGTGGGCGCGGCGCACCAGGTCGTCCAGGCCGTGTTCCAGGTCGCGGGCAGACCCGGCGGTCCGGACCCCGTCGATACCGGGCAACCGCAGCACCGCACGCCAGGCGTCATCGCTGGCCAGCACGGTGTCGAAGGCGCGGGAGAAGGTCCAGGGGCAGGTGAACCCGTCGAGCAGCGCGCCGATCACCTCGGCGTCCACCTCGCCCAGGCCGTTGAGGAAGCCCAACACCAGGCCATCGGCACCGGCGTCCAAGTAGGAGGCGATCAGCCCGCGCAACCGCACCAGTTCACCGCCGTCGGTCGAGTAGCCCTCACGCAACCTCACCACAGGCCGCAGGTGGATGTTCGTCCGCGACCGGACGGCCGCCACCACCGACGGTTCGGGCGACAGCGCCGCGTCGGCAACCTCACCGATGATCTCGAGCCGGTCGGCTCCCCCGGCCTCGGCGGGGACGGCGTCGTGCGCGCCCAGCACCCGGACCTCCAGCGTCGCGCTCATGACCCCATCTTGCCGCCCCACCGGCCGCGGCCCGCGTGCAACACCCGAGCAACGACACCATCTGTTCACCCGGATGGGCTACGATCCATCGCTGCCGATGAATCAGGAGAACCCGATCCCGTGACGCAGCTCCGCGCGCACCTGGCCCCGCCCGAACGCACCTTGGTGGACATCTTCCGCGCCACCGTGCGGGAGGTCGGCGACGCCCACGCCCTCGACAACGGCGTGGAGGTGCTCAGCTACGACGAGTTCAACGCCGCCGCCGAAGAGGTCGCCACCGAGCTCGCGGCGGCCGGCCTGGGCCGCGGCGACCGCGTCGGCGTCCGGATCGCCTCGGGCACCACCGCGCTCTACATCGCGATCATGGGCATCCTGCTGGCCGGAGCGGCCTACGTCCCGGTCGACGCCGACGACCCCGACGAGCGCGCCCGCACCGTCTTCGACGAGGCCGACGTGGCCGGCATCCTCGGCAACGGCCTCACCCTCACCCTGCGCGGACGCCCCCGCCCGCCCCGCGAACCGCTCCCCGACGTCCAGCTCGACGACGACGCCTGGATCATCTTCACCTCCGGCTCGACCGGCAAGCCCAAGGGCGTCGCCGTCCAGCACCGGTCAGCGGCGGCGTTCGTGGACGCCGAGTCCCGGCTGTTCCTGCAGCACGATCCCATCAACGAGACCGACCGCGTGATGGCCGGCCTGTCGGTCGCCTTCGACGCCTCGTGCGAGGAGATGTGGCTGGCCTGGCGCTACGGGGCCTGCCTGGTCCCGGCGCCGCGCTCGCTGGTGAAGTCCGGCATGGATCTGGGCCCCTGGCTGGTCGCCCACCGGCTCACGATCGTGTCGACGGTCCCGACGCTGGTGCTGTTGTGGCCACAAGACGCCCTCGCGCGCGTCCGCCTGTTGATCCTCGGCGGCGAGGCCTGCCCGCCCGAGATCGGCCTGCGCTTCGCCACCGAGCACCGCGAGGTCTGGAACACCTACGGACCCACCGAGGCCACCGTCGTCGC
>JAUNSA010000078.1 GCA_030539405.1 Propionibacteriaceae bacterium
GTTCACCGAGTCCAACGCTTCCTTGGCCGCCGGGTGCGAGTCGTCGAGCTTGTCGAACGGCGCGTCGGCCAGGTAGTCGTTGATGGTGTTCGGCAACACGAAGTATCCGTCCGACAGGCCCTGCATCAGCGCCGAGGCGCCGAGGCGGTTCGCTCCGTGGTCGGAGAAGTTGGCCTCACCGGTGACGTACAGCCCGGGGATGGACGACTGGAGGTCGTAGTCGACCCACAGGCCACCCATCGTGTAGTGCACGGCCGGGTAGATCCGCATCGGCGTTTCGTACGGGTTCTCGCCGGTGATCTGGGCGTACATGTCGAACAGGTTGCCGTACTTGGTCTCGACGGCCTTCTGACCCATGCGCTCGATCGCCGAGGCGAAGTCGAGGTACACGCCGCGACGCACCTGGCGCTTCTCGCCGGTCTCCTGGTCGATCTCCTCCACCGCCGGGCCCACGCCGCGACCCTCGTCGCACATGTTCTTGGCCTGGCGCGACGCGATGTCACGCGGCACGAGGTTGCCGAAGGCCGGGTAGATGCGCTCGAGGTAGTAGTCGCGATCCTCCTCCGGAATCTGGCGGGGATCCTTCGCGCAGTCCTCGGCCCGCTTGGGCACCCAGATGCGACCGTCGTTGCGCAGCGACTCCGACATCAGGGTCAGCTTCGACTGCGTGTCACCGTGCACCGGGATGCAGGTCGGGTGGATCTGCGTGTAGCAGGGGTTGCCGAAGTAGGCGCCCTTGCGGTGCGCGCGCCACGACGCGGTGACGTTGCAGCCCATCGCGTTGGTCGACAGGAAGAACACGTTGCCGTACCCGCCGGTCGCCAGCACCACGGCGTCCGCGGTGTGCGCCTCGATGGCACCGGTGACCATGTTGCGGGTCACGATGCCGCGCGCACGGCCGTCCACGAGGATCAGCTCGAGCATCTCGTGGCGGGCGTGCATCTTCACGGTGCCGGCAGCGACCTGGCGCTCCAGGCTCTGGTAGGCGCCGATCAGGAGCTGCTGGCCGGTCTGGCCACGGGCGTAGAACGTGCGCTGCACCTGCACGCCACCGAACGAACGGTTGTCGAGCAGGCCGCCGTACTCACGGGCGAACGGGACGCCCTGGGCGACGCACTGGTCGATGATGTTGGCCGAGACCTCGGCCAGGCGGTACACGTTCGTCTCGCGGGCGCGGTAGTCGCCGCCCTTGACGGTGTCGTAGAACAGCCGCATCGTCGAGTCGTTGTCGTTGCGGTAGTTCTTCGCCGCGTTGATGCCACCCTGGGCGGCGATGGAGTGCGCACGGCGGGGGCTGTCCTGGTAACAGAAGTTGAGGACGTTGTAGCCCGCCTCGCCCAGCGTCGCCGCAGCGGCGCCACCGGCCAGGCCCGTGCCGACCACGATGATCGACAGCTTGCGGCGGTTGGCCGGGTTGACCAGCGCCGCCTGGAACTTGCGGGTGCCCCACTTCTTCTCGATCGGGCCCGCGGGTGCCTTGGTGTCGCGGATGTCCGCGCCAGGCTTGAAGTAATCAGTGACAGTCATCAGTTCACCCATCCAAAGAGAACGGCCAGCGGCATGATCATGAAGCCGACGAACAACACGACGGCGATCACCCAGGCAAGACCGTTGAGGAACGAACGAGCGGCCGGCGAGGTGTTGGCGCCCAGGGTCGTCAGGGCGCTCCACACGCCGTGGCGCACGTGCATGCACACGATGCCCACCCAGATGGCGTACAGCAGGACCAGCCACCACTGGCCGAAGCTCACGACGGTCATGTCGTAGGGCTCGGCGCCCGCGGTGAAGCCGGTCTGGACCGTCTGCGTCGTGAACTGGAGCAGGTGGAAGATCAGCCCGACCAGCAGGATGACGCCGCCCCAGCGCATGGTGCGCGCGGCGTAGGTCTGGGACAGACGCTTCGTGACCGAGTACTTCGAGCTGCGCGCCGAGTGGGCACGGCCGGTCAGCACCGCGGCCGACCAGATGTGCGCCACGATCGCGGCCAGCATCACGAAGCGGAAGATCCAGATGAACCACCCGGACGGCACGATCGGGTAGAGGATGTCACCCTTGAGCCAGTGCGCGTAATGGTTGAACGCATCGGCACCGAGGAACACCTTGAGGTTGCCGTACATGTGCATGAGCAGAAAGCCGACCATGATGAGACCCGTGATGGCCATCACGACCTTCATGGTCACCGTTGACCGGACTGCTCGCTGATGAGGAGTCAGTGTTGTAGTCGCCACGGGCACAACTTAGCCAAGTTCTCGACCGAATGCCCCATCGCGGTGAGCGTTTCGCCACAGAACCGGTTGAATGGGCACAATATGGCCCTCACTAAGGGTATTATCGCTTTACTGGCCTTGCGAAAATGCCCCGTTCGGCGTCATTCGGGCAGCAGGTCCGGACGCCGTGCGGCCGTCCGTGCCCGGGCCTGTTCGCGGCGCCACTGCGCCACCAGGGCGTGGTTGCCGCTCAGCAGCACCTCGGGCACGTCCAGGCCCCGCCACGAGGGCGGCTTGGTGTAGGAGGGGTACTCCAGCATCCCCTCCCCGCTGACCGAGTGCGACTCCTCCACCAGCGACCCGGGGTTGCCGACAACGCCGGGCACCAGCCGGACGATGGCCTCGATCATGGCCAGCACGGCGACCTCGCCGCCGTTGAGGACGTAGTCGCCGAGGCTGACCTCGCGCACCGGCATCCGGGACGCCGCGTGCTCCACCACGCGGGCATCGATGCCCTCGTAGCGGCCACAGGCGAACACGAGGTGCTTGTTCGCGGCGAACTCGTGCGCGGTCGCCTGCTTGAACGGCTCCCCGGTGGGGGTCGGCACCACGAGGGTGGGCAGCGACCACGAGCGGTCGAGGACGTGGTCGAGCGCCTCCCCCCAGGGCTCGGGCTTCATCAGCATGCCGGCGCCGCCCCCATAGGGGGTGTCGTCGACGGTGCGGTGCCGGTCGTGTGTCCAGGTGCGCAGGTCGTGGACCTCCCAGTCCACCAGCCCCGCGCGGCGCGCCTTGCCGACCAGCGAGAGGTCGAGCGGGGCGAAGTAGTCGGGGAAGATCGAGATGATGTCGAAGTACATCAGGCCTCCTCGTCATCCAGCAGCCCGCCGACCGCAGCCAAGCGGACGTGCCCGGCGGCCAGGTCGACGACCGGGACGATCTCATTGACGAAGGGCACCAGCCGCTCCCCGCGGGCGGTGGAGACCACCAGCACGTCGTGCGCGGGCAGATGGAGCACCTCGGCGATGGTGCCGGCGGGCTCGCCGTCGGCGTCCAGCACCGTCAGCCCGAACAGTTGGCGGTCCCAGTACTCGCCGTCCTCGGCCGGGGCCTCGTCGGCGGGGACGCTGGCCCACAACTCGACGCCGCGCAGCGCCTCGGCCGCGGTGCGGTCGGTGACCCCGGACAGGCCGAGCAGCAGCGTGCCGGAGTGCCAGCGCGCCGACGCGACGGTGCGCGGGCGTCCGGACGCCGTCAGGGACGCCCCCACGGCGAAGCGCCGCTCGGGCTCGTCGGTGCGCACGTGCACGCTGACCTCGCCGCGCAGACCGTGCGCGCGGCCGATCGTGCCGACGAGGACGTCCACGAACCCGGCCATGCCGTTCTCCTGCCTGTTGGGTGAAGCAAAGGTCCCCGCCCCGTACGAGACGGGACGGGGACCTTCGAGCTCAGCGGCGCGGGCGTCGGTCCACGTCGACGAAGTCGACGCGCACCTGCTCGCGGCCGGACAGAGCGGTGATGACCGTGCGCAGGGCGCTGGCGGTGCGACCCTGGCGTCCGATCACCTTGCCGATATCCTCGGGATTGACCCGGACCTCGAGCGTCCGGACGCGCCGGCGGTCGAGATCGGACACGACGACGTCGTCCGGGTTGGCCACGAGGCCGCGGACGAGGTGGTCGAGTGCGTCCGCGAGCACGGTCACGCCTCGTCGGAGGCGGCGTCCTCGGCGGGGGCCTCGGCATCAGCGGGAACCTCGGCGTCCGCGTCGGCCGCGGGGGCCTCCTCGGCGTCGTCGGCCTTCTTCTTGCGCGAGGTGATCGCGCCCGCGGCGGGCTCGTCGTCGGCCTCGGCCAGCGCCTTGTTGAAGGCGGCCAGCTTGTCGGCCTTCTCGGCCTGCGGCTTGACGGTGGACTCACCCTTGCCGCCGGCGAAGATGTCGCGGTCACCGGTGAGCTTGAGCAGCTTCTCGACGGTCTCGGAGGGCTGCGCCCCGACGCCGAGCCAGTACTGGACGCGCTCGGAGTTGATCTGGATGATCGAGGGGTCGGACTTCGGCTGGTAGATGCCGATCTCCTCGATGGCCCGACCATCGCGCTTGGCGCGAGAGTCGATCACGACGATGCGGTACTGCGCGTTGCGGATCTTGCCCATCCGCTTGAGACGAATCTTGACGGCCACGTGTGTGGTTCTCCTGTTGGAACATGCCCCTGCGACGGGCAGGGACGGGATCGGGTGAGCCTGGTCGTCAGCGTGGGAACAACAGCCGACCGGACTCGGATGGACCATGTCCGCAGGCGTGAGAGGGCACCCGCGGGCACAGCGCATCGATCATTGTGCCAGAACCGGGGCCCAACCGCCCAACCGGGGGCCCGATCGGGGGCCGCTCACTTGGGTTCTCCTCAACCGGACGCCGCGCCGCCCACCACCCGGCCGCGCAGGATGATGACGCGCGGCTCGCGCAGGACGCCCAGGTGGACCCGCGGGTCGGCATCAAAGACCACCAGGTCGGCCGAGGCCCCCTCGCTCACACCCTCGGCGCCCAGCCACTCCCGGGCGTCCCAGGAGGCGGCGCCCAGGGCGAACTCGGCCCCGCCCACGCGGGCCAGCAGCTCCACCTCATCGGGCAGGATCCCGTGCGGGATGGTGGTGCCCGCGTCGGTGCCGGCATAGACCGGTACCCCGGCGTCCACGGCCTTGCCGATCGTCTCGAACCGGCGTTCGTGCAGGGCGCGCATGTGCGCGGCGTAGACGGGGAACTTGCCCTCCCCGGCCGCTGCGATCTTCGGGAAGGTCTCGATGTTGACCAAGGTGGGCACCAGCGACACCCCGCGCTCGGCCATCAGCGCGATGGTGGCATCGTCCAGGCCGGTGCCGTGCTCGATGCCGTCGATGCCCGCCTCGACCAGCTCGGTCACCGACTGCTCCTCGAAGCAGTGGGCGGTCACCCGCGCGCCCTCCTCGTGGGCCGCCGCGATCGCTTCTCGTGCCACGTCGGCGGGCCACAGGGGGCGCAGGTCGCCGGCGCCGCGGTCGATCCAGTCCCCCACCAGCTTCACCCAGCCGTCGCCGGCCCGCGCCTGGGTGCGGATCTCGTCGACCAGCTCGTCGGGTTCGACCTCCTCGGCGAGGTTGCGGATGTAGCGCTTGGGGCGGGCGATGTGGCGTCCGGCCCGGATCAGGCGGGGCAGGTCCTCGCGGTCGTCCACCCACCGGGTGTCGGTGGGCACCCCGGGCGAGCGCGCCAGCAGCGTGCCGGCGTCCCGGTCGGTGATCGCCTGGCGTTCCACGTCCGCGGCGTCGGTGGGACCGTGCGGCCCCATCCCGATGTGGCAGTGGGCGTCCACCAGCCCGGGCATGATCCAGCAGTCGGTGGCCACGGTGAGGGCGTCGGCGACCGGCTCGAACGTCAGGCGTCCGTCCACGACCCACACGTCGCGCACCTCGCCGGCGGGCAGGACCGTGCCGCGCAGGTGCAGGCGCGCGGGCGCAAGGCCCGTGTCCTCGGCGGCGGGCACGGCCCGCACGTGCGTGTGGGTCGACCCGTCGTGGGTGTGCGTGTGCGCCAGCAAGGGCTGCCCCAGGGCGTCCAGCGGTACGTCGTCGTGCGTGTGCGCCATGGGTCCACCCTGCCCCACGCGGGCCCGCGGCGTCAGCCCTGCGGACCCTTGTTCTGCTGGTTGAACATCTTCTGCAGCTCGGGCGGCAACTGGAAGTCGGCCATGGCCGCCTGCATCTCCGCCTCGGTCTGCGGCATGGCCGGTGTGGCGGACGCCGCGGCCGCGGCCGGGTTGCCCGAACGCTTCGCCGGGTTGCCCGAGACGCCCTTCTTGCCCTTGGACGCCTTCTTGGCCTGCTGCTTGGGGGGACGCCCGGGCAGCCCCGGCATGCCCGGACCGCCCAGACCCGGCATGCCCGGCATCCCGCCCTTGCCCATCTGGCGCATCAGCTTGCGGGTCTCCATGAAGCGGTTGACCAGCCCGTTGACGTCCTGGACGGTGGTGCCGGAACCGGCCGCGATCCGCGCCCGGCGCGAGCCGTTGAGCACCTCGGGCTTGGCCCGCTCGGCCGGCGTCATCGAGTAGATGATCGCCTCGATCCTGTCGATCTCGCGCTCGTCGATGCCGCCGATGGCGTCCTTGTACTGCCCCATCCCGGGCATCATCCCGAGGATCTTGCTCATCGGGCCCATCTTGCGGACGGCCTGCATCTGCTGCAGGAAGTCGTCCAGCCCGAAGTCGCCCGAACCCATGATCTTCTCGGCGGCCTTGCGCGACTGCTCGGCGTCGAACGTCTTCTCCGCCTGCTCGATCAGGGTGAGCAGGTCGCCCATGTCGAGGATGCGGCTGGCCATCCGGTCGGGGTGGAAGAGGTCGAAGTCCTTCAGCGCCTCACCGTTGGAGGCGAACATGATCGGCTTGCCGGTCACCTTGGCGATCGACAGGGCCGCGCCACCGCGGGCGTCACCGTCCAGCTTGGACAGCACCACACCGTCGAAGCCCACGCCGTCGGCGAACGCGTTGGCCGTGTTCACGGCGTCCTGGCCGATCATGGCGTCCACGACGAACAGGACCTCGTCGGGGTTGACCGCATCCCGGATGTCGGCGGCCTGCTGCATCAGCTCGGCGTCCACGCCGAGGCGTCCGGCGGTGTCGACGATGACCGTGTCGTAGTACTTGCGCTTGGCCTCCTCGATGGAAGCCCGCGCCACCTCGACCGGGTTGCCCACACCGTTGCCCGGCTCGGGCGCGAACACCGGGACGCCCGCACGGCCGCCGACGACCTGGAGCTGGTTGACGGCGTTGGGCCGCTGGAGGTCGGCGGCCACCAGCATCGGGGTGTGGCCCTGCTCGCGCAGCCACAGGCCGAGCTTGCCGGCCAGCGTCGTCTTGCCCGAACCCTGGAGGCCGGCCAGCATGATGACGGTCGGCGGGTTCTTGGCGAACCGCAACGGACGTGCCTGCCCGCCGAGGATCTCGACGAGCTCCTCGTTGACGATCTTGATGATCTGCTGGGTCGGGTTGAGCGCCTGGCTCAGTTCCTCGGCCTTCGCCCGCTCCTTGATGGCGCCGACGAACTCCTTGACCACACCGAGGTTGACGTCGGCCTCGAGCAGCGCGAGCCGGATCTCCCGCGCGGTCGCGTCGATGTCGGCATCGGTGAGGCGCCCCTTGCCGCGCAGGTTGCGGAACGTGGCTTGGAGCCGATCTTGCAGTGTGTCGAACATGCGTGCCTTCTCCTGGGACCGGGAAACGTACCGATGCAGCCTACCGGTTCGCCCACCTCCGGCTGGAGTCGGCCCGTTATCCTCACTGCCATGTCCTGGCCCGCCGTCGCACTCGACACGCCGTTGCGCGACCTCATCGGCACCTCCGTGGTGGCCGAGGTCGCCGACGAGGCCGGCACCCCCCACGTCCTGGTGGCCCGCTTCGCGGCCGGGGCCAAGGGCGTCCGGGTCGACCACACGATGCGGATCGTGGAGACGACCGACCGGCTCGCCCGGCGTTGGGGAGGCGCCCTGGGGTCGACCCTGCCGCAGGACACACCGCTGGACGCCGCCTTCTTGGCCCTGCGCCACGTGCGGATGTCCCGGGCGGCCCGCCCGGACGTGCGCTGGCCCGCCCTCGGTGGACGGACACTCGCGGTCACGATCGCGCTCTCGGTCGTGGCGATCGGTTTGCTGCTCTCGGTCCTCGTCGACAGCGCCGACCCGGCCCTGATGGCGATGGTCTACGGCCCGCTCGCCACGGCCGTCTTCTGGCCGCGGCGCGACGGCACCGCCTCGATGGCGCCCGGGCCGAGGGTCCTCGACGATGAGCGTGAGCTGACCCCCGAGGCGATCCTCGAGCTCATGCCGCCCGCGACCGCCCTGTCGGCCCAGGGCCCCACCCCGGTCGACCGCGCCGACGTCGTGCGCGCCGCCTACGGGGAGCTGCTCGGCGACGTCGTGTACCGCATCGAGAACTCGGCGCTGTTCGACGCCTCGGTCCCCGCCACGCAACGCTTCCAACTGGCCCTGCTCTCCTGGGAGCCCGACGCGGACGACGCCGACGCCTTGGCCACGGAGCTGGAGGAATCGTTCGCCGCGGCCCGCAGCAACGCAGAGCGGCTCGGCCTCGACCACCTCCCCCTGACCGCGCGCGAACCCGCCCAGCGGGCGTCCCGAGCAGCCGCGCTGGCGCTGGGCACCGAACAGCCGGCCGAGCGCGAGGCAGCCGCTGGGCGGGCTGCCGAGCTGCTGTCGAACCTGGCCCTGTACTACCTGCCCACGATCGACCCCGGGGTGGCGTCCCTGGTCGGCGAGCGACGGGCCATCTCGTCGTGAGCGCCACCGCAGCCGAGCTGTCACTCGACACCACGTTGGACGCCCTCCTGGGGCGGTCCTTCCTCATCATCTCCGGGGCCGACGCCATCGCCGGACGCGTGCCGCGCTACCGCACCTCGGTGGTACCGGGCCACCCCCGCGCGATCGAGGCGTGGGTGCGACGCCCGGGTCCGGACCGGTTGCACCGGCTCGAGCTGCCCGGCTCCATGACGCTGGACTCGCTCTCCCTCAACCTCGGCATCCTGGCCGACCGGGCGGTGGAGGTGCCGCCCCTGGACTTCCCGGGGATCGGCGCCCCCCACGCCCGTGACGCGGACGGCAACCGTCTGGGCGTGGACGACCTCCTCGCCGCGGCACGGCGCCCCTCCGCGCGGCTCGAGCAGGCACGCCACCGTGTTGACGTCATCAAGGCCGAGTACGGGCGCCTGCTCGGCTCGATCGGCTACCGGATCGAATGCTCGGCCCTGTTCGACTCCGCCGTGCCGACCACCCGCGCCTTCGAGACCGCTCTCGCACTGTGGGCCGACGTCACTTCTGCCACACCCGAACCCGAGGTGGTGCGCCGAGCCGGCATGGTCCAGGTGACGTTCGAGGCCGCCCGCGCCCACGCCGAGACCATCGGCTACGCCCACCTCCCCGAAGCATCCCGACCGCTGGCCGAGCGGGGCGCCAAGGCCGCCCGGCTGGCGGCGTCCACCTCATCCCAGGCCGAACGCAACACCGCCCTGGCCCAAGTGGTGCGCATCCTGGGCGAGCTCGCCCTACCGCACCTGCCCGACGAGGTCGCCGCCCGCCGGACCCTCACGACGGGACCCTGACGACAGGGCGCTGACCTCAGGTATCGGACGCCGCGTCGGGGCGTCCGGGCGGCAACGGGGGGACCACTATCCTCGACGCCATGTCCTGGACCCCCATCGCTGCCGACACACCCCTGCGGGACCTCATCGGCACGTCGGTGGTCGCCGAGGTGCGGGACGCCGTCGAGGACGAGGAGGAGGACGAGGTCTCCCATGTCGTCGTGGCTCGCTTCCGCGCCGACCCCCGCGGCGTCCGGATCGATGAGGTGTTGCGGCGCCTCGACACCGGCGACGTGGCCTCCCACCGGTGGGGGGCGCCGTGGCGTTCAGTCCTGCCCGAGGCAACACCGCTGGACGCCGCACTGCTGGCCCTGCGCCGGGTCCGGACGCTGCGGGCGGCCCAGGTACCCGTACGCTGGCCGGCCGTCGGCGGACGGGTCCTGTCCGTCGTCGTCGCTGTCCTGATCATGGTGCCCGTCCTCTGGCGGGCCTTCGCGGCCGGCGACCCGGGCGTGAGTGTTCTCGCCGTCGTGTACGGGCCGCTGGTCGGCGCCCTGTTCTGGCCCCGGCGCACCGGGACTCCGTCCCTGGCCCCCGGCCCGAAGATCACCGATGACTGGCGCGACCTGACACCCCGACGCGTCCTCGAACTGCTCCCCTCGGCCCCGCCGCTGTCGGGGCGCGGCCCCACCCCGGCCGACCGGGCAGGCGTCGTCCGCGCCAGGTACGGGGAACTGCTCTCCGATGTGATCTACCGCATCGAGAACTCGGCGCTGTTCGATGCCTCCGTCCCACAGACCCAGCGCTTCCAGCTCGCCCTGCTCGCCTGGGATCCGGCAGCCGAGAACGCCGACGCGCTGGCCACCGAGCTGGAGGAGTCGTTCGCCGCGGCGCGGCGCATCGCCGAGGATCTCGGCCTGGAGCACCTGCCCACGACGGCCCGCGAGCCCGCCCGGCGGGCGGCCCTGGTGGTCACCACGGCACTGGGCACCGAGGAGGCCCCCGAGCGCGAGGCGGCGGCACGCAAGGCCGCCGACCTGCTGAACGACCTGGCCCTGTACTACCTGCCCGCCATCGACCCGGGCGTCCCCTCCCTGGTCGGCGAGCGACGGGCGATCCTGCCATGACCCGAACCCCTGGTGACGACCTTTCCCTGGACACCACCCTGAACGAGCTCGTCGGGGAGTCCTTCGTGATCCTGTCCGGAGCCGATGCCATCGTCGCTCGCATCCCCCGGTTCCACTCCACGGGCATCCCGACCGGGCTGCGTTCGGTCGAGGCGTGGCTCATCCGCCCCGGCCCCGACCGCCTGCTCCGCGTCGAGCTGCCCGGGGAGACGACCCTGGACTCCCTCGCGCTGAACCTGAAGATCCTGGGGGATCGAGCCGTCGTCGCTCCCCCACTGGAGTTCCCGGGCCGCGGCGCCCCCCGCGTCCGGGGCGCCGACGGCACCCCCATCGGTGTCGAGGAGCTCGTCGAGCAGGCCAGGGGGCCGTCCGCCCAGCGGACCCGCGCCATGCATCGCGTCGACGTCATCAAGGCCGAGTACGGGCGCCTGCTCGGCTCGATCGGCTACCGGATCGAATGCTCGGCCCTGTTCGACTCCGCCGTGCCGACCACCCGCGCCTTCGAGACCGCTCTCGCACTGTGGGCCGACGTCACTTCTGCCACACCCGAACCCGAGGTGGTGCGCCGAGCCGGCATGGTCCAGGTGACGTTCGAGGCCGCCCGCGCCCACGCCGAGACCATCGGCTACGCCCACCTCCCCGAAGCATCCCGACCGCTGGCCGAGCGGGGCGCCAAGGCCGCCCGGCTGGCGGCGTCCACCTCATCCCAGGCCGAACGCAACACCGCCCTGGCCCAGGTGGTACGCATCCTGGGCGAGCTGGCCCTGCCGCACCTGCCCGACGAGGTCGCCGCTCGCCGAACCCTCACGACAGGGCGCTGACGACGGGCGCTGGCCTCAGGTGTCGGACGCCGTGTCGGGGCGTCCGGGCGGCTGCGGGGCGTCGTCGAGGACCAACTCGACGAGGACGAGGTCGAGCCAGCGGCCGAACTTGGCACCCACCTGCGGCAGCCGTCCGACCTCGCGGAAGCCCAGGGCCTCGTGCAGGCGGAGCGAGGCGATGTTCTCCTGGCTGAGGCCGCCGATCAGGGCATGGACGCCACGGGCGCGGGCCGCCTCGATCAACGCGGTCAGCAGCAGCCGGCCGATGCCCTGGCCGCGGGCGTCGTCGGCGAGGTAGACGGAGTGCTCCCGGGTCAGCCGGTAGCCCGACTTGGGGCGGAAGGGCCCGTAGCCGGCGTAGCCGACCACCGCACCGTCGCGTTCGGCCACGAGGACGACGTCGCCGGCCTGGTCGCGTTCCTGGAGCCACTGCGCGCGCCGCTGCGGCGTCTCGGGGTCCTCGTCCCAGCTCGCGGTGTCGACGGCGACCGAGGCGTTGTAGATGGCCGTGATCGCCGGCGCGTCCCCGCTGGTGGCGGGGCGGACGGTGACCTCACTCACCCAGCAGGCCGTCCACGAACCCTTCGGCGGTGAAGGGGGCCAGGTCGTCGGCGCCCTCCCCCAGGCCGATGAACTTCACCGGGATGCCGAGCTCGCGCTGGACCTGGACGACGATGCCGCCCTTGGCCGAACCGTCGAGCTTGGACAACACGATGCCGGTCAGGTCGGTGACCTCGTCGAAGACCCGGGCCTGGATCAGGCCGTTCTGGCCCGTGGTCGCGTCCAGCAGCAGCAGGCACTCGGTGATCGGGGCACGCTTCTCGATGACGCGGCGGATCTTGCCCAGCTCGTCCATCAGGTTGGACTTGTTGTGCAGGCGTCCGGCCGTGTCGACCAGCACCACGTCGACGCCCTGGGCCACGCCGGCGTCCACCGCGTCGAACGCCACCGATGCCGGGTCGGCGCCCTCGGGACCGCGCACGGTGTCGACGCCGACGCGGTCGCCCCAGGTCTGGAGCTGGTCGGCCGCGGCCGCGCGGAACGTGTCGGCGGCACCCAGCAGCACGGTCTTGCCCTCGGCGACCAGGAGCCGGGCGAGCTTGCCGACCGTGGTGGTCTTGCCCGTCCCGTTGACGCCCACGACCAGCACGACCGCCGGCAGGCCGTCGCCACCGCTGACGTTCAGCTCGCGGTCCAGGGTCGGGTCGGCGAGCTTGACCAGCTCGGAGTGCAGGACCGTGCGCGCGCGCTCGGGGTCGTTCACCCCGTCGATCGCCAGCTCCTTGCGGAGGTTGTCCACCAGCTCGGTGGTCGGGCCCACCCCCAGGTCGGAGCCGATCAGGGTGGCCTCGAAGTCGTCCCAGGTGTCGGCGTCCAGCCGGTCGGTGCTGATCAGCCCGAGCAGCGCCTGGGCGAGCACATTGTTGGACCCCGCCAGCCGGCGGCGCAGGCGGCTCAGCCGGGTGCCGGCCGCCTCGGGCCGGTCGGTGGGCACCTCCTGGACGCCGGCGTCCGGCTCGGTCGCAACGTCGACCTCACCCGGGGCGGTGGGCGGTGCGGTGGGGGCTGTCGGGGTCTCGATCGGGGTGCGTTCGGACCGCTCCAGCTCGCGCCGACGGCGTCCGCGTGTGACGACGACGCCCGTCACGATCGCAGCCACGGCCACGACGGCGACGACCGCCGCGATGATCCACATCATGAGGTCGGGAGAGTTCACCCGGCCATCCTAACGGCGGGGATCAGGAGGAGCTGGTTCCCTCCGGCAGGCGCACACGGATCACGGTGTCGCCCATGCTGTCGACATCGCCCAGGTCGTCGGCGTCGCCCATCCCGTCCGTGTCACCCTTGCCGTCGCTGTCAACGGCGCCGAGGTCATCGGGCA
>JAUNSA010000238.1 GCA_030539405.1 Propionibacteriaceae bacterium
TACGCCTACTTCCTCTACCCGCCCGACAAGCCGCTCACCGACACCGCCCACGACCGGCTCGCGACGATGGCGGCCCACACCGACCTGGGCGCCGGCATGGCCATCGCCATGAAGGACCTGGAGATCCGCGGCGCCGGCAACCTGCTCGGCGAGGAGCAGTCCGGCCACATCGCCGACGTCGGCTTCGACCTCTACATCCGGCTCGTGGGCGAGGCCGTGGCCGACTTCCGCGGTGAGGCGTCCGAACCCGAACCCGAGATGAAGATCGAGCTGGCCGTGGACGCCCACCTGCCCACCGATTACGTCGAGTCCGAGCGGCTGCGGCTGGAGATGTACAAGCGGCTCGCGTCGGTGCGCGAGGAGAGCGAGTTGGACGCCGTGCGCGCCGAGTTGCTCGACCGGTACGGCCCGCTGCCCGAGCCCGTGGAGAACCTGTTCGCCGTCACGCGGTTCCGGATGCTGTGCCGCAGCGTCGGCATCACCGAGGTGCTCTCGGCCGGGACGATGATCCGGTTCGCCCCGGCGGTCCTGCCCGACTCGCGCGAGATGCGCCGAACCCGCATGTACCCCGGCTCGCGGGTGAACAAGCAGACCCACCAGTTGTTCCTGCCCCGCCCCATGACGCGCCCGGTCGCCGGCCAGCCCGTCAAGGACGGCGAGCTGCTCGAGTGGGCCACCCAGGCGGTCACGGCGCTGTTCGTGGCGTGAGGTGCCTGCGAGCTCGGGCTAGGATCGACCCGATTCGTCTGATCGTTGATCGCCCGAGGAGCTGGAGCAGCATGAACAAGGCAGTACGCGTCCTGGCCGCTGGAGTGTGCGTGGGGGCGCTGGCCCTGACCGGGTGCGTCGGGTCCCCGGGGTCGGCCGCGACGGTCGGCGGGGTCGGCATCGCCGATGACGCCGTGCGGAGCGTGGCGAACACGATCGTCGAGGCGTCCGGTACCCGCGGTGACATTGCGCTGAAGCAGGCCACCTACGACCTGCTGCTCGGCGAGGCGTCCCGCCAGATCGCGGCCACCACCG
Organism: Propionibacteriaceae bacterium; assembly: GCA_030539405.1. Taxonomy (GTDB): domain Bacteria; phylum Actinomycetota; class Actinomycetes; order Propionibacteriales; family Propionibacteriaceae; genus Propioniciclava. The sequence goes on from JAUNSA010000238.1 coordinate 1,024, forward strand.
GCGCCCAGGTGTCCTCGGTGGAGAAGTCGGCGGTGGTGAGCCAGAACCAGCTCGTCGCGGCCGTGTCCGCGCTGCCCGGTGGCGAGGCATGGGGGGACGCCGTGGGCACCACCTACGTCGTGCTCGAGGACCTGGGCGAGGACACCTACCTCGAGGAGCTGCGCAAGCTCGACATCGAGGTGAACCCGCGCTACGGCCAGTGGGATCCCGCGCAGGTGACGCTGGTCGACTCCTCGCTGGCGACGACCGCCCCCGCGATCGTCAACTGAGCCCGTTGGCCGGCCCGCACCCCCAGCTCGAGCGCCTGCTCGAGGTGATGGCCGCCCTGCGCGCTGGTTGCCCCTGGGACGCCGAGCAGACCCATCGCTCCTTGGTCACCTACCTGATCGAGGAGACCGCCGAGGTGGTCGAGGCGATCGAGAGCACGGAAGGCCCCGAAGTCACCAGCGACGAGCACCTCGTCGAAGAACTCGGCGACCTGTTGCTGCAGGTGGTCTTCCATGCCGAGATCGCCCGCACCGAGGGACGTTTCGACATCGAGGACGTCGCCGCCGGCATCGCCGACAAGCTCATCGCGCGGCACCCGTACGTGTTCGGCGACGGCGCCATCCCCGACGACCTGATGGGCACCTGGGAGGCGCGCAAGCGCGCCGAGAAGGGGCGCACCTCGGCGCTGGACGGCATCCCGCCGCTGAACGCGCTCGCCCGCGCGACCAAGGTGATCGCCCGGACACGCTCCCACGACGTCCCCGTCGCGTTGGCTGACGAGCCGATCACGGCGTCCGAGGTCGGCGAGTCGATCGTGGCGCTCGTGGCGCGCGCCCAGGCGTCCGGGGTGGACGCCGACCAGGCCGTCCGTGACGCCGTCCGCTCGCTCGAGGCGTCCGTGCGTGAGGCCGAGGGCTCCGCTTAACCCCGCCCAGGGCTTGGGTTCAGTCCGCCGAGGGCTCCGCTGAGACCCGCCCAGGGCTTGGGTCCAGTCCACCCAGAGCTCCGCCACTACGAAGAGGGAAGCCCGACCCGGGCTCAGGTTGTCCACAGCCCCGCGTTGACAGCGCACTTCTCCACAGGGCGCGAAAGTGGGTGCACCATTCGGGGACGGACCGCCGATTGTCTGGGACATGCACACGTTGATTCCCGTGAACGACTCCCGGACTGTTCCTCCACTTCAGATCAAGCTGCGCCGCGGCGTCCTGCTCGATGACCCGCCCGAGGACGAACGTGAACTGCATCGCGAGCGGATGCGCGCGGCGGTCCCGCACATTGGTGCGACCTCGTGGTTCGCGCGACATTCGGCGGCGGTGCTTCACGGGTTGCCCCTGTTCCACGCTGATCTGGAG